>NZ_QOKX01000005.1:0-449694 GCF_013319255.1 Pseudoalteromonas sp. JC28 | reverse complement strand
CGGGGTTGCATCTGCGTGAGGCTCAACAATACGCAAACCAAACACCCCAATTTTAGCCTTGGATAACTCAGCGCGGACTTTCGACCATTGTTTTACCAAATACTCTTGGGTTTCGCGTGGCGATGCGTTGTTATATTTGCCGCTACAGGCGTGGTACTTAGACGGCGCAGTAACGGTGTAGAACATGCACGCCATGCCTTTTTCCTCTGCCCATTCTTTATAGCCACGAATGCGAACTATCATTTCAATGCGCCTAATTTCGGGGTTAGAAATGGAATGGTCAAAAACGTGTTTTAGGTCGATGGTTTCGCCGTCCTTGCTTTCAAGCTGCATGGACTCAACCCATTCACGTTGTGACTTTTTGCTGTGGCGGAACTCTTGAACTGCATCTTTGCTGGCATACGGGGAGACCCCTTTTTTAACCAGACCCATAGTGATATTTAAATGCTCAAGCGTGGTGTCGCGTAAACGGTTTAGTTTGCGCAACCACCATTTATCACATTGCATGCGGCGTATACCGCGTTCTAATCGGTCTGCTAGCAAATTGGTATCGCAACGCTCCCAACCCTCACTCGTAAGTTTGGATTTGGCGGCGTTAAAAGTGGCTTGATATGGGGGCGTCACCCCTTGCGACATCGTGAAATCATGCATTGCAATATAACTGGCAAAAACCAGTTGCTCAGCACCTTCAAGGGTTGTGCTTTCATCAAACTCAACAATACCCATTTGCTGGCAAATCGTGGTGATCTGCTTAGCTTTATCTTTACGGGCTTTTTTGCTGTTTAATTCGCGGATAGTAAGTGGCGAACGGTCAACAATTTCAGTGACTCGCTCAATGGTTTTTCGCAGGTAAATATTGGCTGAGCGCTCAGGGTTTTTCGCTGTCTCTGAGTTAAAGCGTTTCGCATACCCATGCGCAGCAATGCGGCGTAAGCGGTTAGTAGGTATTAGCGCCAAGCGTGATTTAACTTGCTCCGCAATCTTATCAAAACCGAACTTACCCCAACAATGCGGAGCAGCCCTAGTAATGGTAATGGGCTGCATCTTTTCGCTATTGCCGACAAGCTCCCAGCAAATGGGAAGTGAACGTGAATCAATCATTCGATTACTTCAACTTCTCTTGCCCATGCTGCGCACTCTTGCCCCGCATGGTCATAAAAGTAATATAAGTCGCGCGATAAGTCGTGCGAAACCTTGTGAACTTCAAACACCTTCCCTTTTTTGGCGCCGTGCTGCTCATCAATAGGTAAGTCTACAAGTAACTTGATTTTCATTTCACCACCCCTTCTACTTTACGAATAACCGAACCAGGAGCGCCGTTTTCTTCAAAGTATTGAATGCAGTCACTACATAACCACCAATCAACCACCTCGCCAGTTGGGGAGTTTTGCGTAACTAAACCAACGACCTCACGGCCAACGCTCTGACACATTTCACAACCCAACAATTCGTCAAGCAGCTCCTGCAGCGCCTCGCTAATATCAATCACTCCGCGCTCGTTAAGTGTGGCAATATCACAGCGAATTAATTCAACAGCCGCCGTGTTCTCCCGCACTACAGCCTTTACCTCTTCCTTTTCTTCTTGGGTTAGTTTTTGGTAACACGAAATAACACCCCAGTAGTGTTCGATTCGTTCGTTTGTTAAAACTAATAGCGATTTCATTTCGACTCGCCACTCACGAGAAATATCACTCATTTCTCTACCCCGCACTTTTCAACCACATTGCAAACGGCTTCATCCACTTTATGTGCAATGTGGTGCATGCCGCACTCGTGAAAGCTATCTACAGTGTCCAACCACAAATCGACAGATGACTGACCAACTGGGTACGTTGTCCCCTTTGTCAAAAATGACAACGTTAAACAAATCCGAATTCCGCCATTAAGATTGCTGTAATATGTGTTTGATTTCATAACACCACCCTTTTGCTTGCGCTCATTCGGTTGCGTGCTGCCATGGCTAGCGCTGATTTCAATAATTGGTTGCTGCGTTCGCCGTTGCGTTGGGCTCGCGTCTCTTGCTCAATGCGTTGCTGCTCAGCTTCGCGCTGTGCTTTGTGTGATTTGATTTGAGCGCGTAATTGGCGGACTTTCATCAGCTGGAAGTCCCAATGTGATGGCTCGGTGATTAACTCGTCGATTTCTACGATTGAATGACTCATGGTTCACCCCTCAATGACCATAAATTTATTCATTAGCGCAAGTGTCATTTGGCAGTCAGCAAGCGCGCGGTGCGCATTAAACTTTGAAGTATCAATGCCCTGTTGCTCACACGCATTGACTAGCTTTTGCCATTTAAAATCACCGTAGTAATTAACTTCGCCGTAATATTCGGCATAGTCTTTCATCACGCAGATAGAATCTGCTATTCGATTCCACAGCAATTGCTCAAAACTGATAGATTGGGAGATAATGCGCAAATCATAGTCGGCATTGTAAATGCACAGAGTTCTTCCACTGATAATGCTTTTAACTTTGGGTAGAATCTCATGAAAAGTTGGCTGGCCTTTTACCATCTCGTTTGTGATACCGTGTATCGCAATTGCCCCATCTGGGATTTCTGCCATCGGGTCAACTAGCGAATTCAGCAACGTATTACCTAAGCCGTCAATTATCGCGATTTCACACACCACAGCATCATCACCTAAGCCCGTAGTTTCTGTATCTAAAACAATGATGTCTTTTCTGTTTATTGTATTATTCATGCCCCAACCTCCAGCGCAATTTCATTGGCAATTGCCGCCATAAAGCTCACTTTTTCATCTCGCGTGGAGCTTTTGCATACCGAAACAATTGGACGCCCCAACCTCTGCCCCTTTAGAGATGAAAATGCAAATGACCCCTCCTTATCTTTGAATACCTGATGTTGAGTCTTGATATCATCCATAGTCACCTCACCACCCGTAAATTCTGCGATTTTCTCAATCACTTCATCTGGTGCTTTTCGGTAGCCGTAGGTGTAGGCCATAACTGCCGCTTCAGAGCGACCCAAAAAAAGCCCTAGCTCCTTTCTAGCGACAGCAGAATCTTTCTGAGATTTAAACCATTCAGCCAAATTCATGTTACCTCCGTATATTAGTAAAGTATTCCGTATAAATTTACCAACCCACACATTACAAAGTCAACAGAATTTACTTACAAATTGACAATTGATAATCACATCATAGGGTTGTAATATCTTTACTAGGTATAAAACACAAAGATCTCACTCATGAAACAAGCACCTTGGGCTAAGGCCGTGCAAGCCATAATGAAAAAGAAGGGAATTAAACAGCGTGACCTCATGGAGGTTTTTGACGTCCGTAGTCAAGGCGCTGTCAGCCATTACTTTAGCGGAAGAAACAACCTATCAGGTGAGCAGATAAAAAGGCTTACCTCTTTTTTGGGAGTTGACGAGAGCGTTTTCCATGAGAGTGAATTTGAGGAAGATTTCGCCACTAGATTAGATGTGGATGCTCTTACCGAGTCATTTCAAACCATCGCTAGGATAGATAATCTATCTGACACAGAAATAGTTAACTTTTTTGATGTTTATGAGAAGATGAACCCCAATAGGGTTGCGGAGGTTTACGAAGTACTTCAAAAAATAAATCAAACTAAGAAAGATGAACTTAGCACCGCTCTAATGTCATTAAAAAAGGCTCCCTAAGGAGCCTTTTTACTTACCAATTACCTCTAGCAACCTATCTCTCCTTTTCAGGAGTATAGTCCTACTTGCTAGACTATCGGCTTTATACACCTCACTCCCCAAACCCAAGGCTTTGCATTCAAGGTAGTGCTCAATATCAACAACATTCGTAAAGTCTGCTGTCGACGCTGACTCTTTATAGTGGGTATGCGAACGACTCACCTCTTTGTACGCCAGATAAGCAGTTAACAACACAACCCCAAAAACAACCATGCCAACAATAAGCTCCATCTAACCACCGTTTTTTACAAATATTCTTCATTTGTGCTTGAAATAACTCTAGGCAGAACAATACACAAAACACAAACAATAAGCAACATAACATTAACAGTGTTAATTGCGTGTGTGTAAAATAACGCAAGTTCGGATGTGCCGAATACTACTTTTTCAAGCAGCCTAATCAAGTGAATGAACACTTGCGAGGCATAGAGATAAATGACCGCTAGAGTCATCTTGCTCATTTTCAACCTGAAGTAGTTATGGTTTATACGGATAACGCACATTGCCAATATTTGAATAGCACAAAAGGCAAGGTGAAACACAGCCTTTGGCACAACCCCAACATTGTTAACAGCGTATGTATAGAGATAAGGAGTAATGTAACTCATCAACAACGAAAACAAGACTAGGTAAGTTAAGGTAACACTATTACTATCTGCCCGCCTGTAAGCAAACAAATACAGCAACCAACAAAAAACATACGCTAAAACAATATGCTCACCAAATCTTAAAAGCTGCTGCTCAACTAACGTTAACATTAGATTTCCTATTTATAGTTTACTTCACCGCTCCACCAGAGTGACTAACGCCACTCTTGCTCACTTCTGGTGACTTTTTGTCTACTGGGTCTAACCCACTCCCACTTGTACCCGCCGCAACCTTTTTGCAACTGACAACATCAATAACCGAACCTTGCTTTACAGAACTAAAACTAAGTTTTACATCTTTCATAAACCCTCTCTTGTCCATTTATATTATCAAATTACTATCAAAAAATATTTTTTACAATAAATTTTACTGTATTACTTTACAATCAAGGTAAAGTTTACATATTATTTTACTCACACCAATGGTGCAAAGTAATCATATCAAAGAACGAACATTAATCAGAGGGCTTTAAAAATGGAAACATACGTACAGCTAGGTTGGGTATTACCACCAGTATTTGAGCGATTAAAAGGGATTAAAAAGGATATGCTGGATTGTCGCCGCAAAGACGGAAAAATCCCAGAGGGGCATATATGGCGAAAAGCGCCAGACGGGCGCGTCTATTACCATTTCGAGCGTTGGAATGAATACGTAGAGAACACGCTGTAATGAGCGATTTAAAGGACTATGCCGACCAGTTCGAAGGCATTGAGATACACGGCAAATGGATTCGTATTTTTTTTAGGTTTCGCGGTGTACGTTGCCGCGAAGCACTAAAAGGCTTAAAGGTTACTAGGTCAAACATTAAGTTTGCCGTTAATAAACGCGCGGCAATTCTCCACGAAATTGCCACCAACACATTTGACTATGCCAGACACTTTCCTGATTCACAGCGCGCGCACATTTGGAGTGCGCCACAAAACGAAATTCCCACCGTTCGTGATGCGTTGGAAGTTTGGTTAAGCGTTAAAAAAACCCAAATTGCACACAGCACGCATCGTTCTTACGACAATAAAATCAAAAATCACATCCTGCCTAAGTGGGGAGCGCATAGGCTCAACCAAATAAAACAGAGTGATTTAAAGGTTTGGATTAGCGTTGACTTGGCGAACCTGAGCAATAAGACCATCAATGAGTTATTGATACCGTTTCGTGGTGTGTTTCATGATGCAAAGGCGGATAGGCTATTAGAGTTCAGCCCATTTGACTACATTGACAATTTAAAGGTGGTTAGGGATGAGCCAGACCCATTTACAAGGGAGGAAATAAACACGTTTGCAAACACGCCTACAAGCCGCCCACAGGAAGTGAATGCGTTTGTATTTTGTTGCTGGACGGGTTTGCGCCTGTCTGAGTTGTTGGCGCTAGCGTGGGAAGATGTAGACCTAGACAAAGGCACTATCAAAGTGCAGCGCGCTATCGTGCTTGGGCGCTATAAAGTACCCAAGACGCGCGGCAGTGTGCGAACGGTACATTTGCTTGCGCCAGCACTTGAAATAATACGCAAGCAATTGGCACTTAGCGCAATGTTAGCACCGCGAAAAATCACAGTGACGCAGCAGGATAATAAAACGGCTAAATCGGAGAGTGTGCGTTTTGTGTTTGTGAACTCACTTTCTCATGACGAACTAAAAGGCGAAGCCCCCTACCGTGACCGCTTTTTTAAAACCCATCTTAAAAAGGCCAAGATTCGTTATCGTGGTCCAAGTCAAGCTCGACACACTTTTGCCAGTCAATTGCTAACTGCGGGTGTTAACGAACGTTGGATTGCAAATCAAATGGGGCATACATCAACCAAGATGATTGAGCAGCATTATGGAAAATGGATGGAACAAGAAGTGCCAGATATGGCTAGTAGAGCAAGCAAATATTTAGGATTTGAAGACACTAAAATCACTCCGCGTATCCCCAAAATGTCCCCAAAATAACAAGCGAGCGTGATAAGTGATTGATTTTAAAGAGGAAAAAATGGCGGAGAGAGAGGGAGTCGAACCCTCGATACGCTATAAACGTATACACGAGTTCCAGTCGTGCGCCTTAAGCCACTCAGCCATCTCTCCGCACTGAATTGCGGGGCTAATACTATGAAAAGCCTCGCACTTTATCAAGCAGTTTTTTGCTTTTAGGATCTATTTGTCTATTAATCCTACTATTTCTGCAAGGATGCAGAAAAATCTAGCATGCGATTGAGCGAACGTAGTGCGCCTTCACGCAACTCCATATCAACGAAGACTTCTTTGCCCTGTGGGCTGATAAGCGCTTCTTCAATTGCCTGTAGGCCGTTCATTGCCATCCAAGGGCAATGGGCACAGCTACGGCATGTAGCGCCTTCACCAGCGGTTGGTGCTTCGAAGAACTCTTTCTCAGGGCAAAGTTGCTGCATTTTATAGAAGATACCGCGATCGGTAGCAACGATAAACTTCTGATTATCCATTTCTTGCGCAGCTTTAATTAACTGACTCGTTGAGCCTACTGCATCCGCTAAGTCTACGATTTCCGCAGGAGACTCAGGGTGAACCAGTACTGCGGCGTCAGGATGTAGCTGCTTCATGTCTTTAAGGGCTTTGGTTTTAAATTCATCATGAACGATACATGCACCGTTCCACATGATCATATCTGCACCCGTTTTCTTTTGAATATAAGAACCCAAGTGCTTATCCGGACCCCAGATAATTTTTTCACCTTGCTCATCAAGGTGCTCAACAATCTCAAGCGCGCAAGAAGAGGTGACAATCCAATCCGCTCTTGCTTTTACCGCAGTTGAAGTATTGGCGTATACCACCACTTTTCTGTCTGGGTATTGATCACAAAACGCAGAAAACTCGTCGATAGGGCAACCTACATCCAACGAGCAAGTTGCTTCGAGTGTTGGCATCACAACGGTTTTGTGCGGTGTCAATATTTTTGCCGTTTCGCCCATAAAGCGCACGCCGGCTACGATGATCATGTCTTTGTCTTCTTGCTTAGCGCCAAAGCGTGCCATTTCTAATGAATCAGCAACACAGCCGCCAGTTTCTTCAGCAAGTGCTTGGATCTCAGGATCAGTATAATAGTGGGCAACCAGTACCGCATTCTTTTCAACTAATAGCGCTTTGATACGCGCTTTATACTCTGCTTTTTCTTCAACGGTAAGAGGGGCAGGTTTTGGAGGGAAGATATAATCTTCCGGCATAATACGTTCAGCTAGACTCATTTCTCGACCACTAGTCCACATTGCATAATTAGGTGGAATTATACGAAAAATACAGGGGTAATCCTAGCGATTGTTTAGCTCTAAATGGCGAGTTTAAGAAAGTATTTTGAATAATATATGAAGAATAAGAGGATGGTGGGTCATGATGGACTCGAACCATCGACCAATGGATTAAAAGTCCACTGCTCTACCAACTGAGCTAATGACCCGCTCAAGCATTAAAAGTGCTATTAATTCATCCTGAAGAGGTGTTCTGGCTCGTCGTCCTGACTCGCGTTCAAAAAGCTGCGAAGCGATGCTCCGGTCTTTTTTCACCCAACTGAGCTAATGACTTGCTCAAAACTGAATTAGTATGCTTGTAAAGTGGTGGGTCATGATGGACTTGAACCATCGACCAATGGATTAAAAGTCCACTGCTCTACCAACTGAGCTAATGACCCGCTCAAGCATTAAAAGTGCTATTAATTCATCCTGAAGAGGTGTTCTGGCTCGTCGTCCTGACTCGCGTTCAAAAAGCTGCGAAGCGATGCTCCGGTCTTTTTTCACCCAACTGAGCTAATGACCCGCTCAAGATTGAATTCGTATGCTTGTAAAATGGTGGGTCATGATGGACTCGAACCATCGACCAATGGATTAAAAGTCCACTGCTCTACCAACTGAGCTAATGACCCGCTCAAACATTAAAAGTGCCATTAATTCATCCTGAAGAGGTGTTCCAGCTCGTCGTCCTGACTCGCGTTCAAAAAGCTGCAAAGCGATGCTTCGGTCTTTTTTCACCCAACTGAGCTAATGACCCGCTCAAATATGAATTATAAAGCTTGTAAAGTGGTGGGTCATGATGGACTTGAACCATCGACCAATGGATTAAAAGTCCACTGCTCTACCAACTGAGCTAATGACCCGCTCAAGCATTAAAAGTGCCATTAATTCATCCTGAAGAGGTGTTCCGGCTCGTCGTCCTGACTCGCGTTCAAAAAGCTGCGAAGCGATGCTTCGGTCTTTTTTCACCCAACTGAGCTAATGACCCGCTCAGAATCGAATTCGCAAGCTTATTAAGTGGTGGGTCATGATGGACTCGAACCATCGACCAATGGATTAAAAGTCCACTGCTCTACCAACTGAGCTAATGACCCGCTCAAAATCGAATTCGCAAGCTTATAAGTGGTGGGTCATGATGGACTTGAACCATCGACCAATGGATTAAAAGTCCACTGCTCTACCAACTGAGCTAATGACCCGCTCAAAATCGAATTCGCAAGCTTATAAATGGTGGGTCATGATGGACTCGAACCATCGACCAATGGATTAAAAGTCCACTGCTCTACCAACTGAGCTAATGACCCGCTCAAACATGAATTCTAAAGCTTATAAGTGGTGGGTCATGATGGACTCGAACCATCGACCAATGGATTAAAAGTCCACTGCTCTACCAACTGAGCTAATGACCCACTTAACGCAGCAGTTTTTTGTTACCAATCGCCTGCTGCGGGCGCTTATAATACTTATTTAAATTTTGAGTGCAACTGAAATAGCTAGTTTTTTTCACTTTTTATGACTAAGCGCCTAATTTTAAGGCACTCAGCTCAAAAAGTGATAACTACATCTTCGCTAAACGCTCTGTTGCCAATTTTGCAGGCGTCGTACTTGGATACTCTTTAATCAATTTATTAAGGAGTGTCTTCGCTTCTGCTGCTTGTCCCTGTTTATGTATAATAGTGCCCAGCTTTAACATCGCTTCTGGACGTTTATTCGATTCAGGGAAATTATCAACAACGGTTGCGAAATGAGACTTAGCTTTACCATCGTCAGATTTTATTAAGAATAGCTGACCTAACCAGTAATGCGCGTTCGGCACATATACTGAGTTTGGATACTGCTGCAAGAAACTTTGAAACTCAGGGATCGCCGCATCGTAGCGTTTATCCTTCATTATCATGTTTACAGTACGGTCGTACGCTTCATTCTCTGATAGATTACTGCTAAATGCTTGTTCGGGCGTAACATCTGGCGTTGCCGCAGCAGTTGTTTTTGACTGGTCGTAAGCTTGGCTAACGCGATTTTCAATCTCTTGATACAGCTCACGTTGACGTTGTAGCACTTTTTCAAGCTTATAGCTTTGCTCTTCCGTCACACCGCGTACTTGGCTTACTTCTTCTTGCAGCAGATTAAGTTGTTGCTGTAGCTCAGCCTGTAGCAAATTGCGAGTTCTCATCATACTCTCAAGTTGAGAGACTCGTTCTTCCAGTGTTTGATTTGAATTTGCAGCTTCTGAAACAGGAGCGGGAGCAGCCCAAACTTGGGCGCTCCCGCTCATGAGTAAGAATGCTGCCAAAATAGTATTCGGCTTCATAATAACTCTTTCTTAGTACACCAATACCGCGCGGCGGTTCTTAGCGAATGCTTCTTCTGTACGTGACTTCACTAAAGGTTTCTCTTCACCGTAGCTCACTACAGAAATTTGGCTGTCAGAAACACCAAGGCTTTGAAGGTACTTAGCTACTGCCTTACCACGGCTTTCACCTAGCGCGATGTTGTACTCAGGCGTACCACGCTCGTCTGCGTGACCTTCTACTAGTACTTTCACACTTGGGTTTTTCACTAGGAAATCAGCGTGCGCTTGAAGTAATTCGGCGTACTTACTCTGAATAGTAGATTTATCGAAATCGAAGTATACGATCTGTTCTTGACGTAGTGCTTCGTATTTCTCTCGTAGTTTTTCTTCTGCTGATTTCTCACGAGAAATAGTGTTTACGTCAACAGTGTTATTATCTTGATTGGTTGCCGCTTGATTGCTTTCGCTCGCCGCGCCCTCGTCAACACTTGAAGATGAGCTACATGCTGCAAGTGTCATCACTGGCAACGCGACCATTAAGGCTTTTAGAGTTTTGTTAAGTTGCATCGAGTATATTCCTATATCTTTATAAATCTAACCAGCAAAATTACTGTAAAAACGGCGACCAGGCTGGTGCCTTAACTTGGCCATCCAAGACAGGTAACCTTGCCTTAAAACGACCATCCATAGACACCAATGCCAATACCTGCTTATTATTGTGCAAGGTGCTGTATATTATCATCGAGCCATTTGGTGCAATACTCGGAGACTCATCTAATCTCGTACGAGTGAGAACTTGAAACAGCCCGGAATCTAATTCTTTTTTCGCAATGTGGTAACGGCCAAGCGTGCGGTTAACCATAATCAGACGCTTTCCATCTGGTGTGATCGAACCTGCTAAGTTCATGTCGCCGTCGAACGTCACTCGCTTAGACCTACCAGTTTTTAAATTTAACTTATAAATCTGAGCATTACCACCCCTTTCAGATGTATACACAATTTCTTGACCGTTTGGGTGCCAAGAAGGCTCAGTATCTATACTACGGTGTCGAGTTAAGCGTGTTTCTTGACGAGTTTTAAGGTCAATTAGATAAACTTCTGTCGCACCACCTGAGTCCTTAGAGAGTACCGCAAGTAATTTAGTTCCATCAGGAGAAAACTGTGGCGCACCATTAATACCTGGATGGCTAGTGATCAGTTCACGCTTTCCTGTATAGATATCTTGAATGTAAATTTGGGATTGGCGATTTTCAAAAGTCACGTACGCAAGTTTGTTTGCATCTGGCGACCAAGCAGGCGACATTAACGGCTCTTTTGAGCGCAATAACACCTGCTCGTTGTAACCATCATAATCGGCAACAACTAATTGGTATGGCTTATCCTGTCCGTCACGCACGATAATGTAGGCAATCTTAGTTCTAAATGCGCCTCGCTCACCTGTTAAAGCTTCATATACTACGTCGCTAATTTGGTGCGCGTAATTTCTAAAGCCTGTACTGCTAACAATACTTTGGCGTCCTTCAAGCACATGATCGTCGCTTTGCATTAAGCGACCATTCGACATTATGCGAGTTTCACCACCGGTCAGCTGTGCTCTGATCACGTCAATCAGTTCATACTTTACCAAGTAACGTCCAGCAGATTGCTGGGTCACGGTGCCTACAACTACCGCTTCAACCCCTGCATCGACCCATGCAGCGTAGTCGATTTCCGAGTCAGTTGTTGGTAATTGAGGCATGTCAGCCTCGGCAACAGGCTTAAATTTACCGCTGCGCATCAAGTCTGCAGAAATAACGTCACTTAAACTCGACGGCATTTCACCAGTGCCATTATATTTAAATGGTACAATTGCGATGGGTCTAGCACTGTCTACCCCTTCTGTTATCACAATTTCAAGTGCGGCTTGCGCAAACTGTGAAACACCCAGAGTAAAAACCAGCAATAAGGTTGTGAACTTCTTTAGCATGTTCGTCCTTTAAAAATTTGGTTTAATTGTTAAATTGATATTCTTAAGCTGTTCAAACACGTCTTTATCTTTAGAAACAGGTAAAGTATCTGCCATTTTCACAGCACGGATAGCGGCTTCACATACAAGCTTATCGCCACCCAATGACTCTACATGCGTCACAAGGCCATTAAAGGCAAGACGAATGTTTACTCGGCATTGTTTACCTTTCATTGTTTCATCAATAAGCAAGTTTGCTTGAATGCGTTGCATAATAAGCGCTTTAAACTTATCCACTTCGCTCAATACTTGCTGTTGACGGATCTTAGCTCTTGCTGCCTGCTCTTTGGCAAGCTGGTCACGCAGCATTTGTTCTTCAAGTGCCTTTTGACGTTGACGCTCCGCTTCTTCCGCTTTTCGTTTTTCCTCAGCTTCGCGACGTTTCCTCGCCTCTTCGGCCTTTCTTAAGCGATCTTCCTCAGCTTGGCGTTGGGCAGCAGCCTTTTTAGCAGCTTCTTCCGCAGCGGCTTTTTCAGCTCTCGCTTTATCAGCCTGTTCACGTTGCTTTTTCTCAATTTCGCGAGCGCGTTTAGCTTGCGCCTCAGCTTGGCGAGTCTCTTCCAACTTAGCTTGACGCTCTTGCTCCAGCTTTTTTATGCGCCGAGCTTCGGCTTCACGGTCTTTTCTAGCTTGCTGTGCTCGCTGTTCAAGATCGCGAATACGGCGATCTTCAGCAGCTTGCTTTTCTTCTTCACGCTTCTTTAAATCAGCAATCTTTTTCTCAACCGCTTGCTGATCAACCGACACTGCAGAAACCGCCCTTTCAGGCTTTTGATCTTTCTGCTGTGGATTTAAGGTGACTTCCATCACAGTAGGTGTTTCAACTTGAAAATTTGCCGTAGCAAATAGCAGACCGCCAATCGCGCCATGAAGCAATACTGACTTAACTACGCTGCTAGATAATGAACTCATTACTCATCCTCAAATGATTTAGTCATTAAGCCAACAGAAGGAACACCCGCTTTTTTCAAGAAGTCCATTAAATAGAGTACTTCTTGATATGACACTCTGCCTGAACCTTTGATCATCACAGGAGTATCTGGATTTTGTTCTAACTTTAGTTTAATCACCGCAGCTACTTCTACGGCATCCATCGGTGCTTCAGGATCGGTACCGACAGTAACAAAATAGCGACCTTCAGCATCAATGGTGGCAATAATCGGTGGCGAGTCTTTGGTTTCAACCAATTCAGACTCTTCCATCTGAGGTAAGTCTACTTTTACGCCGTGTTGGATAAGTGGAGCCGTTGCCATAAAAATGATTAACAGCACCAACATAACATCAATATAAGGAACGACGTTGATCTCCGCGACGGGACGACGTCTCTTACGCTGATACATTTTGTTTTGCCTCTACTTGTGTTGCAGCCTGACGATAAAGAATGTTAGCGAACTCTTCCATAAAGTTAATGTACTGAGTTTCTAGCTTTTCTACATTTTTGGCAAATCGGTTATACGCCATAACCGCTGGAATTGCCGCAAACAGACCCATGGCTGTTGCAATCAACGCCTCAGCAATACCTGGTGCAACCATTTGCAGTGTCGCTTGTTTCACTTCGCCAAGCGCGATGAAAGCATTCATGATCCCCCAAACGGTACCAAATAGACCGATATAAGGACTGATAGAGCCAACTGTCGCTAAGAAAGAGAGGCTTGATTCTAACTTTTCAATTTCACGAGAAAGCGCGACACGCATTGAACGGTGAGTACCTTCAACAACAATCGAAGGAGATTGGATATTGCCTTTTTTATGCTTTGCAAATTCTTTAAAGCCGGATACAAATAACGCTTCTAACCCTGTTGCACTACCAGCCCTTGCAGCTATTTCATTATAGAGTTTGCTAAGATCCATACCGGACCAAAATTTTTGCTCGAAATTCTTTGATTGGCTTTGGGCTTGAGAAATGACAGTTTTACGTTGAAAAATAATTGCCCAAGAAGCAATAGACAATCCCACCAGGGTCAACATTACAAGTTGTACCAAAAAACTGGCTTTTAAAATTAGATCGACAAAATTTAGTCCCGATTCCACGTTATTATACTCCCAAAAGTGTTTCGGCAATGGTAGCCATTTATATTCTTGCGCTCTACTGAGCAATATCTAGAAATAGACTAGATTTACTACCAAAAGGTTCAGCTAGTTTAACCACACTACAAATACCTTACAATCTCAATACTGCGAATTCATTGTATTTGACGATAAATAGAGCAAAACAGTGTAACTCCCTTTGCTTTACCCAAACTTAAGCAAATTCGGCAATCTCCATCACAGTCTCTAAATATGACCCAAAACTGCATAAAATAGGAGTTTTATGCACAAATAGAGAATAAAACCTCAAAAAACAAATTGGTCTTACCAATTAACAACAGATTATCTAATATTTACATTTTGCGCATTTAACATACAACCCCATATTTTACATGAACTTATACAAATACATCGCCACATTTAAGCTCACTTTTTAGCCTCAATAAAAATTCTGATATTAGTTTTTTTTATCTGAAAAAAGAATTTTTCTAGTTTGATGAAAAACCAAAACCTCTTTAATATACACCCTGTACTGAGCGAGCAGCTGAAGTTTCAGCAAAGCACAGTTACTTGCAATAGGATTCTGATTTTTCGTATTGCTTAGATGATGCATTTTGTGGATAAAACCCAAAGTAACTCATCTTGTTCCCTGGATTACTTCCTTCAACTTGTTGTTTTGCCCGCATTATTTGCGGGCTTTTTTTTGCCTGAAATTTGGTGCACGCCCCTTATTACTCTCCTCGTTTTCTTTAACACTCGATTATTTTGCGGTTTTTATTTAGCACTTGGTTTAAAGGACGAGGCAATCTACAAATAGTTTAAGCAACGTATAACACACAGGTAAATTACTTCAGCGGTAATGAATCTTGCTTGAATTGAGCTGATACAAAATTATGGATTTATGCAAACGTGATTTGCAAAACTCTAATGTAGAAATGAAATAGCCGAGTGAATACTCGGCTATGAAGAACAAAGGTGTTTGTTACCCAGCTTGGATTATTCTGGCTTGCTTAGCTCAAAATGCATATAGGCTTTATCAGAGACAATACGTCCTCTTGGCGTGCGTTGAATAAAGCCTTGTTGGATCAAAAATGGTTCTATCACATCTTCGATGGTTTCTTTTTCTTCTCCAATCGCCGCAGCAAGGTTATCAAGACCAACCGGGCCACCGGTAAACTTTTCTATGATTGCCAGCAGATATTTGCGATCCATATAATCGAAGCCACATTTATCAACATCGACCATATCCAGCGCCAAGTGTGCAATCTCTTCAGTGATAGAGCCATCGCCCTTCACTTCAGCAAAGTCTCTTACCCTGCGTAGTAAACGATTTGCTATTCGTGGTGTACCGCGCGCTCGACGCGCCACTTCAGTTGCACCCGACTCGCTGATCTCTAGATTTAAATGATGCGCTGAGCGCGTTACAATCGAAGACAAATCCGCAACCGAGTAAAACTCCAAGCGCTGCACAATACCAAAACGATCTCTTAATGGTGAGGTTAATGAGCCGGCACGTGTCGTTGCGCCAACCAAAGTAAAAGGCGGTAAATCCAGTTTAATCGAGCGTGCTGCAGGGCCTTCACCAATCATGATGTCCAATTGGTAGTCTTCCATAGCGGGATAGAGAATTTCTTCCACCTGAGGACTTAAACGATGGATCTCATCAATAAATAACACATCCCCTTCTTCAAGGTTAGTGAGCAATGCGGCCAAGTCTCCCGCTTTTTCAAGCACAGGTCCCGAGGTGGTTTTTATATTAACCTCAAGCTCGTTTGCGACAATGTTCGCAAGCGTGGTTTTACCTAAACCCGGCGGACCAAATATCAGCAAGTGATCTAAGGCTTCCTGTCTTGAACGTGCCGCCGCTATAAAAATTTCCATTTGCTTTTTGACATGCGGCTGACCGGTATAATCATTTAGTAATTTAGGTCTAATCGCCCTATCTACTAAATCTTCATTACCTTGGATCTCAGGTTCAATTAATCTATCTGCTTCAATCATAGTTACATCATCGATTTAAGAGCGTCTTTAATGATACTCTCGGTCGTCATGCCTTCTCTGTTTACGGCTTTTACCGCTTTTTGTGCTTGAACTTGTTTATACCCTAATGCCATTAAGGCTGCAATCGCTTCATCTGCTGGGGTATCACTTACCGTCGGATGCTCTTGCGGCGCAAGTACAGCGGCATCGCTAAACGGTGTGAGTAAGTCATTGCCAAAGTCTTTTAGCTTATCTTTCATTTCAAGCACTAGGCGCTCAGCGGTCTTTTTACCAACTCCTGGGATCTTAACCAAAGTCGTTGCATCGCCATGATTCACGCAGCTAACAAATTGCTCTGCCGACATGCCCGACAAAATTGCAAGTCCGAGCTTTGGACCGACTCCGTTTGCTTTAATTAACGTGCGAAACAATGCACGTGCTATCTTGGTATTAAAACCAAACAGTAACTGCGCATCTTCACGCACCACAAAGTGAGTAAATACGGAAACCGGCTCGCCCACGCTCGGTAATTCATAAAAACAGGTCATTGGCATTTGTACCTCATAACCTATACCTGCAACATCAATTAATATCTCTGGTGGCTGCTTTTCTAACAGTGTTCCGCTTAATTTTCCTATCATCGTTATCTCAACCTTCCTCTTACGGTTTTACGCGCTGCGCCTGCCATTTTTATTAAGTTTTGCCTTGAGTGCGCGTGACAAATCGCCACCGCCAACGCATCTGCTGCATCAGCTTGGGGTGTGCCTGGCAATTTTAATATGCGCTTTACCATTTCCTGTACTTGGGCTTTGTCTGCACCACCGGTACCCGCAACGGCTTGTTTAACTTGCCTTGCCGAATATTCACTCACAACCACTGACTGCATGGTCGCTGCAACAATGGCCGCACCTCGCGCTTGACCAAGTTTTAAGGCTGAGCTTGGATTATGCGCAACGAACACTTGCTCAATCGCAAAGTCGCTCGGCGAAAACTGCTCTATGAGCTGTGTGATCCCTTGATAGATCATTTTTAATCGAGTGGGAAAGTCATGTTCACCAACTTTAATGCAACCGCTCCCCAAATATTGGAACTTTGCACCTTGGTGAGCAATCACACCATAGCCTGTAAATCTTGACCCCGGATCAATTCCTAAAATGACAGCCAAACGCATCGTCTCTTGGTTTTTTGGTTATAATGCCAAAATACTGTATAGATTACCAGTTATAAGCTAGTTCATCTGATCAAAAAAGGCGACCTAAGTCGCCTCTTTTACATCAGGTTGACGAACTTACTCGCCTTCACCTTGCTCTGTTAACTGCTTTTCTATTGAGATAGCAAGCTCTTTTAGCGCATCTGGGTTTGCAGGGCTTGGCGCATCAGTCATCAAGCACGACGCTTGCGTCGTTTTCGGGAACGCAATAACGTCACGGATGTTGTCAGTGCCACACAGTAGCATCACCAAACGGTCAAGACCGAATGCCAAACCTGCGTGCGGAGGCGTGCCATACTTCAGAGCATCAAGTAAGAAACCAAACTTCTCTTGCTGCTCAGACTCTTCAATGCCTAGGATCCTGAACGCAGCCTGTTGCATTTCGTTGTTGTGAATACGAACCGAACCGCCACCGACTTCGTAGCCGTTAAGTACCATATCGTATGCATCAGAAAGTGTACCTGCTGGATTTGCTTCAAGGTCCGCAGCACTTACGCCTTTAGGCGCGGTAAACGGGTGGTGTACCGCGTGTAGGTTACCTTCGTCGTCTTCTTCGAACATCGGGAAGTCAACAACCCAAAGTGGTGCCCACTTAGTTAGATCTGTGATTTCTAAATCAAGACCAATCTTCAGACGTAGCGCGCCCATCGCTTCGTTTACAGTATTACGCTTGTCTGCGCCGAATAGAATAATGTCACCTGTGTTTGCGCCTGTGCGCTCAAGCAGTGCATTGATCACTTCTTCATTCAAGAACTTAGCGATTGGTGACTGTACGCCTTCGCTACCCGCATCACGGTCGTTCACTTTCATCCAAGCAAGGCCTTTCGCACCGTAAATACCTACAAACTTAGTATATTCATCGATTTGCTTACGTGAAAGTTGTGCGCCACCTGGTACTGATAGTACTGCAACACGACCTTTTTCGTCATTCGCTGGGCCACTTAGTACTTTAAATTCAACGTCTTTTACGATGTCTGCAACGTCGATAAGCTCAAGCGGGTTACGTAGGTCTGGTTTATCCGAACCATATTTGCTCATCGCTTCGCTGTATGGCATCACAGGGAACTCACCCAAATCAACGTCTAGGAAAGACTGCCACATTTCACGGATCATTTTTTCTGTCACGCCACGAACTTGGTCTGAGCTCATAAATGACGTTTCGATATCGATCTGAGTGAACTCTGGCTGGCGATCGGCACGTAAGTCTTCATCACGGAAACACTTTACGATTTGATAGTAGCGGTCAAAACCAGACATCATTAGTAGCTGCTTAAATAGCTGCGGCGACTGCGGTAGCGCATAGAAACTGCCTTTGTGGACACGACTTGGTACTAGATAGTCGCGTGCACCTTCAGGTGTCGCTTTCGTTAGTACTGGCGTTTCAATGTCTAAGAATGCATTTTCATCCAAGAAACGACGCACGAAGCTACTCGCTTTAGCACGCATTTTAATGCGATCGCTCATTTCTAGACGACGTAGGTCTAAATAACGGTACTTTAGACGACGCTCTTCAGAGTTTTGCTGATTGAAGTCAAGCGGTAATGGTTCTGAACGGTTGATAATGGTTAAGCCAGTGCCTAAGATCTCAACTTCACCGGTTGCCATGTCTTTGTTTACTTGGCTTTCAGGACGCGCACGGACAACACCTTTGATCTGAACACAGAACTCTTGGCGCAACGTATTCGCTTTATCCATTAAGCCTTCCACTTCAGGATCGAATACCACTTGCACAAGCCCTTCTCTATCTCTTAAATCGACAAAGATTAGGCCGCCAAGGTCACGACGTTTATTGATCCAACCACATAGTTCAACTTCCTGATCTACATGGCTCTTATTTAGTTTTCCGCAGTATATAGAGCGCATAAAATTCCTGTCAGTCCAGTTTGCTCTTACGACTAATCACTTCTCACCACACAATATGAATTCACAGTATTGGTAAGCCAGTCGCTAAGACTCATTTTCAATAACCGCCAATTATATAAAAATACGCTGCATTGTCATCCTCAATCTAAGGATCTGATACACTATTCACACATTTAATCGTTGTTTTGATCACTATGTTGTATCTGGGTTGCCCACAATGGAGTAGCGCACACTGGAAAGGTCGAGTATTTTCCAGCCATTGTAGTGCCACAAATATGCTCAAAGAGTATGGCCAAATTTTTAATAGCGTTGAAGGCAATACGACTTTTTATGCCGATCCAAATCCGCAGACCGTATTAAAATGGCTAGAACAAGTGCCCGATGACTTTCGCTTTACGTTTAAAATTCCTAAGCGTTTTAGTCATGAAATGGCACTTAGCCACTGCCAAGATGAATTATTGGCTTGGTGTAAAAACATGGCGCCGCTGTTTCCTAAATTAGGCGTGTTAATGCTGCAATTACCTGCGCAGTTTGCGCCTGAACATATAAATAAAATGCGACAATTTTTATCTTGGTTGCCCAAAGCGCTAACTGTTGGTGTTGAAGTACGGCATTGGGACTTTTACCGCAAAGGCGATGCTGAGCGCAGATACAACCAATATTTAATCGAAAATAACTACAACCGCATCGTGATGGATACTCGCGCACTCTTCAGCGAGCCTGCCAGTACTCCTGCGATAGTAGATGCACAGCAAAAGAAGCCGCGATTACCTGTGCATGCAATTGCCACTGGAGACAGCCCTATTCTGCGATTTGTTGGTTGCTCTCAGCTTGAGTCTAATAGAGACTTTTATCAGCCTTGGTTAACTAAACTCAATCAATGGCTCAGCGAAGGTAAATCACCTTATGTGTTTTTCCATACCGCAGACAATTTTGATGCGCCATTTTTAGCGAGACAATTTATTGCAGATTTAGAGATACATCATCAAGTAAGCAATCCATTCCCCGCTGAAAAAGAAGCAAAGCAAGAGGCGCTGTTTTAATGTCCCATCCCTATTTTTTAAACTACTCAGAGCAAATCCAGACTCAAGTCACTCAATTAATAGAGAGCAAACGACTCAGTGCTTTTTTCAAAAGCCGCTATCCTGAACCGCATCAAATCAAAAGCGATAAGCTACTTTACGAATATGTGGAAGGATTAAGACAGCAGTACTTAAAAAATACCCCACGGGTATCGCAGGCCAAGTTTGAAAAGCGCAACAATATGGTATTGAATGCGTTAGGAACCCATACGTTCAAAACCACACGACACGGGCAAAAACAAAAAACGTCGCACCAAATACACATTGCAGCACAGTTAAAACACGCACCCGAGGCAGTGCTACGAGCATTGGTTGTACACGAGCTAGCGCACTTTAAAGAGAAAGACCATAACAAGGCGTTTTACAAGCTTTGTCAGCATATGGAACCCCACTATCATCAACTTGAGCTAGAGTTACGGCTATTTATGCTGATGTGTGAAACAGAAGGCAACACCAATTACACTTAACTTAAGGGTAATTGGTGTTTTGAGAAATTAGCGTTTACAGCTTGGTGCAAAACCACCCGTACGCGCTTTGTTAGCGGTTGCTTGGGCAGTTGTCATGTTTGCTTGTAATTGCTTAATTCGATTTTCAGGCGCAGGGTGCGTCGACATAAATTCTGGTGGACGCTGTTCGCTCATTTTCGCCATATTTTGCCAAAGCGCAACCGAGCCTTCAGGATTAAAGCCTGCCTTGGCCATTAGATCTAGGCCGATAACGTCCGCTTCGCTTTCATGAGAGCGGCTAAATGGCAGCGCGACACCATACTGCGCGCCAAGACCTAATCCCTGCATAATGGCATTGCGATATTCGATATTATTCATTTCAAGCACCGCCGCCCCTGCTTGCAGGCCAAACTGCAACACACTGTTTTGCGATACACGCTCATTAGCGTGTTCAGCAATAACATGTCCTACTTCATGGCCCATCACCGCAGCAAGTTGATCTTGGTTTTCTGCAACTTTGAGAATCCCCGTATGAACCCCGATTTTGCCGCCGGGTAGTGCAAATGCATTAGCAGAGTCATCTTCAAATACCACAACTTCCCATTGCTGGTTTGCGTAGTTTGCTGGGAGTTGTGCTATTAAGGCATTTGCAATACACTTAACGTAGCGATTGGTTTTAGCATCAGTATCAACTTTTTGCTCTTGCTTCATTTGTTCAAAGCTTGCAACACCCATTTGGTCCATTTGCTGCTCGGAATAGAGTGCTAACTGAGTGCGTCCGGTAGGCGATGTTTTGCAGCCAGCAAGCGTTGCTGCCACAGCTATCGCGAGAACCAGTTTTTTCATAACTTGTTCCTTTTCTTATTTTATAACTTAAGTTTCTCTAAGTTTACCGCAATTTCGTCACTTAACGAGACTAACTTAGTACAATATAAAAAATTTTTCATGAACTTCTGCTGATCAGAACGCCGTCTTTTCGTTGCTCCACTCTAGTGCACCGAGTTCCATTTCCATATAAAGCGTCTCTGATTGGTGTATTTATTCTGCTTAACATTAACAAGGTAACAATACCAACATATGAAGTCATCAACACTCCCAGCAATACTCTTGCCATTACTGGCTAGTATTGTCGCGATAACGCCTTTGGCTATCGACTTGTATCTCCCCGCGATGCTTGCGATTGCAGACAGCTTGAATAGCCCGCTTGAGCAAGTACAGGTTTCTCTTAGTAGCTATTTAGCAGGTTATGCTGTCGGCATGATGGTGTTTGGCCCCCTTGCTGATAGATTCTCAAGACAGACGTTAGCTATTTGGGGCTTGGTCGGCTTTACAGCATCGTCAATTGGGCTTGCGCTAACGAATGACATCGATATGTTTTGCTTCTTACGTGTTGTTCAAGCATTTTGTGGTGCCGCAGCGACTGTCGTTGTACCAGGCGTGATCCGCTATTATTACAAAGAACACACAGCCAAAGGGATGTCTTATGTTTCGATGATCATGATGATCGCGCCACTTATTGCTCCCTCTCTTGGTGCGTTGATCTTGTTGTACTTTGATTGGCACGCCATTTTTTGGTTCTTAGCGGTTTATGCGGTACTGGTTATCATCGCATTACAGTTTTTCTGTATTGCAATTCCAACCAAAGCCGATGTACCGCTTAGCTTATCGTTCTTCTTAAAAAACTATCGCATTGTGTTAACACAAAAAAAGGCCCGCTACGATATTCTTTCTTCGATGCTGGCATCATTCGCATTCTTTTGCTTTTTAACCTCAGTTTCGTTTATCTATCTTGAATATTATGGTGTGTCGGAGCAGCTGTTTGGAGTGTTATTCGCCATGAATGTGATTGCATTGATGCTCGGTAACTTTGCCAACACGCGTTTAGTGCCAAGGCTTGGTTCTAGGAAAATGCTCAATATCGGTCTTACTATTGGTATCGTCTTCGCGACACTACTGGTCATACTCAGCAGCCAATCAGTCTCGGTTTGGGTGCTAGCTTCTGCCATTGCACCTTTGATGATGAGTTTGGGGATCATTGCCAGCAACGCTGATGCGCTGATATTACTGGGCTTTGAGCATCAAACCGGTACCGCTACCGCGGTGATAGGCACGCTACGATTTGGTAGCGGCGCTTTGGTCGGCCCCTTACTTGCACTCGCGGTTCCTGAGTCACCTTTGCCGTTCTCATGCTTTATGTTCGCTGCCATTGTGTTGACTATCGTCTGCCAATTGTTAAATAGGCGTTTTGAGAAAAGTCTCAACGCCACAGAAATCAAAGAGTAAATCACAAAAAGCCCCGACTTGCGGGGCTTTTCTCTAAAATCGTTATTATATCAGGTTAATTTAGCTCTTTATCTTTCCAGAACTTAGTGCCTTTTACTGTTGCTTGCAGTGCCAAACCACTTTCAGTAAAGGTGTACACAGTAACATCACCATAATAGGCTTCGCCTTCTACCGACGCACCTTTTTTAGCGGCTTTCGCTGCAGCATCTGCATTTCCGCCAAACGTCCAGCCTGAAGTAACAAACTTATTCATTGCTTCAGGAGTATGGAATACCATCACAATACGATAATCTTTTACACCGAGACCAAGACCTACACCACCTTCAGCCATATTCATATAAGTGTTACTTCCTGCCGTATTATCGTGTACGACACCGTAACCTGTTCCAGCTGCAACAAATAGCAGATTAATATTGGCATTAGAAAAAACAGCATAGCCCGGCGCTGCCGCAATTTGCGAACGCGTATCTGGCTTTTTGCTGTAAAGCTGAGTAAGTACATCGTTTTTCATATCTAGGATGGCACGTTGCTTTTCAACCTTGTCACCATCGCCCATTGAAGCACATGCACTAAGCATGACGGCCAAAAAGCCAGCCATTAAATGTTTAACGTTTACCATAGGTTCTTCCTTTCCTGCATTAATTGAAAATAACATTACCTATCATAGACGCTTAGTTTGAATGCTGGATTAATTTAGAGATATGTTTCGAGCCTTGCCAAACCAGCGGCAAAGTTACGCTTGCCCGTTCCTAAACGGAAGTGGCACTCGCTCTCCAATAGAAATAACTTTGCGGGTAACAATAGCGTGTTCGAGGTCTCTGCAAATTGACGTGACCACTTTTCAGAATCCCGTACTGAATTAATCTTCAGTAATGACAACACACCTCCACGAGGCTCAACCCAAGTCACTTTTTGCGAGTATAAACTGACAAATTCACGCATCAATTGGACGTTATTTGCAATGATGTTCGCATTATACGCTAAGATAGTTTCACTATGCAGTAATGCGGTCGTCGCCAATAAATCATCTACTTTACTGCCACAAATGCTTAAGTAACTTTTACCGGCCAACAGCGCATCTGCTAGTGCTTTCGAACCGCAAATTGCCCACCCTACTCGGATGCCAGGTAAGCCCATACTTTTGGATAATACGCCTAACGTAATCGACCGCGGATAAGCCGAAAAGCGCCCACTTACTGCGCGGTCATCGCCATGGCTCTGTGCTGATACTTCATCACTTAAAATGTAAGCACCACACTGCTCTGCTAGCTGCTGTATTTGTCCAACTTCTTTGTCAGTCAAGCCTGTGCCCGTTGGATTATGAGGGGCATTGACGATAATGAGTTTGGTTTTTGTCGTCACTGCGTTTTTGAGTCTTTCTATATCAACCTGCCAGTTGTCCTCTTCTCGCAATGCCACCGTGTTGACGATAGCGCCAAACTGTTTGGGAAGTGTTGCAAGCGATGGGTAACTTGGCGTACAGACCACCACCTCATCTTGTGGGTCTAGTAATTGCGCCATCGTAGTGAAAATAGCTTCTTGAGCACCGCTAAATGACACGATTTGATTAAGATCCACACATGCCGTCGTCGGCAGATGATAAGCTTTAATCGCCGCTTTTAGCCCTTCACTGCCCGCAATCGGATTGTAACCCAGTTCAATGTCTGGCATTTTACCGCCACCAAGCTCAATAAGTTCGCCAAGCGTGACGCCTTGAGCGCAGGAATCACTCAAGTTGATGTCGATGGGAGTAGCCAAGCTTTGACTAAACTTAATGTGATCGGGTAATACTAATTCCATTCTCTAACCTAAAAAGTCATGCCAGCACTTTGGCTGGCATGTGTATCAACGACTATTTAAGACGCCATAGCGTAAGTTGGCATCGCTCTAGTTCAACTTTACGTGCGTTTTTGCTTATGGCGGACATTACTTCATCTTCAGCCAACAGTTCAAAATCTCGTCCCAGTAAAATTTCTAAACCATCACGGCCCGTGACGTTCTCACCACTGACCTTATAACCGCCCAACCAGTTTTGTGCTTGGGTTAGCGCTTTATCCCACTGATAGGCTGAGCTTATCGCAAGGATCCCGCCTGCATTCAAGCGCGATTTAATTTGGTTTAAAAAGGTTTTTGGTGAATATAAGTATTCCACAACACGATGACACAAGATTAAGTCATACTCGGCGAATTGTGGTTTAAGGTTATGCCCATCCCCTTGGCAGAAATGGATACGCTCACTGAGTTCATTAAAACCTAATTGCGAAGTAGACACTTCGTGGAAGTCCACAATTTCACCTTCAATCTCGGTAGCAAAGCGTACCGGCGTGCCTTCTTTTAAGGCCAACGCGTGTTGAATATTGCGCGCAGTAAAATCAATGCCATCTACTTGAGTAAAGTGTTTCGCTAATTCAAAACTTGCACGACCGACCGAGCAACCCAAATCCAGCGCTTTATCTGTATTACCTTGATAATGCACCATTAGCTGTGAAACAACACTTTGCAATGGATTGCCAAAATGCATAACTGGCTTTCCGTAGTGGCTATGTAGCGCATTGGCAACGTCCGCATCCATTTCACACAGGTTGACCTTTTGCACTGGCACTTGTGATTCTTCACTTTCGATGTATCTGAATCCTGCATGTTGGAAGAAGTGGCGTCTAAAGGCATAACGTGAATCTCGCACGGCTTCGTTACCTGTAGAAATCCAGGAGCCACCTTTGATCAAATTGTGTTTACCGTCAAAAGTAGGGGTTGAGAAATCATCGTATAAAGGGTGCACTTTAAAGCCGCTGTATGCGTCGATCGGACTTTCCGTCCATTGCCAAACATTGCCGATGATGTCGAATAAACCTTCAGTTTCAAAACGGTTAACCGGACAGCTTGAAGCACATACCTCAAGGTTGATGTTTCCCGGCGCTTCGCTCCATGTCGGCAGATCAACATCAAGCTTATCGCGTAGTACTTGCCACTCTGCTTCTGTTGGTAAGCGTACAAAGTGCTCACTTTGCTCAGACTTCCAGTTACAAAAAGCCTTCGCTTCAAGGTAATTAACCTCAACTGGCCAATTGAGTGGTAAAGGGATTTCTTCGGCTAAGTTTCGTTGCCAAAATCCTGTGTCTTTTTTTACCCAAAAACGCGGCATGGTTGATTTAGTTGAAGCCAGCCAAGCTTGACCTTCAGCCGTCCAAAACTCAGGCTGATTGTAGCCACCAGCTTCGACAAAGGTTAAAAACTCTTGGTTTGAAACCACATATTTACTGGCCTTGAATGGTGCCACTTTGACGTCTTGTACACCATATTCGTTATCCCAACCGTAGGTTTGATTTGATTCAGGTTTACCGAGGCGAACATCACAACCGCTTACTGAGATTAGGTTGTTGTCAGGTGCATCACCGTACTCATCACACGCTTCCCAACCGGGTTGTAAAGTCAAGTCAGCCAGCGGCAACATCCGCATTATCACAGAAGAGGTTTCTAGGTGGATACGTTCGTGTTCAATACCCATCAAAACAACCCACACAAGGCTATCTTGCGTAATTGGTAGAGTAATATCCATCTCATCGATTAACCCGTTAATAAGTGCATTCACTTGTTGGCGATAAGCACGCACTTCTGGCACTGTTGGCCAATCGTAATTATTGCCATCAAGGTCATCCCAAGACATTTCGTCTACGCCAACTGCACAGGTAGATTCAATGTGTGGATTAACGCGTTGAGTGATATATTTCCCTAACATCAACTTATTAACGTAAAAACAAGCGGTATGACCGAAATAGAAAATGAGCGGATGCCGTAACCGCTCAGCCTTCACAAAATAGGCGTCGTCATTGTTGATATTGCTAAATAATGATTCGTACTGCTGCCAGCTATTGTTGAAGTATGCTTTGATCTCAGCGCGCTTTTTCTCCACGTCGCCACCTGAAAGCCAGATTGGCTTTAATGTATTTGGTCTTTCCATACAATTATCTTCTTTAAACTTGCTACTTCGATACATACACCATTTCAATGCATGCAGCTTTTAAACTTTGCTCACTTTGCCACTTAATGCCAATGGCATCTTGCTATATACGTTTGATAATCTAGCTTAGACCACTGATATCAACTTTTTATGACCTTAACTTATTCACATTTAATTTTCACTGCCGACAAGACTATTTTCGGAAAAAACTTCACTTGGTACATCTGGCATATGTGATAAAAATAAAAAGAGCGCAACTTAGGTCACGCTCTTTTGGCAGCCGGGCTGCATCACAATGAAATTTACGCGACCACGGGCTCTAAAGACTCAGCTGAGCTGGACTCCAATGTCAAAAACACCAGCACCATGATATTGGCGATGAACCACAAGTCTTTAATCACAAATTGTCCTAAACCACCAAGCAAACTCATGTCGCTGAACGCACCGGCTGCGGTAAACAAAAAGCTTTGTGTCATAACAAACACCGCAAGACACCCAAGGCTTGCAACGCCAATCAAGACTCGCTGATTAAACCAAATGCCAATGCCGAGCAAGCCTGCCATCAAAACGTCATAGACGCCTATAACATTTGAGGCTTCTTGCACGGAAAACAAGTCATACATCCAAGACATAAACGGTGAAGTTTCCACTAGCGGCACGATTGCCTTTGCTTCGAGTTCGAGAAATTTCATTCCGCCAATCCAGACTAAAACCAATGCCACCGGGAAATAGTTCGCCCACACTAGCGTTCGCGTGTTGATATGATGACGACAGTATAGAAATAGTGCGATGGGTACTAACGCAAAATACTTGATGATCCCTTGCCCAGAACCAATAACGGGAAAGCCGCCATGAGCTGCTATCCAGCGGTTTTCGGCAAACAACGTCAACAAAGTAAATAAACTAATGATGGCGATTAAGGCAAGCGGCCACGCCGCAGGAATAATCTTACATTGCTGTAAAATGACTAGACCCGCGGCAACCATTAACGCAAAGCCAAATACAATGCCAAGTGTGGCAACAGGCACCCACTCTGTTAACCCGTAAAAGCTAAAGGTACCGGAAATGGTACTTGGCCCAGCGCCAAACAAAAATGAAATGCCAAGCAGTAATAAGCTCACTGCTAACACGCCTGAAATAGAATAATCGATAGTTCTAAACGACATATCTAACCTCTTAATATGCTATTGTCTATAAGACCCGAGGTTTGAGAAAGTTCATTCAGCGTTTGTGAAGTTTATACCCATTGCAAGGTATACTAAGTAGTTAGGTCCACAACCCAGTTCAATGCCAGTGCGTCGCAAAGTCAATGAGTCGCGTTAATATTGGGCTTTGAAATTTATCTTTACGCGTCACCAACCAAAACTGCCTCGGTGCGGCTTTTAAACCTGAAAGCGCCTTAATTCGTTGCTGTGCTATGGCATGTTCAGCGGAGTATTTTGAGATACACGCTAAACCGAGCCCTGCCGCCACACCATTTATAATCGCCTCGGTGGAATTTAACTCAAACGCGGTTCGCCACGACGTAAGCTGCGCTGCAATATTCGCTAAGAAAAATTCTCGACTGCCGGAGCCTTGTTCCCGCAACAACCAACGAGATTGACTTTGTATCAGCGTTTGAAAGTCAGTTACCGCAAAGTCCATTGCACTCACGATACACATTTCATCTTCAAACCAAGGCATGATGTCTAAACCTTCGCCTATCACTCGGCCTTCAACAAAACCAATGTCTAATTCGTAGTCACGAAGCATAGCGCACACTTTCGCCGTATTGGTGATAAACAACTGCTGCTGCGTATGCCCTGTTTGCTGCTGAAAAGCCGCTAGCATGGGAGGCAGCAAATGATTGCCTAAGGTATCGCTGGCACCAATTTTAATTTCGCCATATAGCCTCTCGCTTTCTTTAAATAGGGACTCTAGGAAGCGACATCTATCTAGCACTTGATGCGCATGCGGTAGTAATAACTCTCCGGCTGGATTTATCATTAATCGATTATTTACACGATCGAATAATGGTTGTTCGAGGTGACGCTCTAACTCCGCCAGAGCCATGCTAACAGCAGCCTTAGTTAAACATAGCTTATCCGCTGCAGCCGTGATCGAACGCTCTTGCACGATTACCGTAAATACATTGAGTTGCTTAAGGGTTATCATTGGCGTTAAGAATTACTGAACACTAATTTAAATATATTCAGATATTCTTAATTAAAGCGCAAGCGTATTATTCCCTCATCGAACAATTATTGTGAAATTACGCATGGCTACTCTTCATTCTTACAGTAAAAAACTCACCGCCAATATCCCCACCCCTATGTCTGGTCTTGCTCTTGGGCTGGCTAGTTTAGGCTGGTGTATCAGTAACCTCTTTCCCGCATTTTTTGTGTTAAAACCTTTAAGTGCACTGCTGGCTGGCTTTATTTTATTGCTGTTAGTGCTTAAGTTTATTCATCAACCCGCTCAATTAAGAGCAGATCTCGCGCATCCAGTGGTTGGGAGTGTCTTACCAACCAGCGCCATGACAATCATGGTTATTTCTCATAGCATCGCGGCCTATTCTCACCTTATTGCAACTGTGGTTTGGCTACTCGCCATTGCAGTTCATCTGGGTTTGCTAGCCAGCTTTGTGTATTTTCGCAGCCGCAATTTTGAGCTTAACCAGCTTGTGCCAAGTTGGTTTATTCCCCCAGTGGGGTTTGTCGTTGCCGATGTCACCTTTAACGGCATGTCAGCGTTGCAACCATTGGCGATGGGGCTCTGGTACTTGGGAGTGATATTTTACTTACTGCTGCTACCGTTCATGATTTACCGTTTATGTAGAGGCAGTGCCATACCACAGCAAACCCAACCAACAATTGCAGTCATGGCAGCGCCTGCTA
Organism: Pseudoalteromonas sp. JC28; assembly: GCF_013319255.1. Lineage (NCBI taxonomy): Bacteria > Pseudomonadati > Pseudomonadota > Gammaproteobacteria > Alteromonadales > Pseudoalteromonadaceae > Pseudoalteromonas > Pseudoalteromonas sp. JC28. The sequence continues at coordinate 420,102 of NZ_QOKX01000005.1, read as the reverse complement.
GTCTATGTTTAGCAGGATATTTAAGTGTCCATCCAATGCCAGCGGCTGGCGTGGTGTTTGCCCTACTGAGCGTCGCTATTATTATGACCCTAGCGATATACCTTGCTTTTATTCAGCTGCTACGGCTGCCATTTAGTCCTGCCTTTGCGGCATATACCTTTCCATTAGTCATCGGCGTCACCGCCATTAGTAAAGTCGTCACTTGGCTAAGCAGCGAACACTTAAGCCCAGGCTGGTTAAGTGTGTTGCAATACCTAGTTTGGCTTGAACTTGTCGTTGCGATCGCAGTAATTAGCCACGTTTGTATTCACTATGCGCGATTCTTACTAAAAATAAGCACTGCCAATTCAGAGAGTTAAAGCTAATATTGCAATAACCTAAACACACACCATTTACTTAGCATGCTAACTATTTTAGAATACTTAGCATGCTAAGTAAATATATCTTAAGTTATGTCGTCACTTCCCTTTCATGAAACGCTCGATCTTAGTCTCTGTGGCAAGTTAGGCCGAGTCCATAGAATTTGCCGTCAAGCCGTAACCCAAGCTGTGGAGCCACTCGGTTTTACCCAGCCACGCTGGACCGCCATGATGCATATTCATCATTTGGGTGAAGGTTGCACACAACACCAATTGGCGTGCAGTTTAGATATCGAAATGCCGAGCCTGACTCGCACGATGAAACAGTTAGAAGAAAATAACGTGATAGAGCGCCGCATTGATAAGCAAGACAAACGCTGTCGTAAAATCTACTTCACCGAACACGGGCAAGCCCAGTTAGCGCAGCTAAAGATGCGGATCAGTGAAGTGAAGGCACTTTTATATCATGGGCTTAGCGATGACGAGCTCAATGCTATCGCACATGCGTTGGTCAAACTTGAGAACAATGCTCAGCAATGTTGTGACAATATTTCTGAAAATGGGAGTACCAGTGAGTAAACTTAGTCCAGATCAGCAATTTTCCCGCTACGTAAAGGTTTCAATCGCCCTTTTTGCCCTCTGCTTTAGCTATTTTATCTTTGCTGATCTCTATATACCAATGACGCCTCAGGCACGTGTGTATCATCAAGTAACCAAAGTGACGCCTAAAGTCAGTGGTGAAGTGCTTGCCGTGAATGTCAGCAATAATCAAAGAGTTCAGCAAGGCCAACTACTACTTACTATCGATGAAGCGCCGTATCGTTTAGCATTAGCTAAGACTGAGCTCGCTTTGGCAGAAGTTAATCAACAGAACAAACAATTAGACGCCCAGATAGTTGCCCAACAAGCACAAATAGAGGCTGCTGTAGCCAAGTATGATGAGCAACAGCGACTTTATAAACGCAGCCAATCTTTGCTGTCACAACACGCAATTTCAACGCAGGAATCAGATCAAATTCAAGCAAATTTTGCGACGGCTAAGTCACAGCTCAGTGCACTCAAAGCTAATCTACATGCGCTTGAAGTAAAGCGTGGTGCAACCGACGAACAGAATATTGCACTAATGCAAGCACGAAATGCCGTAGAGCAGGCTAAATTGCAACTCAGCTACACCGAAGTCCGCGCGCCCCATGATGGCATCATTAGTAACTTACAGATCACCACGGGGACCTATGCTCGCACGGGTGTGAGCCTAACCAGTTTGGTTTCGGACAATGTTGACTTAGCTGCGGATTTCAGAGAAAAATCGCTTTACCACGTCAAACTTGGTGAACAAGCGTTAGTGAGTTTTGATGCGTTACCGGGCAAAGTCTACCCCGCCGTGATCCATGAATTTTCTGCTGGCGTCAGTGATGGACAACTCAATGCCGACGGCCAATTAGCTGCTGTTGAGACCTCCAATCGCTGGGTGCGAGATGCGCAGCGTCAACGCGTTCATTTAGCATTTGATGAGCCATTACCTATACTAGCAAGTGGTGCCAGAGCGACAGTTCAAGTCCTGCCTGAAAGCACTTTGCTTGCAACCCTTGCACAAGCGCAAATCAAATTCGTCAGTCTACTTCACTACGTTTATTGATATGAAAGTTGCACTGAACGCCAATGACCTAAGACAGATGCTGCGTATTGCAACTGGGAGTACGCTAGGCTTTGCACTAAGCAAACTGCTCAACTGGCCGTACGGTATCTTTTTTACCGTATATCCCATGCTGCTACTTGGGTTAGTACCAATGTTAAACGCACACATAGTGCGCCAGTTTATCTTAAGTGGGTTGGTCTGTGCCTTTTCGGTATTGGTGCTACAAGGGCTATTTGGCTTCCACCCTGCGTTAATGTCCTTACTCACCTTTGCCTTATTTGCCTTTTTGTTTTTGCAAATGAGCAAAGGCGTTAATTTCTTATTTGGTGCAATGAGTGTGGTGGGACTATCAATCCAACTTCATTTTGCCAGTTATGCTTCAACCAGTGGTGGCTTATATTCACTCATAGCCAGTAACTCTCTGGCTATTATCATTAGTATCGCAACCGCATATGTAATGCATTGGTTATTTCCGGACGTTATTGTGCGTCAATTACCGCCACGGCCAGCAAAAGATGCTGCAAGTATTCGCCATGAAGTCTTACTGTGCGCCACCGTAGCCACACTCTCATTTATGATATTCCAAATCCTAGATTTACAAGATTCCGTTTCCGCCCAAGCGGCATCAATATTAATCCTCTTTCCACTGAGTTGGAAAGCGGCGGGCACAGCGGGCTGGCAACGTGCAGTTGGCACGCTGATAGGTTGTAACTTGGCGTTAGCAGCGCAAATCCTACTGCAAACCTATAGCCAAATTTTACTTTTTCCAATTTTGATTTTATGGATCTTAGTCTTCATTTTTAGTCGCTACCACTTGTTAAGTGGTGGTGCTCCTGGGATTGGCTTTGGTATTATTACCACTTTTGGGATCTTGTTTGGTCAGTCTCTCGCACCAAATCAAGATTTGATCTACAGCGCACTGTATCGCTTCAGTTCGGTGAGCGTTGCAATTACGGTAAGTCTCTGTGCAATCTACCTTATTCATCGCCTACTTAACCACTTTAGTGCAACGCGCCACCATACCTACACCTGAATAAAAGGAATCCACTTGAAGCTTGGAAAACGCTTACAGACTTTGCATGATGTTGTTACTGAAGACTATCAACATATTTGGGACTGCTGCTGCGATCATGGCCAGCTTGGCGCACAGTTTTTAGATTCGAGCCAAGCGCACATACACTTTGTTGATGTAGTCCCAGCGCTTATCGCGAAAGTAAAATTGGATCTCACACGCTTCTTTCCAGAAGCCGAAACGCGCTATAGCCTTTACACCCAAGACGTTGCGAAGCTCCCTCTTGCACAATACTCAGGCAGGCAATTAGTGATCATCGCAGGTGTTGGCGGCGACTTAACCGCAGAACTGATGACAAGTCTTTGCTGCAATTTGCGTGACGAGGTCGATTTCTTGCTTTGCCCAGTTCATCATCATTATACCCTGAGGCAAACCTTGCAATCTTTGCCACTTAAGCTGACCCATGAATCACTGGTTGAGGAAAATCGACGTATTTACGAAGTGCTCTATCTTACTTCAGGTAAGACTGGCGCTGCCATAACCCCGTTGGGCGAAGCGATTTGGCAACAAGGAACGCTTTCCAAACGCTATTTAGAGAAAACGTTGGATCATTATGCACGAGTTGCCAAAGGCAAACCCGAAGCGCAAGCCATTTTATCGGCTTATCAACACCTTACACTATAAAACACAGCGCACTCAGCCAAACTAACTGAGTGCCATAACTTAATCGCTGATAGAGCCCACTATTACGTTTTTGTTTGTAAGCGTTGGCAAGCTGATAGCTAAAACCGACACAAACAAGTACACAAACGGTAGAAAACCAAGCAAATAGCGAGTTTAACGGGCTTACAAACCAGACCAATAAAGGGGCGATGAGTAAGCTTAATAGCATTACCATGCCCGCGAAAGAATGAATAGTACACGCTCGACTTGGCGAGGTTGTGTATGGATCGGGATCCATAGGAAAGAAACCTGCAACAGCGGTTGCTAGACCATGACAAACAATCAAACCGCCAATAACACCTAACGCCCAGTTCCCTTCGGGTACCAAGATGATATAAAAACCAAAACAACAAAATAGCAAGGCTAAGGGGTAATTATTAACTGCGGGAGACAATCGTTCTGTTGGGCTACCACTGGCACCTAACTCACTACAAAATTGATTTTTGTGACTATAATTTGGATAACGCTTGGCAACGCCATACACCCCTACCAGCATCCATATACTTGCTAGTATGCCAAAATAACTCACCAACTCTTGCAACATCACGCCTATCCTTAATGCGCTAAATTTATGTCTACACACTTTATACTAATTTAGGAACATACGAAACCAAGCAGCTGCATTCAATTTAGTGTATTTTCCAGCGCTCCAAAATAGCTTGTTGTTGACCACTTTGACTTAATTCCGCTAGTGCGTGCTGCAGGCGGTTCGCAAGCTCATTGGGAAACTCTGCATTCACCGCCAGAGCCAACTCACTTGGGAAATGCTCAAGAAGTAACTTATGCTCAATTGCTTTTGGGTCCAGCTTAAGGGCGTTTAGTTCTTTCTCGAGTGTTAGTGTGTTGGTTAGTACAAAATCAATCCGGCCCTTAAACAATAAATTCCAAAGACTTTGGTAGTTTGACACTAATACCAACTCATAACCTTCAGAAAAGCCAGCTTGTTTGAGAAAGGTTTCACTATAGTAACCGCGTATGGTTCCAGTACGATAGCGCTTTGCAGCGTCAAGATCGTTTATTGGCGTTTGAGATTGTTTCAGGCCAATAAGTGATGCGGACGTATGGCACATTGTCCCCAAAAAGCGGAAATAGACTTCTCGAGTTGGTGTTTTTAGCCAAGATAACAGCACCACATTAGGTTTAGTTTCTAATTCGTGTAACGCACGTGCCATCGGCATTATTTCAATTTTAGCAGTAACATTTGCTTTATCTGCTACCGCTTGAGCAAGCTCAACTAGGCCACCATCCACTTCTCCTTGGCCATTAATAAAATGATAGGGAGGCAAGTCTTCCGCTACAAAATGCACTGTTTCTTGCGGCGAAGCAATTATTTTGGTTGATGCAAGTAGCGCTACAAGGAATAAAATTTTCCTAATCATTTTATCTCAATAAATTAAATAATCATTCGGTCAGTGTGCCCGTATTTGCATTGCAATTCAATCAGCAGCAATGGCTAGATTGCTTCAGAAAGTATTTCATTTGATAATCCAGTACATCATGTAGTAATGGTTTTACCTCGCCATGGGTACAGTTAGCTACTTATGACCCGCGTTTACCGCTGCCAGACCTTGCCAATCTTCTAAATCTTGTTCTGGCTTTTCAGCACGAAATTGTTGATACAAGGCAATACCTTGCTCATCTTCTAAAATATCGACTTGTACGCCCTTACTTTCAAGTAACGGCTCATTGCCTGAAGCATTAGTGATATCCCCTACCACGACTCGCTGAAAACCACGCATGTAGAGTAATGTTGCGCATACGTCACAAGGACTTAGGCTGGTATACAAAGTGGTTTTACTAAAATCAATCCGTCCCGCATCTCGAATTGCCGAGGTTTCACCATGGTTATATGGGTGGCTCTCTTGCACTAACGTATTATGTCCTTTACCTACAATTTGATTGGTCTCGTTATCAACAATAACCGCACCAATTGGGCAACCTCCCTCTTCATAACCCTTTTTTGCCAGCAAAACAGCAATGCGCATAAAGTCTTGATCGCAAAGCTTACGCGTAAAGTCGCTATCGAGTAATACGCCAAGACTCTTGGTTGGCATATGTGCAATGGCATTGAGCGCTTCGCTATTTACTTGGGTTTCTGCGTTGAGTAATACAGTCATTTTTTTATTCCTTGTTGTATTATCTGAACCGAGCTTAACACTATAATTTGGCGCAATTATGAAGTACCCAATCACATAGCTTATCTAACCAAGGTTTTGCCACATCAAGCGGCCAACCACAATTGATCCGCAGATGATCTTGATACAACTCACGACTTGTAAATAAGCTGCCTTGGCGAATTTCAACACCAAGTTCAGCGAGCCGTAAAGCGAGTGCATCACAGTCAATATTAGGCAGTTTCAGCCATAAAGCCATCCCGCCCTGAGGGGAAGATATTTTACAGCCCTTTGGTAAACGCGATTTCAAATAGCTTTGGTAAGCGAAGCAGTGTGCCGCTAAGGTGCGATTAAGCGTCCGTAAATGGCGCTGGTAATGTCCTGTCTCAATAAATCGTGATACCGCCATTTGTAAACATTGATTTGGCATGCCGTGAAATGCCTGCATGAGCGCGGCCACTTGGCTTTGATAACGCCCAGCTTCACACCATCCAACTTGCAAGCCCGGCGCTAACGTCTTAGACACTGAGCTACACCAAATTACATATCCGGCTTTATCCCACGCCTTTATCGGTAAAGGCATTGTGTGATTATGGCTCAGCTCCCCAAAGACGTCGTCTTCGATAATCGCCACTTGATACCGCACAGCAAAATCCGCAAGCCACGCTTTTTGTTGCACAGATAGACTGTGCCCCGTTGGATTTTGATGGTTTGCCGTAAGCAAACACGCAGATACCCTTTGCGTTGTCACTACCTGTTTCAAGGCTTCTAGGTCGAGTCCTTCGGGCGTCGTTGGGATCTCAATCACCTTGAGCTGTAGCGTTGCAAGCAGTTGCAATAAACCTTGATAACAAGGTGATGGCACTACCACACAATCCCCCGCTTTTGTAACAGCCTGCAGTCCCGCCATCACGGCTTGAATACAGCCGCCAGTCACCACGAGATTATCAGGATTCAGCGCCAACCCCTTTTGTTTAAAGTGCTTGGTTAGATTCTCTCTAAGCGACCTCAGTCCCATCGCATTGGGATAATGAAAATGGTGATACTGAGGAGAGTCGAACGCTTGCTTTATAAACTTAGTCAGGCGATTTATGGGCATCAACTCGGGTGCTACTTGCACCGTCGATAACATCGTATTGAGCCCTACGACAGAGGGTCTTAACGCACTTTTGGGAAATTTTACTTCACTCGTAAACGTGGCAAAGTCAATGTCACTATTTTTCGCTTTCGGTTTACAAATATAAAAGCCAGACTTCTCTTGAGAAGCTAAAAAGCCATTATCCTGTAATTCCTCATAGGTTCTAATCGCGGTACTCATGCTCACGCCATGCTGCTTGGCAAAGATCCTAAGTGAAGTCATTTTTTCACCGCATTGACGCTCACCGGCGTTTATCTCTGCAATCACCTGCTCACTTAATGTAATAAACTTCCTCGCCATCTGTACCCCTAACAACCAATAACTTTGTATCTGTACTGGATTTTTACCGAAGTTACACTGTAATTCCAGTATTCGTTCACAAATGGGATTGACACATGACCATGACACACAACCAATGGCAAGCATTACCCCAATTGCTCACTGAATTTTCTAAACTTACCGAGGCATTTATACAGTCTAACAATAGCCGTCCAGTCGCAGGTCGAGATACTGCTCCGCCCGACCTAACACTCACAGAGTCTGGAATTGCATTTGAATCACTAATAGAGATTTTTAGTAAACAAGTAGTGCCAAACTTAAGCACCAGTATTGGACCTAGGTATTGGGGATTTGTCACCGGCGGCGCAACACCTGTTGCCACCTTTGCCGATTGGCTAGTGTCAACCTATGACCAAAATGTCTCAAAAGGCGATGGCTCCATTGCGACCAGTATAGAGCGGCAGGCCATTCGCTGGCTAACCGAATTATTCGACCTACCAGCAAGCTTTGATGGTCTTTTTACTACAGGGGCGACAGCAGCAAATTACTTAGGTGCAGTCATAGCACGCCAGTTTGCAGGGCATCAACAAGGGATCAATGTGGCAGAAGAAGGAGCCTTCGGTTTGGAAATTGAGGTTTTTTGCGCGACGCCCCACGCGAGTATGATTAAGGCGCTTGGTCTTGCAGGCCTTGGCCGCAACCAAATCACTAGAATCGCGACGCAAGTAGGCAATGAGGCTACAGATATTGCAGCGCTTGAGTCAGCGCTTGCAACAAGTAACGCCAAAGGAAAAGTTGTCATCGCCAGTGCCGCCACGGTTACTGGCACTAATTTTGATGATTTAATTCAGATCCGCCATTTATGCGATAAACACCAAGCTTGGCTGCATGTTGATGCTGCATTTGGCATTTTCGAGCGTCTGGTCTCTGGCTCAGAAAGTCGCACTAAGGGGCTAGAGTTAGCCGATAGTATCACCTTAGATGCACACAAGTGGCTCAATGTACCATACGACTGCGGTATTTTTCTCACTCGTCATTTGCACTATCTGGTTGAAAGCTGTGATGTTCCAGCGCCTTACTTAGTCACATCAAAAGCCGATCCTGACTTTTTTTCGATGGGTGTAGAAAACTCTCGTCGATTTAGGGCGCTGCCCGTTTGGATGTCATTACTTACGTATGGTAAAGACGGGGTCCGTCAATGGGTAAGCAAAAATATTGCGCAAACTAAACAACTTGCAGACTGGTTTACTGATTCTCCAGACTATGATTTAGTTTATTACGGAGAGCTCAACGTAGTGCTTTTCAAGCCAAGTGGCAAAGATGACGCAGCAACAACCGCCCTTCTTCATGCCATTAATGCGGACGGCCGTATATTTGTCAGCCCAGGGAGTTGGCAAGGACAGAAGGTGATCCGTGCTGCGCTCAGTAATTGGCAAACAGAGCAAGTTGATTTAGACATAGCAAAAAGCGCATTAACCGAATTAGCTAAGGCGCTTTAAGATTATAATATTTGAAGTTAGCTAACGCTGTGATTAGGAGTAATACTTTGCGCCAATTTGCGACTGTATTCCTCAAAATCAATATTGCTTTGCTCACCAAGTCCAGCCACCGCATGAGAAATAAACTGCGGTGGTACAAATAGATAAGTACGTTTTTTAAATTTCCAATGACGCACGATGTGCTTGGGCTGATGCTTGTCTTCATCTAACCCAGCCAACGAAAATAAATCTTGCCAGTCACTCTCGGTATCGCCGGTCGACTGGGCAACGCTTTGTGGTTCGATACTGAGCAAAATTGCCGACGTTTGTGGCACGCCCATCAACAGCTCACCAATAAAAAAGATGCTACCACTGCGGCACAACTGCTGCTGCGCTTCCGTCATCTCAGATTGCTCTGCCATCTTCGCCCTTTGATATTGCATACCATTAAACATGGACTTGGCAAAAGGCAGCTGCTTTTCAGAAAACTCTCGATTTAAGACATGCTGAAACAACGCTTTGCCAAGCGTATTACCTACGCCATCGTGACTAAAAGTGCCTTCTTCCACATTGGTTTCAATGAAAAGCCCTGACTCTACCAAAATATTTTTCACAGCTTGGTAGTTAAATATTGAAAACGGCTTACCCGTCACCGGATTTGTTGTCGACGTCACCGCTTTTGTCATCGCAGCAAAAAACACACTAATATCAACGAATGCACTTTTTAAGTCAGTGTCAAAGCTCTGAATGCTATCCGCCGTTGCACACAACATGATATTACCCGTTTCATTAAACACATAATGTTTAGTAATTGGGGTATATATTGGCTTTGATTGCAGTTTTGACGGTTTATCTTGCTTGCTAAACCAAGTTGAGAACATTTTTTACTCCCAACATTAACTGTCCTTTTTAGTCGTTTTACTGGCTGCTGTGGTTTGCGGCGGTGCGGCTATGACACTTCGCATTGATTCAATCAGGTTATTAAACTCTGGATCTGACATCGCCTCATTGAGCGATGCCGCTTGCTTAACAAAAGCAGGAGGAACGAATAAATAAACAGACTTACAAAGTGTAAGTTGTATCTCCGTATGGCCCCCTTTTAAACAAGGGCCTGCTTGCCACACCGATTTGACATCATTGGCATCCGCTGAGATAACAATTGGCGCAATAGAAATAGCACCGAGTAAATATTCGCAAACAAAAATGATGGTGCCGACCTTTTTGTCTTGACTGTCGGAACTCGCACTAATACTTACCGAGGCTTGCCCCATACCAGCGATCATATCCATCAATGATTTACCTATGGAGGCTAAATTACCACTGAGCCCTAGTAAAGTTTGAATCAACTGGCTCGATAGTGTGACCCCTGTCTGTTTACTCTCAAACTGAATATTACTCTCTGTCACTTTGACAAAAAGACCTGAACTTGAGACTAATTTATTGAGCGCGTCATAGTCATATAAACTCGTGCCTGACTCTGCCATCGCCTTGGTTAAAGCAGCAAAAAATACACTCACTTCACCAAACGCATTTTCAGCTTCTTGCGGCAATACACTTCCACCTGCGGTACTGTTTAGCGTACTTGCGATAAATAAGTTGCCGGTGGCATTCACTACAAATTGTTTAGTCGCTGGCACTTCATTGCTGTTTGTCGTCGTTAAATTAGCGGCTCTGGTTTGTGCATTACTCACAACAGTGCCGGGTTGAGGTGTTGACATACTCGTTCCTTAGATCTTGGTCTAGCAGATATTCTTCTTATGTCGATTTAGTGTAGTCGCATTTTCAATTACTTAAAATTTACTTTTGTGATTTTTTACAACCCAACCTATGTCGTAAAAACAGCACTAAAATAAACTGGTGGGCGTACCCTGATGATGTAACAACTGCCACTTATCATTTTGCTCGACCCATAAAGATGATCGATAGGCATGCTCTGAAAGCGTGCCATCAGTGTTCCGCCATGCGGAGCGATAAGTAAGAAGCAAAGCGTCACTATTCATATAAGCACAGTGAAACTGCTCTGCTACTACCTCCCCATCTGGCCATTCTTCTTCATTCATTAAGCATAGGATCTGGCCTAAGTTATATTGGCTTCCAGAGCGTCCAACCTCAATAAATTGAGGGTGAAGGAGTTCGCGACACAGCGCCATATTATGCCTATTTTCTTTGCGGTGAAGCGCACACTCCTTCGCGATCACTTGCTTAATAATTGACGTTGAACACATCAGAGCAGGCTAAGGCTGTTTATCAAATACGATGACGCCCTCAGGGATGGTATACCAGTCTTGCTTTTCACTAACCCATGCATGGGCCGTCGGTTGAATAAGGCGAGTATCGTCCAAATTACTTGGTTTGAGTTTAATTGAATTCGGCTCTGCTGGATTAAAGTGGTAAATGCGATTGCCGCAAGTTGGGCAAAACTTAGCTCCGCTAACGTTACCGCTGTCAGCAGGGCGTCGCCATTCCTTCATCGGACCCGAAAATTCAATATCGTCTTTATCAACAATGGCTGTAATGCTAAATGCGCTGGTTGACAGTTTTTGGCAAGCCTTACAATGACAGGCGACCACCATTTTAGGTGCTGCTTTTAACGTGTAGCTTACTTCACCACATTGGCACGAGCCGTTAATTGGAAATGTCATAAAATATCCTTGCTTAAGTTCGGTCTAACTTCATTGGAACAAATCTAATACCGTTTTTCTGTGCTTCTTGCCCTGTCGCCTGAAAACCTAGCGCAAGATAAAACGATGCTGCATTAAGCGATGAACATAGCGAGATTTGAGCTGCGGATGTACTCGCTAACACAGTATCTAATAACTGCCGGCCAACCCCTTTACCTTGAGCTGACTTAGCAACAAATAAATGGGTGAGGTAGTTACCGTCTCTTAATAAAGCAAACCCGATCAGCTCACCGTTTATCAACGCCTTGGCACCGACAAAGTTGGCGTTGCACATGACTTGAGTTACTTCAGGTATTATTTCGTTTAGATAAGTGTCTTTGCCAAGCTGCGAAAAATTCGGTAAGACGTCAGCCTCTGAGACTTCACGCATTAACCTTTCGATGGCATCCGCATCCTCGCCCTGAATCGCATTGATGGTAATCTTCACTTATGACCTTTTGATTTATTGCGTGCTTACATTTCTGGCAAACATTATCCCAAAAAAGCAATGCATTGCCGCTAGGCTAAATATTAACTTACTTAAACTGGCATCGAAAAACCAAATGCCAATAGCAAATACGGGATGCATAGCAACCATTACCCACCAGCACACTCGGCCAATGTTGTAGAGTGGGTAGCCATGTTTCTTTTGGAAATTTAATAACCCAAACGCCCAAGGCAACAAAGTCCAGACAAGTGACATACAAAGCAATAGCGTCACAACAACCTTAATTAATACTTCCCCGAGCATCTATAACCCCTCAAGTGAGGTACGCAAAACCTCTTGAGGTTTAATATTGAGCCCATCGCGTCCAAACGCAAAACTATCTCGCTTATAGCGGGGGAAAATATGCAGGTGATAGTGGCTCAATTCGTTAAAATGCCCGTTGTTTTGCACCAGCGTAATCCCATCTGGGGAAAATTTACGCTCAATTCGCACATAAAGGTCACGCGCAACGCGGTGGATTTCAGCCAGTATGGATTCAGGGACCTGAAGAAGCGTTTCATAAGGGGATTTGGGGCAAATTAAGATATGGCCAAAGTTTATGGGGTCATGATCGGCAAACGCAATCACCTGCTCTGATTCATATACAATAACCGCTTCAATATCTCTAGCAACTATCTGTTCTACAATCGTCATCAGCTACTTCTCCTTAACCTGATTACATAGAGTAATGTACCTGAGCGACTCTCTTCCTGCCAGTGATATATTCTATTTTCTCCTTTGTTAAGTGAATAATTTTCAAGCCCAAATTAACTCACAACCTATTTAAACCAGTTACATTATTCAATGAATAACCCTACAAGGAATACAACATGTTAAAAACGTTAGTTACGGTGGCTTTATTAGCTTCTGAAAGCGTAGCCAGTGCCGCAAATCACGCAGCGACCCATCATGCGATTCATTATGAAGGACGCGTCAGTAAAAACCATGCCGATGGCAGTGTGAATTTTAATTGGCCGGGTAGCCAGCTGCATACTAAGCTCACTGGTCGTGCCTTTCATATCGAGTTGATGGGCTATGGCGATCAATTCGATGTATTGATTGATGGCAAATTTACAAAAAAGCTAAAGACCAACGCCAATGGTGTTGCGGAGACCTTCACGCTATTTGAAAGTACAAAGACAGAAACCGTCACAATTGAACTCGTTAAACGCTGGGAGCACTACGAACACAATACCCAGATCCTAAGTGTTGATGTGAATGGAGTGAAATTCTTGATTTAAGTAACGCGCGTAAAGCATTTCCGTATATGAGCGCGCAACAGCTGGGAGCCAGTTTTACCCAAGTTTCATACTCAGGTTTAGGCTTAATTCGAAATTGGGGCGGCAATCAACCACATCATACGTTGCGTAGTTACTACGACAAAATGTCAGCAGTATTTACCTACAACACTGACTTTGAAGACAAGTTTCCACAGCTTATCGTCATTGAAGTAGGCACCAATGACTTTGCACCAATGACTTTGCACCAATGACTTTGCACCAATGACTTTAGTACCGATCCAACCCCTGCAGAGCCTTGGCAAACTATTGATGAAGTCAAAACGCAGTGGGTAAAAACGATGGTCGTTTTCACCAAACAGCTGCGTGTAAGATATCCTGCAGTCCCCATTATTTATATGCCTCGTCCGGCATATCCATATAATTTTATTATTCCAGCAACTCACGATGCAATTGCAAAGCTTAATCAGCAAGATATCAGTAAACTATACAGTCATACATTCGACTCACCATTAGAAGGCTGTGTGTGGCATCCAACCGCTTCAGAGCATCAAGACATTGCTGAGAAACTCGTTACCTTTATCAAGCAGCAAGCACTTCTCTGAGCATATGTTCAGCGTTATTCAGTGAGATTAAGCTCGATGTACTGAATAACACGCAAACCATTTACAAACTTTCACATTGTTTTTTATACAAAAATTCACAACAAAAAATCAACTCACCCGCTTTAAAAACAAATTAATGAGAACGATTTTTATTTGTAAAAATAATACTTGTTGAGATTTATACTTTTTCAACACGTAAAGCCGGTACTTTGAACGACCTACATTAATTTCACTTTTCACAACAAAAATCACCAAGGATAACCTTTTGGCAATAACTCCCCTCTTTTCAAGCACGCAAAAACATGATTAATATCGTTACGTTATAACATTTTTAAAAATAATCATTTGTATCAAATAAATGATGGTTCTTTTCACATTCGTTTTTGCAGTTGGAATAACAAAATGACAAGGTCACTCCTGACAGTTAGCGTGCTTAGTAGCTTATATTCTTCACTTAGTGTTGCCGAACAATCCATTGAAACAATTGATGTGCATGGCACTCGCGCGCCTCTTTACAGCACGAGAGACGTGAACGCTTCGGCGTTGGGGATGAAAGATCCACAGCTTCTTCCTATTTCCATTCAATCATTTTCTGAAGAACTGATCAGCAATCAAAGAGTAAAAACGCTAGGCGAAGTGCTTGCCAACGATGCTTCTGTTCAAAATACCTCAATTGGTACGGTTTTCGACTTTGTGAGTCTGCGTGGCTTTCAACTAGATTGGACTAACGGTCTAAGACGCGACGGTTTAGCGCTTGCCCCCTACCAAGATGTACCGCTAGAGAATATTCAGCGCATTGATATCGTTAAAGGCCCGTCAAGTCTCGTATCAGGCTTTAACAACCCCGGCGGTACCATCAACTATGTGACAAAGCGCCCTACCATGGACGCCTTTTTGGATGTCACAACAGAAGTACGTAGCCGTGGAGGAAAGTATTTACACATCGACCTCGGTGGGCCAATTTCCGAAGAGCAAACGCTCGGCTATCGTATTAATGCCGCAGCAGAGAAAAACGGTGACTTTACCGGTGGTGATGACTTAGAGCGCTATTTCTTTAGTGCAGCACTGGATTGGCAAGTCTCAGACCGCCTATTTATCCGATTAGACGGCGATTACCAAGACAAAAGCACTGTATCACAGCCTTTGATAGGACTTGCCAGCGACCCCAATGATCCTGACCGTAAAATATTACCGCCCTATGTCGACACCAGTGATGTATTGCTCGGACAACCTTGGGCAAAGTATCAAACCGAGTCATATAACCTTGCCGCACGTGCTGATTTTTGGTTGAACGACTCCTGGCAATGGGTAAACCAAGCTGCGCTTTCTGGTAATGACAGGTTTACCGTTTTTCCTGATATCTACTCGGTTGATACACAAGGTAATGTGCTGTCTGCCGCTATCCACATTACCCCAGACGAAACGTATGACACACTCTCCGCACATAGTTTTGTCAGCGGTCAACTTACCACCGCTGCAATTGAACATGAGCTAGTCGTCGGCGTTAGTATTCGTGATTATGAGTCAAAGGATGGGCGTTGGTTTGAGTTAACCAACCCCGTTGGCAATATTTTCAATCCAATTCATAGCAGTAAACCGCAGTTCCCTGATTATCCAGAACCAACCAAAACTGAAGCCTCTGAAAGCGCGTTATTTATCACAGATACCTTGCACTTTAACGATGTATTTTATGCCACCTTAGGGCTGCGTCATATTCAATACAAAAAAGAGCAAACTCTACCTAGCCAAACTAAAACCACGCTAGACGACCGAACTTTTAATACCCCCATCATAGGTCTTAACTACAACCCAAGCGATCAGCTCGCGTTTTATGCCAGTTACTCAGAAGGCGCGGGGGAAGGCGGCGTTGCAGTCATCGGCAGCGGTGCAATAAACGAGGGCGAATCACTCGGCCCACAAGAAAGCGAACAAATTGAAGCTGGCATAAAATACCAAACGGACACCATGAACTACTCGATAGCCGTCTTCGAAATAGAAAAAATGTTGGAGTACCACAATCACATTACTAACTATTTCGTGCAAGACGGTGTCCAGTCACATAAAGGTATTGAGCTCAATGCTAGTGGTTCATTGGCTCACGGTCTTGCAACCGTAGCATCCATCACCTTGATGGACCCCAGCTTAGATAAGCTCGACGGCGAGCCCGCGCTTAATGGCAACACCCCAGCCAATGTGCCTGAATTTCAAGCAAATCTCTATGTCGACTATCAGCTGCCATTTTGGGAGGCGTTAAGCATCAATGCGGGTATTTTCCATGTTGGTGAGCGCGAACAAAACGTCAATAACACGCTAAAGCTACCAGCCTACACGCGCTTCGACTTGGGCGCTAAATACCACTTTACTGACATTAACACCACGCTACGACTCAAGGCCGAAAACCTGTTCGACAAAGAATATTGGCTATCTGGCGGTGCCAAAGGCATAGACTGGGGAGTCGCTCCCGGTCGTGGCCGCACCTTTATCGCCTCATTAAGCGTGAGCTTTTAAGGATAATTCATGACTACACCTGTTATTCAAATCAATAACCTGCAAAAGCGCTTTGGTGAATACCAAGCGTTACAGGGATTAAACTTGAGCGTACATCAAGGTGAAATTCTAGCGCTGCTAGGCCCAAATGGTGCAGGTAAAACCACCACGATTAATTGCTTACTGGGCTTTTTACAACCGGATGCCGGGGAAATCACCATCGCTGGAATTAATCCACAACATGACGTAGTAACGGCAAGGCAGCAACTGGCTTATATTCCCGAACAAGTCGCGCTCTATCCGCGACTTAGCGGACTTGAGAATCTCGCGTATTTCAGCAAAATGGCCAGCATAGAAAAGACCGACGAGGCCTTTCGCACACTGCTCAGTGAAGTAAAACTGCCAAGTCACGCTGTAGACAAACCCGTTGCAACCTATTCAAAAGGGATGCGACAAAAAGTGGGCATAGCCATTGCCCTCGCAAAACAAGCCAAGGCATTGATCTTAGATGAGCCTACATCAGGTCTTGATCCTTCAGCCAGCCATGAATTTAGCCAGCTCATTCAGTCATTAGCAAAGCAAGGCGTTGCGATTTTAATGGCGACCCACGACTTATACCGCGCTCAAGAAGATGCTCATCGCGTGGCAATTATTAATCAAGGGCAATTAGTCGATACCTTAGTCTATGAACAACTGCAAGAAGTCCAACTTGAATCCGTTTACCTCAAACATATCAAGGTGGGTGTCTGATGTTTCAAACGACATTAAAAAAGGAATGGCTCGATACCAAGCGACAGGGACAAGCGCTTTGGCTTGGAGGCATTGCAGTATTGCTGCTCTTGCTTGCCTGCTTGACCGGTTTTAAAAGCCACCAAAGCTATCAGCAAGCCGTCACGGAAGTGTCCCAATCAGAGCAATTACGCTGGTTAAATCAAGGTGAAAAAGGTCCCCATTCCGCCGCCCACTACGGTATTTATGTGGTCAAACCCACCACCCCATTGGCTGCACTCGACGCGGGATTACAAGCATACCAAGGGAATGTGTTGAGGCTTGAGGCTCATATTCGCAACGATAGCATGTTTAGAAGTGCGCAAGATAACTTGCCGATGTCACGTTTTGGTAGCTTATCACCCGCCTTTGTGCTGCAAGTGTTATTACCGCTATTGATTATATTAATTGGCTACCCACTACTTGCCCGAGAGCGTGAGCAAGGCACCTTAAAACAACTGCTCGCATCGGGCGCAAACCCAGCTAAGTTGTTTATCGCCAAATGTGCGCTGCTTTTTGCTATTTCTTGCTTATTTTTATTGCCTGTCGCGCTTTTTTTACTTTATAGCCAAGTAACAAGCGCGGAGCCTCATACACTCAGAAGTGGGCTATTTTTACTATTTTATTTGGTTTACTTATTGCTTTGGTCGTTACTCACCACCACGCTTTCAAGTTTACTTCCAACGGCAAGGCGCGCATTGGTAGCGCTATTAACCATTTGGGCCCTTACAACACTTTTACTACCAAAACTGGCGATGAATATCGCAACCACCATTCATCCGCAAGGTTCAGGTCAAGCGTTTCAAGCAAAGCTTGAAAGTGAGGTTTATACCGAGGCACGAGTTGAAGCAATCGCAAAGTTCAAACAACAAACATTGACTCAATATGGTGTTAGCAATGTGGAAGACTTGCCCTTTGACTATGCCGGAGCGCAACTCCAATTTGGTGAACAATACGCTGATAAAATCTTTGACCGCTTATTTTCAGCGCGTTTAGCTCAACTAGAAGCGCAATCACAAAGCTATCAACTTGCAGGAATGTTAACGCCGTTTATCGCGATACAAACGCTGTCGATGGCCACCGCAGCCAGCGACTTTACCCACCAGCAAGCATTTGAGAATGCGGCAGAGCAGCACCGCCGCCTGATGCAAGAGGTGCTTAACTTTAATCAAAGAGATCACGGTCACAAGGCGGACGGACATTACACCGCGGGCGAGGAATTATGGCAGCAGATCCCAAAGTTCGCATTCCAATACCCTAATTTCATTCGTTACCTGCCTCACTACGTTATCAGCCTGTTTAGCCTGAGCTTTTGGTTGATTGTGCTGGTGTTATTGAGTTTCTTCGCGATTAAAAAACTGCGCTTGGAGGAGCAAAGATGAAACGCTTAATGTTAGCTACTGAGTTTAAAAACCTCTGGCGAGAAAAGCTCGTACTCGCGCTGTTTGTGACCACTACCATGCTTGCACTAGTGGCATTTTTTAACGCCCATTACTTTGCTAAAAAACAGCATGGCGTGGTACTTGCCGCACAGCAAATGCAGCAACAGGCCATCCAAGATGCCAAAGCTGGATTACCCGAAAGAGTCGCCAGTACAGCAGACTATAAATGGTGGGAAGACCCATACGACCTGCGCGGGCAGGCTTTTTACTTAATGCAAAATTACGCCACCAAAACCCCGCTTGCAACGTCGCCAATCGCAACAGGGCAAGCCGACGTATTACCTTACTATTTTAAGATGCTAATCAAAGAAAAACAGCACATCGTTCATCAATATGACTATGTTCATCCGCTATCTCTGTTGTTAGGCCAGTTCGATTTAAGTTTTGTAATTGTCTACTTACTGCCATTGCTCATTATTGGCATTTGCTTTAATGCCTTGGCAAGTGAACGCCAAGATGGGCAGCTAAGACTACTGATGCTGCAAAGAGGCAGTGCGACCCGCCTTCTGACCTATCAATTATTGCTGCGAAGCGCGTTAATTGTGCTGCCATTTTTAAGTATTAGTAGCCTGCTTTTAATAACAATACGAGAGCAGCTAGGAGTGGTTGAACTGCTGAGCTATAACCTTATCGCACTATGTTATTCTGGGTTTTGGATTGCCTTAACCGCTTGGGTAAATAGCAGAGCTAAAAGTGCAGCAAACAACGCAGCTACCTTAGTCACCTGTTGGCTTGCCTTGGTGATTGTGGTTCCAGCTTTGGTCAATACCAGCATCGCTTTGCTTGACCCAACCCCTTCACGAATTCACTATATAGATAGCCTCCGTGTCGCTAGCGACGATGCCCAAAAAGCGAGTGAAAAGACCTTAGCTCAGTATTTTCAAGATCATCCAGAACTTGCGAAGAATGGCAGTGGTTCCAGCGATTACGCAACCAAAAAAATCGCCACCATTAATTCTGTTGAACGCGCAATGGCGGCCGAAGATTTACGCTTTTTAACTGCGCAACAAGCACAGCAACATAATGCACAAAAGCTACAGTATCTCTCCCCCGCACTCATCGCACAAACACTGCTGGTTGATTTAGCGGGCAATGGATTAGCACGTCATCACGCCTTCATGGCGGAAGTTGAAGCTCATCATCAAGCACTACAAGGTTTCTTTGCCAACGAAATTGCCAAAGCCAACCAAAGAGGAGACTTTGCTCCTTGTGAGGGTTGTAGCGCCAAGCCAACGCTCACGGACTTAGCTGATATTCCTCAATTTAGCAGTGACTTTGCCACACCAGTGAACAACTACACGCCATTAATCTGGTTGCTGCTCCTAGCCGCCGGCCTGCTCCTTATAGCAAAACGCCGTGTCAACAAGATAGACAGTGCAAACAACAAAGAGGTGTTAGTCGTATGAGTGATGCCTTCACTGCAAAATTGCATCCGCAAACGCAGAGCCTGCTCGCGGAGCACCAAGCCAAGTTATTTGAATGGGCGGCAGCATTGGGAGCGCCGCTACATTTAGTGTTTCCTCAGCGTTTTGCGGAAAATATCGAAACCCTGCAAGCTAACTTAATAAAGCTCGGGCTTGAACATGAGATTTATTTTGCCAAAAAAGCCAACAAAGCCCAATGTTTTACTCAAGTCGCGTCCAATCACGATATAGGAATAGACGTGGCTAGTGTGCAAGAGTTTGAACTTGCCCTAAGCGGTGGTATTCAAGGTGTAAAAATTGGTGTATCTGGTCCGCATAAATCAGATGCACTACTTAGCTTAGCGCTTGTGCATCAAGCACTTGTCGCCATAGATTCAAGTGCTGAGTTAAGCTCCATCATTACACTGGCCCGCCAGCGAAAGCGCCCAGCGCAAGTGCTACTGCGTTTACAAACACAACCAACTAAAGCCTCACGCTTTGGTAGTTCACTGTGCCAGCTTACGCCGCTATTAGCACAGTGTCGAGAATACAAGGAGTGGGTAAGCTTAGAAGGATTTAGCTGCCACTTAAGCGGGTACTGCCCACAAGCACGTGGCGAGAGTATCCATACTTTAGTCGGTGCGATAGACGAGGCCAAGCAAATGGGACTGTCGCCATCAAAAGTGAATATTGGCGGTGGCCTGCCCGTCTCCTACTTACAGAATGAGCAGTGGCAACAAGCCTTGGACTTTGAATGCTTTTTTGCAGATAAAACCTTTGCAGGATTTTATCCCTACCATAACAAACAAAGCCCTGCGGACACCTTACACGCTATTTTGGCAGTGAAGAACGCGCATGGACAAACCGCATTAGCGGCATTACGCCAAAGGAACCTTACATTGATGCTTGAACCTGGGCGCGCACTGCTCGAAGAGGCTGGCATTAGCTTGTTTAAAGTGCAAGGGACAAAGCCGCACCTAGGCACATCAGACTGTTATATCGCTACACTTTCGGGCTCGAGCTTATCACTGTCAGAACAGTGGTTTGAAAGCGAATACTTGCCGAGTCCGCTGTTACTCACGGCACATTCAAACCGCAAACAAGGAACGTATCGCGTGGCTTTTGGCGGCGCAACCTGCCTAGATAACGACATGATAAGCTGGCGGTTTATCCCCTTGTCGCAACTACCGCAGCGCGATGACCTAATGGTTTACCTCAACACTGCAGGATATCAAATGGATTCAAATGAATCTGAATTTCACTCTATGCCATTGCCACGAAAAATCGCCGTAACGTGGGAGCACAACAGACTTTCTTGGCAACTACTTAGCTAGAAAAACCCCAACAACACAACGTAAAGGAGCCTATTTATGAACATAAATGTGCAGCATTCGCTCGCCTCGACATTATCCCTAACCCCCTATTTAAGGGTTTCGCAAAGTATTGGTAATACCCCGCTAATGCAGTTTTTAAGTCTACCAAACGGTAGCAAACTGTTCCTTAAACTTGAGCAATTTAACCCCACTGGTAGCGCTAAGATCCGAATGGCGAAGTCTATGTTAGATGAAGCAGAAGCCAGTGGCCAACTGAAGCCAGGTGGCTGGGTCGTTGAGTCAACTTCTGGCAATACCGGCGTTGGTCTTGCGCTGCTTGCAGCGGAGCGTGGCTATCGCTTTACCGCACTTGTGGATAACCATGCGGCAAAAGAGAAAATTAGTAATATGAAAGCCTTTGGCGCGGAAGTGATCTGCGTTAGCGAAGCTGGAGACGACAGCCTATCTACTGATATTCGCGATGCAATGGCCGCGAAGCTGGCACAAGAGCAAGGCGCATTTTGGACCGCCCAACACAATAATTTTGCCAATAGCCGCGGTTATACAGGACTTGCGCAAGAGGTCTTTCATGAACTTGGTGAACACATTACTCACCTTGTCGGTGCGGTTGGCACAGGTGGGTCGCTATGCGGCACAACAAGGGCTTTGCGCGACTTAGGTTGTCATCACCTCACAACGATTGGAGTTGAACCTGTAGGGTCTGTGATTTTTGGTGGACCAGGACTGAATTATCATCAGTCAGGAACGGGGACGCCGGAAGGCGCTGAGATAGGTCCCGTTATTGAGTATGAACTTATCGACAAAGGCGTGAAGGTATCTGACAAACAAGCGTTTAATACCGCCAGGTACCTTGCCAAGCACTACGCCCTAATGGTCGGTGGCTCGGCAGGTGGGGTTATATACGAAGCAGTACAGGCGTTAAAAACCGCCCCCGCCGATAGCTTATTTGTGGTACTCGTTTGTGACGGTGGCGAGAAGTATCTCGATACGGTATTCAATGATGATTGGATGGCAAAACACGACCTTATCGACATTAACATCGAGCAAGAGCTCGATGACCTATTAACGCAATATAAACCTGCCGCGAGAGCCTAACCATGACCCAACAAACTGTTCTGCCGATACTAAATGAAGCCCGACTGGCGCAACTTGATTTTCCCTATAGTAAAGTCATTGAGGTGGTGGAAAATGCCTTTCGTTCACTGCACCACCCTGACTCTGCCAACCCACTCAAAGTGATTATGACGCCACAAGATGGTCGATCCATTGCCTATAGTATGGCTGGCCGAGATGCCGCAAGTAATACCGTAGGGTTTAAGGTCGTCTATGAATACGACCCAGACAGAAGTCGCAACCAATATCAATTCTATTCCTTTATTTTCCTTTGCGATGATGCCACAGGCCACCCTGTGGCCCTAATGGATGTAAAAGAACTAGGTCCTATGCGCACATCAGCCACCTCCGCCTTGTTCGCAAAATATGCCGTTCATTCAGATGCTAAAAATGCGTTGGTTGTAGGCACCGGTGTTCAAGGGCAAATCGCTTTACCAATGCTGGTCACGGCATTACCACAACTCACAAATCTAACCGTTCATGGCAGCTATCAAGCAGGTTTGGAAGTGGTTCAGCAAAAACTAAAGGAGCATCACCCACAGCGACAAGTTGCGGTATCACAAGATTTAGAAGCTTCAGTAAGACAAGCCGATGTGATCCTTGCCGTTACTGGGTTATCCGCCAAAGAGAACATAAAATATGAATGGTTAAAACCCGGCGCTGTGGTGATTTTAGTTGGCTATGGGATCGAAAAACCAGTGCTACACCGAGCTGATAGATTGCTCACAACGGATGCAGAACAAATGAAGGTCACCGGAGACGATTTATTAGACGAGAACGATAAGCTACCCGCCGTTGATGCGACATTGACGGAAATACTAAATGGTGAAAAGCGGGCACGAACCCACCCTGATGAAATTATCTTTGTCTATAACAGCGGCATGATCATTACTGACGTGGCACTCGGAAGAGCGGTTGCAGACTTTGCCATCACACAAGAAAACGTGGAGGAAGTAACGTTATGGTAGCTTCAGCGCGCGCCGATATTTTTAAAGTAAGTCAGCTCGCAGGGCCGCTTATTCTGACCAATCTGCTCTACGTGGCAATTGCAACGATAGATCTTATCATGCTCGGTATGTTGAGCCCGTTAGAACTGGCTGCTGGCGGCCTCGCCATTGGTATTTTTAATCAATTTAGAACCATGGGAACGGGCGTAGTCACGGCAACGGGTAATCTGGTATCTGATGCAATCGGCAAGGCTAAACTAGATCAGATCACTCCTCTTTTTAACGCCAGCATGCTTATCGGAACATTTTTGGGTCTGCTATTCGCCGCCGCGATGTTTGCCATAGAGCCATTTTTAAGGTTTATCGGTACATCCGAGGCAATTGCCAATTTGACGACCCAATATTTAACCGTTGTCGCTTTGGGCTTATTACCCTGTTTTTGGTTTCAAAGCGTGCGGCATTTTAGTGTTGGATTGAAAAGACCAGGGCCATTGATGTTAATAACGGGTGTATCTGTTGTACTCACTATCGTGCTCAATTACGGTCTAATTTTTGGTCAGTTTGGCCTACCACAACTCGGCTTTGTGGGGGTTGCAGCCGCCACGTGTATCGTGCTGTATTTATCGTTTTTACTGTTTGTACTATTTGCCAAGCGCGATGACGTACTCAGCCCCTACCTCACTATAAAGTTTTGGCAAACCGACCGTGAAGCACTTAGTAAAACATGGAAAATGGGCGTGCCAATTGGCGCAACTTACGGGCTTGAAGCTGGTTTTTTCACCGTGCTTGCGTTGTTTGTGGCAACACTCGGCGTAAATGCCTTAGCCGCCCACAACGTGGTAAGCCAAATGGTGTACATCGTATTTATGGTATCTGCTGGCATTTCATCTGCTTGTTCTATTTACATCAGCGAAGCCAATGCTGCGGGGGACTTTCATCATGCAAAACGCATCGGCAATTTGGGGATTATTTGCGGTGCCGTGGTCATGTCTGTTTTCGCCTTAATCTATTTATTCACACCCGAATTTGTACTGCGGCCATTTTTAAGTGCAGAAGAATTACAAAACTCCGATGTCGTTGTTATCGCTATAGAGCTACTCGTTATTGCCGCCTTTTTGCAGTTTTTTGACGCGTGGCAAAATATCGGGCTCGGTATCCTGCGTGGACTTGGCGATGTTAAAAGCACCCTAATGCTGTCTTTAATTGGTTATTGGTGCATTGGTCTTCCCGGTGCGTGGTTATTTCAAGAATTTTTCTCTTTGGGTATTTTGGGCGTTTGGTACGCCTTAATGTTAGGACTTGCGGTCACAGCGCTATCTGAGATTTGGCTTTTTAATCATAGGGCTAATCGTTTACTTGAGCCCACATCACTCAAGGAGCAAAACGCATGACAACGACAATGCCAAACCCAGCCCGCAAGGAAGTCATTGCACTACCGCCCTATGGTGCGGGACAAACCATTGAGCAAGCAGCAGCGCGTAATCTCCACCCCAATATGATAAACCTCTCGGTGAATGAAAACCCTTTAGGGCCAAGTCCTGCTGCGCTTAATGCTTTTAAAGCACAACTGCATACCGCTAGCTGCTATCCAGACAGCCAATGCACTGAGCTAAATGAGCAGCTGGCAACTAAACTTAACGTTGCCAGAGAACAAATTGTACTCGGCAATGGCTCTGAGGATGTACTCTCAATGCTGTGTAAAGCTTTCCTCAGTCAAGGCGATAAGGTGTTAGTGGCCAAGCCTACCTTTGCGCTTCATGGGATTTACGCCAATATGATGGGGGCAAAGGTCCTAGAAGTGCCGATGCAAAGCGATTTATCCTATCGAATTGATGATTGGCTCGATGCTATCGCATGCCACCCAGATTTAAAAATGCTTATGCTTGCTAACCCATCCAACCCCATAGGTTGTACGTTTGATGCCAATAATTTGCAGCGCCTCATTGATGCCTGTCCGCTCAATACGGTTATCGTCATTGATGAAGCGTACTGCGAATATGCCCAAGGCCATAAACAGTTTGTCGATAGCTTAACACTACTTCAAACACAGCCTCGTCCCTACGCGGTATTACGGACTTTTTCCAAAGCCTATGGTCTTGCAGGGCTTAGAGTGGGCTACGGCGTAATGACAAATGCCCAATTGGCGGATTATCTGCACCGCGTACGTACACCGTACAATGTAAATCGACTAGCACAACTTGCTGCGATTGCGGTATTGCAAGATCCCTCCTATTTGGCAGACACGGTCACGCAAACGAATCGCGAAAGGGAAAAACTCAGCGCCGCCCTCACCGAGCTGGGTTATTTTGTCGCGCCAAGTCTAGCCAACTTTTTATTTATTGATGTCAAGCAGCCGTCTGCGCATGTCGCATCTTTGCTGCTGCAACAAGGAATAATGATAAAACCATGGCTAGAATCAGGTTTTGATCATTTTGTAAGAGTAAGCATCGGACTGCCGGAGCAAAACCTTAGGGTGCTTGAAGCCTTTAAACAGTTGTAAGTATCGCCCTCTGTGAGGGCTTTTAAGCACAAGCTGCCTGCTGATTTAAATGGTAAAGTACTTGGCTGTCGGCCTTATGAGTAAATAAGGTCGACTTTTCTGGAAAGTACTTGCCTGCTTTGGCAGCAGCAAAGATGTCTTCAATTATGGGGGCGCGACAGATGGCGGTTACAATATGAGCGTCATCACTTAGCTCAACTTTATTTTTAGACCACAGCTCCTCAAACGCTGGCAGTGCCTGCAGTGCTCTACGCAACTGGGTCTGAATAAGATAAGAA
The DNA here is from genome assembly GCF_013319255.1 of Pseudoalteromonas sp. JC28. Taxonomy (NCBI): domain Bacteria; kingdom Pseudomonadati; phylum Pseudomonadota; class Gammaproteobacteria; order Alteromonadales; family Pseudoalteromonadaceae; genus Pseudoalteromonas; species Pseudoalteromonas sp. JC28. Next base: position 394,101 of record NZ_QOKX01000005.1, on the reverse strand, counting down.
TCGCTTTTCGCGCGTTGGAGAGCAAAACATAAAGCAGCTTTCCCCAACCAAATAGTATAATCGCCCTCAGTCTCCGGGGATTCACAGATATCAAAATCGCTAAGGTGCTGTTTGAATTTAGTAACATCTACAGCTTGTGTGTAAGATGCCTGCACCGCGAAACTCGTTATCACCGCATCTTGCTGTGGAACTAACCATGCCATCATCCGAGATTGAGGCGCATGACGTTGGCTGGCAGCAAACATCCTGTGATGTCCATCAGCAATTAGCCATTGTTGGTGCATTGCGATCTGCTGTCTGAATTCTTGTAGCACGTGACGATTTTCAACAGCATAGAGGCGATGAGTACACTCACCGCAATCACTGTGCCACTGCGCAGTTTCAACACATTCCGCTTGCCATCGCACCTTGTCCAAATTAAGTTTTCCGACCAAAAGACACGGGGGTAAGAGCAACTTCTCGAGCTGAACACGCTTTTTCAGCGCCATAGCATGGGTAACCGAAACCGACTCGTGAGGCAGAATCGCTTGCTCAGGTAACACTGAAACGTCAAGCTCGGCCAAAATGCCTGTAACCAAAATACCACCTTGCTCCACTTGGTAAAGATGAAGTGGTCCATCCGTTATTGTGATCATAAAATAAACCTTGCACCATTTTAGATACAATATAACATACCATAAATTGAGTAACATCAAGTTTACATGACAATTTATACTGACTTGTTTAGTGTGGTTATTGCTTTGCCTCAATAATCAGAAAAAATTCAGTAAGTTTGCTTTAACTTACTGAGCTTTTTGTATTACAGATTTGGTGACAACGAGAGTTGATAATCATCAAAGTGTACTTCAGCCTGTTTTTGATGTTGAACCGTAACACTAGGGGAAGCGATAAGAACTTGACCCTCAGAAGATAAGCTGTAAATCTCGGTCACTATTTTCACTTGGTTTTCTTGTTCAATTTTTGAGGTGAGGCGAATTTTTAGCTTATCTGAAAATACAATCTCGCTGAATGCGCCTTCGTCATTCAAAACCTGAACATCAGCCAGCGTTTGTCCCTGAGAGGTTAGCATAAGGTCAACCATCACGGGCTTAGCTGACGCCGTTAAGGTAAAAACACTTGCAGCCATCACAGCAGTACCTGCAAAAAATGCCGCAGCTTTGCGTGTTAATTTGGCACCTTTTAGCTTAGGCTGATGTTGAATTTCTATCACCTTAACTTCATAAACCGCAGCAAGTGCTTTTATCGACTCGAGCGATGCCGTCCCTGACTTTTCGATACGTTGTATGGTTCGCAGGCTTAGCCCAGAAACCTGTGCCAATTCGGATTGACTCCACGCCCGCTCTACTCTTTTCGATTTTATAAGTTGTTTGTTAATTTGCATTTCCATGATTGGTCTCCTGTATTAGTTAGCTCAACTATACTCGGAGACCTTCCTACTGATTACGCCACTTAGGCGACATAGGTATGTCAACTCTATGACATTAAAGAATAAATTAAAACTCTTTCACTGTGTTCTGACACATAACGTTTAAGAGTTAAGCATTAATGATATTTTCACTTAATATTGGCAAATCAATTTACACAAATACTAAATGGACATTTCATCGAGTTGTTTCACCATCGACTTTAGCTCATTAACTGTGACTTTTTCTGCACTAAACTCTTTGCTAAGATTTTGCTGGGCTGCTGCGAAAAGCGGCTCAGCTGTTAGTGAGTTTCCAAGCTTTTCGTGCAATAATCCGATACGGATGTAAGTAAATGCTAAAATATTGGGCCCCAATTCAGCACGAACGCTTGAGGACTCCGCTTGATTCAAAAGCCTAGCCAACGATTCTAAAGCATAGATTCCACTTTCAATTGAGCCATCTTTATATTGCTGAAATGATATTTCAACCTCATTTTTAATAAAATCCATTTCCATATCTTCTGCATAAGCTGCTGTTGTATTGAGTGTAATTAAGCCGCATATGCCTATTAAACATCCTTTAATCATCGAATTCTCCTTAGCCCGTTGTAACATTTATTTTTAGAGTTCGTACCTTTTATAGCAAAAAAAGTTTACTGTGTACATTTTATCATCTTAAGGATGAGTTATTATTGAGCGGGTTTAATTACTGATACAAACGCCAGCTTCTCTATTCCATGTGTTGGCAACCAACGTTTAAACTCAATAAATCCATACTTTTGATAAAGCGCTATGGCGGGGATATTTGCGCTAGCTGTTTCAACTATTACCTTCTCCGCACCCAACTCAGCTAACGCAAAATGCAGTAATTTACCCGCAATCCCTTTGCGAAAATAACTGGGATCAACGGTCAGGCTATCTATTTCTAGCGTTTTCTCAACAATGACAATTTCAATGACAGCGGCAAGATTTTGATTTTCAAAATATCCATAAAAGTGACTCGTCGCACCGCATATATCTTCTATCGTTCGAGATAAAGGCGGAAAATAACTCGCCCCAATTAACTCTGCTTCTATTTTGTATGAGCGTTGAAATACATTGAAAATCTCTCTCGCCACCAACGCATCGCGATTGTTTAATTTTTGGATCATATATTCCGCTTCATAAAAGCGTTCCCACAATTGTACCAATTGATGACCAAAAAAGTATCAATCTCTTGGTTAAAACACAACGCAACCAGTTGAAAAATTTCCAAGTTTCACGGAAATACGATATAAATGGATCAGGATCATTGCTTTTATTAATATCAAGGAGGTGCCCTATGTCGTTAGCTAAACACACACTCGATTTATCACTAACGGATAAAGTTTGGTTCAAATATGTAACTCTAAAAAACAAAAATGAATTGAACGATAACTCTCAAGTATCACTCAAATCTATCGCAGCGCTGGGCATGCTTTCCGGTGGCGCTGAGTTTTTATTTGCATTATTAGTCTTCGCCTTGGCTATCACAGCGTCGTTTATTGATGGCGAGTACCCACGCTACCTTGCCTTTCCTGCTTGTTTAATCGCATTTTTAATTATCTTTTTCACTAAAAGAGTCATGCTGTACAAAAAATTTGGCTTTGGCTCTCAATGGGTGATGGACGTGTCGAAAAACCAATTAACCATTTCGCCCAAAGCAATAAAAACAAAGGTAACTGGTACGCAAAAAATTGCTAGAGAAGATATTACTGAAATCACCTTTCATTACTTACTATTAAAAGACCGCAAAGGCGGAAGAATAAAAACAACGGCCAATTTATGCTTTGCCGAAATCTTATTAAAAGATGGTACAAAAGTAGAACTCAATGGCACTCGGATCGGTTTTTTTGACTTACTCTACTTACTTATATTCTTTGATTATCCCTTAGTTTATCGAAATACGTCTGCAGGCGGCAGCTCTGATATTGCCATCATTTTACTCAGGTTACTCTCCCTTTCTGCCATTGCCGCCGGTCTTGCTAAGCTTGCGCTGAATTAAAAAAGTTCGCGCTTATTCTCGTTTAAATTGAGTAATAAGCGCTTCTCCTTTGTCGCCATTGATTTTCTCAATGGCCTCGAGCATTTCAATGATCCGTTGACGGTCAAACGGGTTAGTGATGGTATTGCGCACATCGTCGATGATGGCCTCTAGATAATTAAATAAACTTTCCGTCGCTTGTTGACCCGCACTTGAGCGAAACAGTATATTTTTAAACGCTTCCAACACATTAACCATGACATAGCCATCGGTCTTTGCATAGTTTCTTATCGGCGTAAAATTATCATGCAGTAATTCATCAAAAGACGCTTCGTGAATATATAAAAGCGGCTCATTTTTAGCGTGTTTAAAGGAGTAGTTCACATCGCAAATATCCAAACGCTGGATAAGTAAAATACTCAGCATATCAATCGCCTTTACCGCAGTACCGGGGTCATTAATCCCTGGGCTCATGGCCTTCACTGCAATCTCCGAGATTTGTGTTAAACCATAGCGATAATGGTCGCTGATGTACTCTTCAACATAAAAAATAAAACAGCCAAGTAACGCATCCTGTAGCGCCTCATTTTCACTAAGATCCTTATTACACTTAAGAAACGGATAGCCTTTAACGGTAAAAAACCCTTGTTTAACTGCAATATATATTTTTAAGTCATGTTGCTCGCACAACCCGCACAGTTTGTCACTGTGTACTCCCTTAAAATATCCCTCTTCTGTGCTGGGTAAATTATGCCAACTCGAAAAGTCAGGAAAGTTATCAAAAGGCTGTTCTTGCTGTTTGGTGATAATATTCTTCATCTCATTCTTGGTGTTGTTAAACAGGTCATTTAGCACATTATCGACCTGTATGGCGCGGGAGATTGAATGGATAAAAAATACAAAAAAGCCTAATGAGATCAGTCCAAACACCAGCGAAAGTAAAACCCCTAACGCCGGGATCCCAGTTTCACCATTGCCCACGCCACGAATGTTTATCAGCATAATGATGGCATAAATGATACTGCCGAGATAAAACCCCAATACCAACTGGTGTGACTTTCTGGTGATAAGGCCCGGCAGAACTCTGGGTGACAACCCTGCACTGGCATTATTCAGCACAATCATCACCATTGAAAAACTAAATACCGTCAATGAGATGATACTCCCCACAAGCACACTTAAAATGGTTCTGGCATTCTCTTCACTGTCGACAAGTACAATCGCTATAAGCTCCTTAAAGTTGCTGATAGGAGCTGCATATTCAAGTGCAGTGGTTATAAGCGCGAAAATGAAAAATGCAACTGCAAGTAAAGAGGGGTAGAAACCGATACTACTTATCAGTTCGCGATAATTTTCGGCTAACTTGCGAGGTGTGAACATTGCTATCCTTACACTTTGAGAGTCTGGTTATATAGCCTAGCAAGACTTGAGCAATAGAGTAATGTATTTTAGAAAGTTAGCTTCGAAGGGTTAGCAAAACTAACCCTAAAACTTACTTGCGATTATGCAATGATCAAGAAGCCAACAAAGGCGATAGCAGCCGCAATCAACGCATAAGGTAGCTGAGTGATGGCGTGACTGACTAAGTTACAATCTGAGCCTTGAGCTGCCAATACTGTAGAATCCGAGTAGAAACACGCTTGACTTCCAAATGATGATGCCGACAACAACGCGCCTATTACCAAAGGAATATTAGCATCTACAGCAACGGCCAATGGCATCACGATAGGAATAGTCACAGCGAAGATCCCCCAACTAGAGCCTGTTGCAAAAGCCAAAATAGCCATAGATAAAAACACCATCGCAGGCAGTAAACCAGCAGTCATATAAGGACTCAGCGCATTTATCACATATTGTGGCAATAGCAGCTGATCGCACACATCCTTAAAGATAAATGCGGCGATAACCGTTCCTATCGCGGGTAGCATGCATTTAAAACCATTGATCATTTGCTCAAGCATGTCTGCAAGCGGCATCAACCTTTGCACCATATAAAATGGGATAGTCACAGCCAAAGTCGCTAACAAGCCTTTCCATACATCAATGTCAAAATACACTGTAAACGCCACCAACAAACCAATGGGCACTAAAAAGTTAACCAGTTTGCCTTGAGTGTCGGCTTGTTCAAATTCCTGCTCAATGGCTTTTGCAGCATAGTGATCCGGTGTATGCACTTCTTCCAAATCAACCTGCTCAAGCGCAGGCTGTCCTTGTTTAGCTGCAAGCTCTGCTTTTTTCATTGGGCCGAATAGTGGAACAACACCAAATATCACCAGTGGCACCATAATTACAGCCACCCAAGCATACAGCATGTAAGGAATGGCCTGAATATACGTGCTGATCCCCTGTCCTTCTCCGGCGACACCGTTATCAACCAGCAAACCACCAAAGAACACTGCCCAAGTCGAAAGTGGTACTAGAACACAGATAGGCGCAGCGGTTGAATCCACTACATAGGCAAGCATTTCCCTAGAAATCTTAAACTTATCGGTAACGCGACGCATCGTCTCACCAACCGTCAGCGCATTAAGATAGTCATCAATAAAAATGATCACACCTAAAAAATAGGTCATAAGCAAAGACGACTTTGGCCCTTTTGCCATTTTCAGTGCATTGCGACCAAATGCTAAGGCACCACCCGTGTGCACCAACAATGCTATCAAAGCACCAAACGTACCACATACCAGAATAAGCCAGCCGATGGTTTCATCGCCCATCACTTTTAGCGAAGCATCAGCAAAATTTGCCAATACGGTGGCAGGGTCTAACAATGCGAGTCCTACAAGCGCCCCTAAGACAAGGGACAAGATAGGACGACGTAAGATAATTGCAAGCGTCAATACGACGACTGGGGGAATGATGCTAATTGCACTTGGCTCAGCCATGCGAATTTCCCAAATCAAAGGAATTTGAGCTGCGGAAAAAGGGACGCAACATCGGCTATAAACAGCGGTTGATGCAGTCTTATCCGTTTCCCAAATTCAGAACAAAAGGTTAAAATCACAGGCACTTAATGGCGTGTGAGGATCTGCCTAATATTGGGTTGACGAGTTGACTGTATGGCCCTCATTGAAACATCGCGGAGAAAATATACAGAATTTGACTTTGCGTCAATTTATTTTTTGTCTAATGCTAGTTTTGCCATGTGCTTATTTACTTGCTCTATCTCTTCAGCGGTCAATTCGGCGTAACGTCTAGGATAAGACCACCCGTACCCCCAACGAAATGGCGTAGGTAAATAAGGAAGCCCACCAAGTCGTACACCCGCTAACATCAAGGTTGCCACTTCTTCTTGACCTACCGCAGCAACACATTTTTGCAAGGCAATGTCGGCATTTTCGCGCTCTATAGCGGTACCACCTTTCCAGTAGGCAAGGTCGTGTGCCGTGCAACAGCTCAACCACAGTTCATTTTGCGCCAAAGTACCATCAGGAAATGCACTACAACCATCGCTTGTGAATGGCTTTAATTCATCAGCACTGCCGTGGCTAGATGCAAACAGCAGCGAGAATATAATTACTATTTTTTTTATCATCGTAAATTACCGTATGGCTACTTTCATAACTTCCAAGCTTAGCTGGCGCATCTTCACCATAACTTTTGCATACCTTAATTGGCTTTGGAACATCAACCAAAACCCCACGCTATTTTGTACAGCCACGAGCCGAATGCGACAGTACCCCATTTGAGTCGCCAGCTCAACTAAGCGTTTAATCATCAAGGCACCTATTCCCTGCCCAGATACGGCTTGTGAAACAACTAGGTCATGTAGAAACAACGACGAACTAGGCGGCTGTTCAGGAAGTAATGTAAACAGACTCGGCGGCTTTTCATCGTACCAAGGGTGCGCCAATAAATAGGCATCCACGGCTCGATGTTGTTTAAAAACAAAACAACTCTTTAGCGAGCGCATCCATATACTTTTTAGGATATCCACAGTTTCCGGCGCAACATCATGATACGCCTGATTTTGTAGAGTTAGGATCTCAGGCCACGACGCATCTTCGATAACGTAATAAGTCATAATTTACTCACATACAGCACAGAGACTAATTGCATCCTATACACCACCATTTTGGCCTTCTTGAAATATAAGAATGGGATTTGGGTTCTAGGGTTTTACGACTATTGGCATCAAAAACGCCGAGCACTAATGCAATGATAGGCGCGTCATCTATTGCACCTAATGTGCTACCACACTCAGGGCAAAAAGCGCGCGATGAATAATCCGATGAACGCCACGCCTTAGGCGCACCGCCAGGCCCATCCCAGCTTACCTCTTCACTTGCGAACTCTACCCATGTAACGGTTAGGGCACCGCTATGTCTTTGGCACATTTTACATGAGCAGGTATGAGGGTTACGAGGGGCGCCAATCGCGGTAAAACGGATCTGCCCACATAAACATCCTCCAACAAAATTGACAGCCATCCTTGTGTTTCCTTAGTATTTCGCCATTATCCTAAACCAAGTACGATAGTAAATTACCGTGCCTATTAAAGTTCCAAGTGAAACACAAAACTGAACACTAAGCCACTGAATTTGAGAAGAGTTAGGTAATTTTCCTTAGCTATGCACTTTTACCATCGAAGCTATCGTGGGGCTCGCCGGTAAGTTCATACTTCAATACGCCAAGCTCCTGATAATAATGCAAGATATCGATAAAAGATTCGTATTCTCTTTGCGGTGAAACCGTCAAGGCAAAGCACCCATCATCCAATTGCTCGCTCTCCACGCCAGATAGAGTAAGCTCTTGAAGTAGCTCTATGTTTTTGGCATTTTCTAACTCGTTTGTAAAGCGGATCCGCAAAGAGTGATACTCACTTCGAGCCACAATCTCGATGACGTCTAAAGAACCTTCGCTATCTGGTGCAACCAAAACGTGGTCGTCGTAGTTAACACCAAAAGCAAAAAGCGGAGCGCCTTTTATTTGATAAATATTATCGCTCACTGCCGTCGCAACAATAAATTCTTCAGCACAACCTTGAGGATGGTTTTTAAAAGTAAACCGTACTTTGTCAGTGACTACATCATTCATATGGATACAAACCGCCTTTACATGGACTGATCTCGTTTTATTTAACCGACCGTAAGTCCAACAAATAAAAGTTACCCACAATTACAATGTGTTACTTGTATATGGGTTTAGATTGCAAACATGATGCAGTAGCAAAACTGAAGAGAAAATTAAGCGACGACCTATAGAAAACAAAGTGGTTAATCACCAGCTAATTTTAGCTTTGAGATCGACTGTGCGATCTTTCTTTTTATAATTTTCTGTTCAATATATAAAGAGACTCCCACTCCTATCATAGCGGTGATAAGCATCACTAACCAAAAGGACAAATTGTCGTAAGACAATAACCCAGAAACGGCAAGGTAGACGTTAAACGGTACTGCAATAAACAATACACCAAGCGCTTTGCACAGCTCATTTAAGGTTGCTGAGTCTGCTTTCGCTTCTGTAATTACCTCATGCAATATCCGATCGTCTATCAGCTCGATTTTCGTGAAATTATTCCTTATCCATCGTAAGTAATCCAATTTATCTTTGCCTCCAAATTTCGGTTTTAGATATAACGTATACAATTTGGGAACGTGGTACTCTGAGACTCAAAGTGGCATGCTAACGTTTGCCCCAAAGCACATCAATTTCTTTACCGTCTTTAACAAACTCTAGCTTCACCGTTACTTTGGTACCATTTTGTGCCTGAGGAAAAGTGCGCGTACATTGCAATACATAATGGGCGAAAAAGCGGTTATAAAATCCATGTTCGCCCATGTCATCAAAAAGATTAAATGCTTTTTCAAGCACTGAATAATCCCCTTCTTGGTGATAAGCGAGGTTAAGTTGTGCAAAACCATCGCATAGGTTTTTAATGTCGTGCAAAATCCGCGGATGCAACTCGACTATTCCTGCAAGGGTTTGGAATTTACTCGCACCTAGCCTGCGCCAATCCCGCTCTTTGCGTGCAAGTTTTCGACATCCCTTTGCTTTGAGATATTGATATGTCGCCAGAGCCACTTCGTTATGAGAGTTAAGTTGCGAATTTAACAATGCCTCAAAAATCGCATCATATAATTTCACCCGATTTTCTATAGTCGCCCGCTCAGGAAGTATTTTGTGATTGATAGGTAATGCAGCGGCAAGCGAGATGGCCAGTCTTCTACTATCAAACTGACCTAATAAAGGTAGTAGCTGAACAAACGCGTCATGGTCAAGGTGTAAGGACTTAACGATCCGCACATTATCGGCATCTTTGAGTATCTCGCTCAATCGGTGTTTTGTATCCTCAGAGTCAAACTCTGGGATCATACCCCATACCGATAAATCATCGACCAAGTGGTCCAGCTCGTTACTGGTCACACTCGCCTCTTGCTGTTTATGTAAGAGCGTCAGACCCAATGTAAACTCGTTTAGCTTGGGCGGCGTTGATGTTGAAAAGGCCACCATCTGAGCATCAAAGCTGAGATAGTAATGACGTTTATCGCCATTAATATCATCTTGATAACCACGCATTCCAAGCGTAGCAAGTTGCACTCTATTTAGCTTGTCTCTCGTTTCAATGGTTTTAAATGAATAGCTGTTACGGCTCATGGCCGACCAAGCACCAAAGCCTAAATTGAACCCATAGGCTTGCTTGATTTCAGTACTGGTTTGAAAGAAGAAGCGCTCTATCTCGATTTCATCTTGGTAACTATGCTGAGTGATAGTACCAACCCGCCCAAATAACGCATCAAGATGCACCTGCTCTAGGCCTTTGGTAGTTAATTTAGCTTCAAGCAGCGATTGATGACTGGATAAACGCGTATATTCAAACTTAACACTTAGCTCGGCTTTTAACTTTGCAGCCGTTTCAATATTTGCTAACACCGTTTTTTTAATGGTCAGCAGCTCGCTTTGAAGTCGTTCTAAACTGTCCGTTAGTGGATCAAGCTGTAAGCGATCTTTTAATCTTAAGATCAGATCATATTGCGCTTCATCGGGAGAGTCTGTTGCGACGAGTGAAAGGACTTCTTCAACCTTATCCAGAGGTGCATTGAATATCCCTGTCAAAATACTCGAATAAGCTTGCTTAAATCCGGCTTGGTCGGCAAATTTGGCGTTCACTCCCCCAGTGATTGTTAAAGCAGTATTCGACAATGTTGATTTTTTAATTGCGAGGAAAGTATGGTGTGGTTTATCCAAGCGTTTAGAAAAGACAACACGAAAGCCACCACGGATCTCGATATTAAGGTCCGCATTTAAAGCCGAATCAAGGTTAATATCAAGTAATTCTCCTTGATCCAACCAACGACTAAACATATCGAGATTTTGCGCGATTATATCTGACCACCTAAAATTGGCGCTCACCGTTAACGCCCCTGCCGTTTCCATCATTAATGCATTATTAGGTGCAAGTGACTTAATATCCTCAACATCGAAAATAACCGGCATAGTTGCAAGGTCGCGGCCTAAGGCAAAACCCACAGCTTCATGTGGTTGATGGCAAAGGTAGGCTGCTAGTTTACATTGTGCCTGCCCATCTGTATTAATACCAAGCAGCTCCGCTTTGGAGGCACCGGTGAGATCAAAGTCAATGTGTGTGCTGTATTTTATCCAGCACACCTCATCACTATAGGTAAGTGTTGTGGTAGGTTCGAGATTTGCATTAACCTCCTTTTGCTCACCAATAATACCGTCTTCATCGATGACTGTGCTCGCGTTGATAAGCTCTATCTTACTTTCACCAGTAACACTTGTGGTTATATCTTCCAATGCGAAGCTATGGCTTTCTACCATTTCCCCGCGCCAAGGTAACAAATCACCATGATAGTCTTTAAGTGGTGTGAGGGTAGTCTCGACAAGCGTTTGTAAGCCCGTCATATTCAGTTCAATCGTCATCGAATTTCCTTTTCATCTGAAGTGGAATTATCTAACCTAAGCTCCGATTAACTATAGCTGTAATTTAACCCTGAGAGGATAATTTTAGACCGATAATCCCAATCACTATCAGCAGTAAACTGAGTAGCTTAAGTGATGACAACGGCTCTTTAAAATAGACAAAGCCAACAATAATCGACCCTAGCATACCAATGCCAACCCAGACAGAATAAGCAACGCTAAGCGGTAAAGTTCGTAGTGCAACACTGAGAAAGTAGAAACTTGCGGCCATCGCCACTAAAGTAATAATTGAGGGAACAGGCTTCGTAAAACCGTTGGTAAATTTCAAACCAATAGCCCAAACGACTTCCAATAAACCTGCAAAAACAAGTAGCAACCAGCTCATGACAACTCCAAAATGGGGTCGTCCCCGCCAGTAAAAGAAAGCTCTGGAGGTCGTCCACCAGAGCGAGAGAAAATTAGCACGCCCGTGAAGCTAATTCAAGCTTCACGGCAAACAAATTAAGACTCAATTAAAATTGTAAAAGAGCGAGGGCCTGTTGACCTTTGCTGTTTGATTTTTGTTCTTCTGAGTGTGTTTTGGTCGCGACGCTCGACTTGTCGCCTAGTAATCTAGGTAAAAGTTGAGCAACAATGAACAAAGCGCACTCAGGTGAACCCAAAGGGCAGCGCTTGATTGGCATTTCTTCTGTGTTGCCCCACAAGGATGTGGGGTAAGGTGACTTTGCAGGAGCACAAAGTCTTTATCACCAGACTTACATAGAATGACTATGCTACGCTGGCTCTGCCTTGTATAAATACCAATCAAACTGCTGCAAAAACAAACTTGAAAGATCAACAGGCCCTAATATCCTAAAAAATCGCAGTTAGCCGTGACAGACAACACCTTCCAACCACCTTGCTCTATCTGTTCAATCTGTTGGTTGAGTAACTCAACGTCTGGTTGTCGCGAAAAAATGCTTTTTCTTATTAAATATTACAACTCTTCTCATGCACCTCTCCATGCGCAACTATCAAACCGGCTAAGTATAAAGAACAACAAAAAAGTACAAAGGCAAATAGCAAATAATAGTTGCGATTAGATGATTTATCACCGTTTTAGTGTGGGTAAGACCGCTACCAGTTTTATTATTCATCATTTACAGCGCAAAAGACGTAACACCAAAGGCTGTAAATCAAATCAATACATTACTCACGTTTACCCTTTGATGATATTACTTCGCATGTTGGCGTACAAAGCTATCAAGCGCCGCAACCGACTTAATCACATAGAGTGTTTTGGTTTGCGCACTTTCCTCTAACTGCGATAAGAATTTTTCATTCCAAAATTGCGGGCAGCGCCTTAACGTTTTAATACTGGCAATCGTCCCTTTAAACACTGAGCTACCATCTGGCCAGCCTTCAGGCTTATTGAGCATGCTTTTTAAAAGACGTTTTATCACAAACCAATAACTCACTCGATATGGTAAGTCGATGTAGACTAAGGTATCTGCTGCATCTAAGCGCTGTTTAAACGCATCTAACGGACCAAAGCCGTCAATGATCCACGCATCAGTATTCAATATGTTTTGATGTGCTTTATCAAAAGCGGCTCTGTCAACAAACTCGCCATTTGCTTGGTAGAGCAGCGAGTCTAATTGATATAACGGGATGTGTATTGCCGCGGCCAGTCCTTTACTCACCGTAGACTTGCCGCTTCCCGGTTTACCAAAAACTGCTATTTTCTTCATGTAACCTCCTTGCTGTGGCCCCACAAGGCAGATACAAAAAACCCACCTTACTTTGGTGGGTTCATTAAAAAAGCACACAAAACCACCACTCCTAAGGAATGGTAATAATTCGTGTACTTGTGAGAAATAGTTCTATATTCATAACGATACTTTCACGGAATGATTAGTTATTGTCAAGCACACGCAGGCTAGATGAGTGAATTGAGAAGTAGCATCACTTTGTGGGCTAGCGGGTCACTAACTTTGGCATCGCTACTGTCTACTCAACAGTAAGTTGCCGCCAGATAGCGCCAAAAATGAAGCACATGCACGATTAAAACGTTTAACCAGTTTAGGTTTACTAAACCACTGCCTTAGATACAGCCCAATAACAGCGTACATAGCGATAGCCACGATTTCCAGAACGAGAAAAGTAGCCCCCAATAGTGAAAATTGCTCTGTCACATTTTTTGCAACGTCGACAAACTGAGGGAGAAAAGCGGTAAATATCAAAATTGCCTTTGGATTACCCGCAGCAACAGCGAACTCTTGCTTCATCAGTCCGGTAATGCTCATATTGCGGACATCATCCGAAACTGGACTAACGTCTGAGCGCCATAAATTATAAGCCATCCATAATAAATAGAGCGCGCCACAAATCTTAATGGCAAGAAACAATATTTCCGACGTATACAGCACAACAGCAAGGCCTGAAGCGGCAAGCGCAATCATCACACAAAATGCGGCGAGCCTTCCAAATCCCGCAAGTAGAGCTATACGAAAACCATAACGACGAGCATTATTTAGCGCTAGAAGATTATTTGGCCCTGGTGCCATATTCAAGGCAAAGCAGGCTGGAATAAATAAAAGTAGTGTCCAGATTTCCATTGTCTTTCCTTTAAAAAATATTGGCTCAGCGATTAAATTCTGACTTTAATAACCCAAAGCACGTTAGATCGTGAAATTGTTCTTTCCAATACCCACTTTGTCGTCTAACTCCCTCAGCTTTAAAACCTAGCTTTTCTAACACAGCCTCTGACGCATGATTTCCCGGCACCGTATCTCCTTGAATTCGATTCAGTGCACCACATGCTAGTAAACCACCAAACGCGGCGGAGATAATTTGGTGTAATGCTTCAGTGGTATAACCCTTTCCCCAAAATTTCGGCGTCAAATCATAACCGATAACTGCATTTTTCATCGCTGAGTTCCATGAGTTAAAACCACACGTACCTATAAGCTGCTCAGTGTCTTTTAATCGGATAGCCCAACGGATCCCAACACCGCTATCAAATCGAGAATGAAAGAAATCTATGAGTTTTTCAGCTTGTAATCGCTCACTAAACGCCTCTAAATCGTAGTATTTCACTACCTCTGGGTTTGAAAATAGTTCAAAAATAGCATTACTGTCGCATTCGGATAGCGCCGTCAACTTCAAGCGTGGTGTTTCAAATTCTGGAAATTGCATATTGATCTCCTTAACATTCAAAGCGCAACACTGAGATAACTTCAAACCGCGATAAATAGCACGGTGAAAGTTATTTATACTGCGCGAAATAGCACTTTGACTGCATCTAAAAAATGGCCGGATTGCATGCCGTTTAGTCGAGGTTTTTAGTGGTAGTATAACCAAGAATAACTGAGCACTAGTGTGTTGGTCTCAGCGTTTCAATAACCTTCGCATCCATCCAATATGGATTACCTTCCCAGTAACTCGTGCCGTCTTTTTTGACTTTTTTGTCACCTCGCCAAAAAAATAAGTACTTTCCGTCTGGTGATACTTTAGGTCGTTGCTCGTACGCAGCCGTATTAATCGTATCTCCCATATTTATTGCGTTTGTCCACGTGCCATCTTGGTTACGAAAACTAATGTAGATATCAGGCGTGTTTTCACCTTCCTTTTCAGCATCCCACATAATATAAGACTCATCTGGCGCGATGTAGGGGTGAGCAATGTACTTTCCTTGGTTAATTGCCTTACTCATTTTGTGCGGTGTTTCATATTTGCCATCAACAAGCCGTGAATAACTCAAATGCCCACTGCCGTCTTTCAAATCTAAGACATAAAAGTAGTGTGTCCCTTTTGCTGAGGTGGTATAACCTCTGATTGGAATATCTTTAAAAGGCTCGATGTTTTGTATGTGTGAAACCGGTGGGCTAAATTGCTCCTGATATGCATTTATGTCTGCTTCGGGTATTGATTTTTCAATCCATTGATTGTTTTTATATTGCATCACAATCCAAGTTGGTTTTTGATATTCCCCACCAGAGCGAGTAAAAGAAAGCTCTGACATATCTAGCAAAAACAACACTTCAGTCTCGCGGTGCTCATCCGTAGAAACGACACCTGGAGCAAATAATTCAGGTGTTAATCCCGGTGTTTTTTGTCCTAAATCGTAATTGTTTTGGGCATAACTTTTATCGCAAATTATTAAACTGCAAAACATAGCAATTAGAATGCTCATCTGCTTCATAAACTATCCTTTTATTAGAGCCTTTAGTTTTCAAGTAAATATAATTGCACTAGGAAACAGACAAATCCAAGCACCTTTACAAAACCTGACAATGACACCAGTTTGTCTTAATACTTGCTCAATTTGAAGGAGTAAATCTGACGCTAACTGCGTTAAAGATTTCTTATTTAGAATAACTAAATAGCAAAATCTTTGTCTTGCCTACAGGACGTAGGTACCTTAGCGTGAGCAGGATGCGGAAGCGGTGTTATCGACAAGATTTTCTCGCCTCAAAATAGAGCACTTAATTAAGCAAATTGATGTTACACCGCAAAGCCTCGCCATTGCGGCATCAAAAGGCCTGCAATAAACCAAGGAACTTGTAGTACGAGAATACACAGTGCATACAAACGCAACTGCTCAGCAGTCCATAGCGCAGCAAACCACCCTATGATAAAGAACGACTTCCATCCTTCTATTTTTGCAGCTCCGCCAAAATTTAAAATCCAAAGCCAAAATGCCGCAAGTGTGACATGAGAGAGTATCCATGTAAGTAAACTCATACCTAACTCCTTGTCTCTAAATTCGTACCCGATCCAGCTTTCGCTTCAGAGAGTAAGCTAATGAAGCTGATATTAAACCACTTTAATCAATTGCATATTTTTTAACTTCTTGAATCCGGAATTTTCATTGTCTTTTTACCGCTTAGCGTGCTCATACTTTTCAACAATCGCATTGGCAATATCATTTAATTTCCCTTGCGTGTTGTTCGCTGAAACATTTGTGGCAATAAATATTCCTAACTTCTGCTTTGGATAAAGCGCAAGCCAAGTGGAAGTACCTATAGAGCCTCCACTGTGATAGAACATAGGATTAGCTGAGTGATACTCGTATGTATTCCAAAAAAATGCATGGCCATGTTCACTGCTGGTTTCTGTTAATAAGGTGCGCGACAACAGCACTTCTTCTGCTTGGGTGCTGAGTAAATACTGCATATAATCGGCAATCGAAGCTGCATTGGATGTTAGTCCGCCTTCAGCAAACGAGTGTGGACTGAGTAACGGTGCAATTTTGCCGTTTCTATCTACCCCTCTCGTTATTTTACTTATCTCACTGGGCTCTAAACGAAACCTTGTATGTTCTTCACCCGATTGCTCCGTGATCAATTGCGCAACAAGTGTAGATAATGGTCGGTTATACACGTTTTCCAAAATATACCCAGTCAGGTTTGCGCCAACATTGGAGTATTGAAATGTCTGACCAGGCATTGAGGTAAGTTGGTACTGAGCTAAATCTTCAAAAAACGTCGCTTTTGAATAGTTAGAGAACAGCTCAAAAGCCTTGCCAGACTTTATATCTGCGCTTGTATATGCAAAATCTTGCGGTAAACCACTTCTGTGAGTCGCGAGATGACGCAAAGTGATAGGTTTGCCTAGATGTTGCAGGTTTTGATAATCACCACCCTGCAAGTACACCCTAATATCTTCATCTAATTGCACTTTTTTATCTACTACCGCCTTGGCAAGCAACAACCCGGTATAAGTTTTAGTGATGGATGCAATTTCATACACGGTATCATGGCGTGGCTTTGTACCATCAGGAAACTCGCCAAATTGCTTTTGATAGTTAAGCTTATCATTCACAATAGCGATGGAAGCAATTTGTGCATTTTCCTCAATCAGAAAATCTGTTAGTTTTTTCTCAACAAACGCGTCAAAGTCTAGTTTGCTATCGTTGTTGCAGGCGGTTAACACCATCAAAAAGAGCATCAAACAAAGTAGGGTTAATGATTTCACTGAACGTAGCAGCATATTTACTCTGGTGCCTCGGTTAATTGATTGATGTATGCCAATAGAAGGCTTTTATTTACTTCATTATCAACCAGTCGCACGGCTACTTTGGCGTTTTTCAGCGCTTGTAAGTTATCCTCATTCGCCTCAAATGCCTTTGCTAATGACTCATAGGCTTGCCAAGACTTAGGTTGATATTCGGTGTAACGTTCTGCGACTTCTATCGCTTCTATGACTCGGCCTTGTTTAATCAAATACGTACTAATGAAGCCGAGCCTATTAACACTATTCCAACGCGTTGATCTTGGCAATATAGTAAAACCATAGCGCTCACTTAATTGGTCGTAGTAGTTATCAATATTTTGTAGAGCATTACCAGGTTTAGTCACAATATCGCGATACTTTGCTGACCAAAGTGACTTCGGGTATTTTATTTCTATCACATCCAGCATCGTTTTTAGCAATGCATCATAATGTCCCTCGTTATCATAAATTTTGAGGATAAAAGGTAGGTCTTTTATACTCTTCAGGCGGCTCTTGAGTTTATTCACATTGCTTTGATACTTCTTTTCCTTTTTTAGGTCGTCTCCAGCTACAGCAAAGTAAATAAGGGGGCCATTTTTAGGGTCTTCAGATACTCTTTCAACTAGACTATCTACCATAGTTTTATTTGGCATGTATCCCATCCCTATGATATCAGCCGCAGCTAAAAACACGTATGTATCAAATAACTGTTTTTCATGGATGAGATTATTTAATGGAAAGAAACTACTCGTTGAAATTGCAATCACTGTACGTTTTTCATTAGCCCGATAATGTGCTTTTAAAAACGGAAACAGCTCATTTTGATAAAAATCATGATATTTTTTAGACTCCCCCCATGATGGCCACTTTTTATTCGACTGACCACCAAACATATCATTATGGTAAATATCTGGTGAAGGGCTTCCTCCATTGATACTAACAACAATGGTTTCAGGCATCCGCTCTACATCAGCTAAGTGTTTTACGATACCACTGACCGCATGGAAGAACTCACTACCATGTTTACCAACTAAAAAGATCACGGGATAAGTATGAAGTTTCGAAGAAAGATCAAAGTTGCTAGGAAGCGCAATATTGAGTGGGATTTCATTATTTAAAATTTCAGACTTCAATACCAGTGTATTACCTATCACCACAGGGTCTTGCTGCGTCACCGTCACAGCTGTACTGCCACAGGCTGGGAAAAATAAAAAAGCATAAAGAACAAGGGTTTTTAATCCTTTTGGCGCTGTCATTAATACCTCCTAGTCTTGAACTTAGCCATCAATATTCGTTATATTAAATAACCTGAGCTGCGGATAATTAATGCCTTTCTAGCAGCCAGTTTTAGCGCTAACTGCGTTGAATTCACTTCCAATAGCCAGCTATTGGTGCGTAAATTCGCCTTGCCTACAGGATGTAGGTACCTTAGCGAGAGCAGGACGCGGGAGCGGTGTTTTCCCTAAAACTCTCTGGCTAGACAAGGAGAAAACTAAGTTGTGCTTTAGCAACAATGAGTTGGAACCTTCCTTATCCAAACCTCAGGTTAAATATGAATCATGTAATAGTCATTGAAATAGTCTCCATACCGCTTTATCTGAACGTCTATACCATTTACTGTCAGCGCACAGACCTACTGGCGCTCATTTGTTTTCTTTAATTTTTGTAGCGTTTCTTGGTCAAGACCTGGCACAACTGTCGCTTGCGAGCTGTTTTGAAGTATTTTTTTGATAGACGTGCCATCCACATTTATAGAAAAGACATCATAAAAGCCAAATACATTCTCTGAAGCGAAATACACCTTTGTGCCGTCTGGAGACCAAGATGGATCCCACTCTTGAATGTTATTACGAGTCAGTCGCTTGTTATTGGTTCCATCAATACCCATAACATATACTTCCTGATTCCCATCTCTATTAGATAGGTAGGCTATTTTCGTGCCATCTGGGGAAATTTGAGGAGACATGTTATCAGTGTCGTCTTGAGTGAGTTGAATAACCTCGCTGCCATCCAAATTGGCAATGCTAATTTGGCTTGGGCTGGCTTTAGATTGGTATAGTAATCGACCATCTGGCATAAATTCTGGAGCACGACCTTCGAGATTTTTAATTTGGCGCTGTTCACTACCATCAGCATTCATTAACCAAATTTCTTCCTGCCAAACACCTTCCTTATTTTCATATTCTCTAGCAAACGCTATCGTCATTCCATCCAAAGACCAAGCAGGTGCACTATCCCACACATATTTTTTACTGGTTAATCTTTTCAGATTGCGGCCAGTAATATCAACGGTATGAATTGACCATGTTTTGAAGTTATCGTATTTACCGTAAAAGGTTACTTTGTCTCCCGATGGTGAGACAGCAGGATAGCCGTCACTTGACGTGGCTTTCACGATCTTTACTGGCGATTTACCACCTTGGTCACTTAAGTAAATCGCTTTGCTATTACCGTCTTTAAAACCATATATAACACCATACGACTCTGTTGGTAGTTCGCTATATGATTGAACTTCATGAATAAAAAACAACATAATGGTGGAAAAACAAGCCAATTTTGAGATGCCAATTTTTTTAACAAGCATTACTCAATCTCCCTTTTGTAGTTGTGTATCTAATTGGAAGACTACAGAAGTCTATCTACCAAAAACATGATGTTTTATTGATTTTTCGCTGAATTACACTTTTTCGTGCTATCTTGCAGTAACAAAACGCTGATATTGCTATAACCCCTTACATTTATTGCGTAAAATCAATCAATAACCTCAGAACTCGTACTTTCCTAACTCATTGATATTTAAACTCAATGAACAGGAAATGAATAAATTTACCAAAAACCACGTTATTTTCTTGATATTTTTTCACTTTTGCCTGTATTTTAGCTTTGATAATCTCCATTTTTTAGCTAATTTAGCCCTATTTAGCAACAACATTGAAACAAGGTAATTCATGAAAAGAACACTTGCTGCCACTCTTATCGCTAGCGTGACTACTATTCCAACAGTGAACGCTATCGAGATATTCAAAGATGAAAAGAATAGTGTCACGATTGGCGGCTTTATCGATGCTCGAGTTATTAACACTCAAGGCGAGACTGAGTTGGTAAACGGCGCATCGCGTATTAACTTTGACTTTAAACGCCAATTGAAAAACAACTGGCAGGCTTTCGCACTCCTTGAATGGGGTGTAAACCCTGTTGGTAGTAGTGATATTGTTTACAGCAACCGCTTCGAATCAATACAAGACGAGTTTTTATATAACCGATTAGGTTATGTTGGGGTTAAGCACGATGAATACGGCCAAGTTACCCTAGGAAAGCAATGGGGCGCTTGGTACGACGTGGTATACAGCACCAACTACAGCCTAGTTTGGGATGGTAATGCCGCAGGTGTTTACACCTATAACAAAGACGACGGCGCGATCAATGGTACTGGTCGTGGTGATAAAGTGCTGCAATACCGTAATCAATTTGGCAAGCTGAGCTTTGCTGTACAAGCTCAGCTAAAATCTGATGACTTTTATACTTGTGATGTCGTTGATATTTCGAGCAGCTCCTGCGAAGCCCAATTTAATCAAGGGAACAACGCGGCACAAAAAGTAGAGTTTAATTCAACTTATGGTGCCTCACTTACCTATGCTGCGACCGAAAACTTAACTCTCACAGCCGGTGTTAACCGCGGCGCGTTTGATATTGTGTACGCTGGTGGCCGAAATCAATCGGTTAAAGATTTAATTTATGGCGTCGGTATTACTTACGGGGATTTCTATAAGCCTGGTTGGTATGCAGCTGCAAACATCAATAAAAACGAAAACCACGATACAGATAACCTAGGCCGCTTAATCAAGGATGCCGTTGGATTAGAGTCGCTTGTTAGCTACCGTTTTGATAATGACGTGCGTACATTTATCGCTTACAACGTATTTGATGCGGGCGATGACTATGTGATCCAACCAAACTTTAATGCTGATCCTAATGATGTTTTTAAGCGTCAGTTTGCCGTGATAGGCGCACACTACTTTATGTCTGAAGACACCATTTTGTACATTGAAGCGCGTAAGGACTTTAGTGACTTCTCAAGCGCCGATGCCGCGCAAGAAGCACAAATGTCACAAACCGAAGACGACGGTATCGCCATCGGTTTCCATTACACGCTGTAAGACTAAGCACTGTAATAACAACTTCAAGTGCATCAAAGCTCATGACTTTCGTGATCTTTGATGCACAAACTTACAATGAGTTTAAAAATGCCAACACGGCTGATTTATCATTTGCCGACAAGCTTTCGTAAGCTACTCTCGCTGCTTGCGCTTCACCATCATGCCATAAAATAGCTTCTTCAATCGTTCGCGCACGACCATCGTGCAGATAGCTTGGCTCAGCGGTACAAAACTCATTGCCCTGCCCACCTAACACATTATCAACACCACCTGTTACACAAGCAGACAATCCAATCCCCCATAATGGCGCTGTTCGCCACTCAGCACCGCTAGCGATGCCTTCACCTAAGTTATCCGCAAGACCTGGGCCCATATCATGTAATAATAAATCGGTATACGGATGGATCGTTTGCGCACGTAACTCCGCAAATGGATGATACTCACTGGTTTCAAATGTTGCTGTATGGCAACCTTCACAGCCAATTGAGGTAAAGCGTGCCTTTCCTAATTGCACCTCAGGGTCGTCAAGCCCACGCTGCGCTCTTACACCCAATAAAGCGATATATTTGCTTAGCGCAGTGAGATGTTGATCAGACACTTCTACACCGCCACCTCCGCAGCTTGATTGTGATGCTCCACAGTCAGGATTTGGAAATACCGAGTTGGTTACTCCCATATCCGTATTAAATGCACTAGCGACTTGGTGTTTAATTGATGCCGCCGCAGCTTTGTAGCCAAAGCGTCCTAACCGTGTTTGACCGGTAATAGGATCGTTCACGCGCTGCGCTTTGCCCGAAATACCGTCGCCGTTACTGTCGTTTTCATCCGCCAACGCTAACACCGCACTCTCTGGTATCGCTTCAAGTAAGCCCAAGCCCACCAGCTGAGGCGCGATACGGGCTGAGTAGCGTGCTGGAGTGGTTTTATTAAATTGGTAATTGGGTGAACGCAAACCATTATTTTCAGTCCACGAAGCAATCGTTACATCTCCCTCGCCTTGCGTCTCGGTATCTATGCCTGTGTTTTTAGGCTGTAACACATTCCCCAATAAGGGATGGGTGTTGCCATTGATATCGGCCACTTTAAACACCCATTTTGCCAATGAGCCGCCAATAGCTGGTGGAGCCGCACGACCATTGCGAACATGGCAAGCTGCGCAACTGTCGTTGATATAGTGTGGGCCTGACTTTCCAACCACCGCACTAAACACGCCATTTTCTCCGTTGCGTTCATCGTGTTCACCATTAACAAAACTACTGTGGTGAACACGTCGCCCCTGAACAAATGCCTGTCCATTTTGGCTCGATAAATTGGTCGCCATTTGCATAAAGTGATTATCAGGCTCATTAGTGTAATTGTATGGCAATGTGGTTTTGCCTCCTAACCACCCCGCTTCTGCAATCGGGTAAGAATCTTCGCGTTGTGATGATGGATCAGCAAAGTCGCCAACGGTTTTCCATGGGACAAGCCCTTCACCTACCATGTATAAATACGTTGTACCATAATAATTTTCTCGTCCTTCTGGTGGCGCATCAAGAAATTGGCTAACTTCAAACTCCATGCGCTGACCAACTTCAAGAGGCAAAAAGCCTGCAGCAGGGTCCCAATTTAGCGGTCTGTAGTCATCAATGATCACTCTATAACGATATTGATCACCTGAATCACTTATCTTATTAAAGTTCGTATCATAACTGCCGTTATCAAGCTCAACGACCGCACCGCCACCAAAGTAATTACCGTGGTACTCAGCAACTGTGCCTAATCCACGATACCAAGCACGAAATTCGCGCGCACCGAGTTTCCATTCTGTAATAAAGGTCACTTCAATGCGTGAGCCGCCTTTAGCTACAAAATCAGCGATTTCAAATTGCGCAGTTCGATGCGTCCAATAATGCGATAAATAGTGATCATAGATTTGAAACTGATCTTCTTTTGCATGGCGGTCTCGGCCGCGATCAGCAAAACGCGTAATTAGTGCATCTCCACGGTCATAACTCACAGCTTGCTCTAAAGGTGTTGTTGCATCATAAAGTGGCACAATAGTGCCAAAGCTGATCTCACAACCTTGGCTGTCAACTTGGCGGCCCGTAGGTGTATTGGGACATTGATCTAGATTATCTGGCACACCATCGTTATCGCTATCATTGTTAGATGAACCAGCGATATTGAACTCAAGCCAGTTTAGATTTAACTCGCCACCCGCCATTTCAACACGAACGGTATGTACACCCTCATTTAACGTAATCGACGCAATATTTTGACTAATAAAGGTTTGCCAGCCACCCGTAGCAGGCACAACGGTACTGGCAACTAGATTACCATTAACAACAACGTTATACGCTCCGTTACCAACTTGGGAGGCAACGCGTGCGGTCAAATTATAGCTTCCCGCGCCTAAATTAGCCTGATATTCGAGCCACTCTCCCGCCGACGTCCAACCTACGTTGTAACCACCGCCGTTGTCGCTGGTCAGCTCAATATCAACATCATCATTGCGATATTCGCCACCTGTATTGCCTGCATCGTTATCAAAATAGTTGCTATAGTCTTCCGCTTCGATACGAAGTTGCTCAGTGATTAAAATGCTACATCCATCGGTGTTTACCACATCCCCCACAGGCGTATCTGGACACTGATCGATACCATCATTCACGCCATCACCATCGCTATCGTTACCAGCTGAGGATTCTGAAAGTATATAGGCCTGCTCTGCGGTATCTACGACCGTTCCGTCCTCCTGTTGGTAAGTAAACCAAAAACTAACCACATCCCCCACTGCTAGCCCAGATATTGTCAGCTCATTGCGACCATTAATCACTTGCATGCGGACATTTTGCTGCACACCGCCGTTGACTCGATAATGAACATCCGCCCAGCCGGTAGTGTTAACATAGAAAGTTAAAGTATCCAGAGAGACCTGTTCCAATCCATCGGGTAAATTATTCAGTGGACAGCCATTCGCATCAACTTCTTCATTTGGTTGAGTATTTGGGCACTGATCGAGGCTATCCTCAACACCATCTTGATCGCTATCGACAGGGGTACTACCGCCCCCTGTCCAGGTAATATCGTCAATTGCCATTTGAAAAGAATAGTTAGGTTCTTGCCCAGCGACAGAGACAATATTGAAGTGATTTTTAATTGATTGTAATGCCACCAAGCTACCCGCTAACTCAGTGATTGGAATACGCACTTCACCCCATTGACCATCACGAACAAGGCCATACTGATTGGTGTTCGCGGGGAATGTGATCCAGTTCTCATTAGTATAAGTGTCAGCAATGCCAATTCTGAAACTCACATTCGCAGGAATTTTAATCTTAAAATTTAAGTAACCATCCCTAAAGTTGCTCATATCTCGCGCTTGACGACTTTGAATACCGGCTCCAAACCACTGCGTTGGCGAATATTGCCATGCAATCACTTCATTGCCTTCATAGGCAGGGATATTGCCCTGAGTGAGTGAGTCTTGGTTCCACACATAAATATCCGCGTTGCTTCCCGGCACTAACTGATTATCGCTTGGCCCCTCACTAAAAACACCAAAGGTGCCAACTTCGGGCTTAGTGACATTGCCGCTGAACACTTCACCTTGACCATCTAGCTCATAAATACGCACATAATCCACCACCATTTTCCCAGGAAGTGGCGCGCTCACCTGTTCATTGCTAAGCGCGTCCGTAAATAACCCGCCGACAGCCAAATTCATCAATAGATAAAATGGTGCGTTGAATTCATTTGACTCTTCACTAATAACAAACGGGCTATCGAACATATCATATTCGACCCCATTATCCTCAACTGTGAAACGGATCGTTTCTGCAGTCCAATAAGTACGGTAGATAACAAAGCGATTGGTTAAGGGGGTTGAGGACAAATGTGCATTATCGGTTTTGTATGCCACACTTGCTGCACAGGTTGGATTACCTTCATTGCAGGCGGCATCTGCATAAAAAATTAAGTTCGAGCCTGTATAGTTATTGCTTGGCGCACCGGGAAAGCCTGCATCATTACGAGCGGCTTGAGATTGGCCCATCTCCATGATGTCGATTTCGCCTTTTGCCGGCCAGCTAGCTGTACTCGTTCCTAGCATCCAAAGTGCAGGCCAAAGCCCCGTGTCGACATCAGATACCTTCATTCTGATCTCTATCATGCCATATTGCACAGCAAGCTTATTCTTACTCTGGATCTTACCTGAGGTAAATGCCTTGCCGCCTATCGCTTGATTTTTTGCTTCAAGAACAAGGCCTTTGTTTCCCACCTCGCCTACAATGTCGCTAATATAGACATTATTTTCACTGTACCACTGTAATTCTTGATTACCCCAACCACATATTCCTTGGTCACAACCATCCCCGACATCTATATTCCATGTGTTGGTATCTAAATTATTAAAATTATCTTCCCAAAGTAAATTCCCCACAGCCGCGTTACTTTGCGAAGACGCACAAACAATCAGACTGATAACGCTAATGTTTGCGAGCTTTGCGATTAACTTGCTACTCGTTTTCACTTTATGTCTCCAAATGTAATGTATAAAACTGCTTTAGTGATCAACCACTAAAACACGGATCCTTTTATCACTTCATAAACCGCAGAAATGAAAGCGCTTACATTTCAATCCATAACAACTCCGAACAATTGAAAAATATAGCGCTTTTCAAACACACGAGCTTTACTACACACTTTTCAGCGCGGTGTAATCGTATGTTGAATGTTAAACCTAACATGTAAGCGCTTACATTAACAAGAAAATAACAACAATTGTTATATTTTTTACTTTTATCAATTGATGGACTAACGACAAGTCGAGCGTTGTGACCAAAGCACATTCAGGGAAATAAAAGTCAAACCGCTGAGGTCAACAGACGCGATGGATCTCATATTCAAAGAAAAGTGGACTGTTTTCATCATGCACTTGCTGTGAAAACCCCAGCTTTTTGAGCAACCGAATGGAAGCATGGTTGGATTGCTCCACTCCCGCAATTAGGGTACTCCAATACTCTATACTGGTAACTGCATGGATAAACCCTTGCAGCAATTCACTGGCGTAACCTTTGCCCCAGTGCTTTTCAGCCAATAAGTAACCGATATGCGCATCACTTTCGTTTTCAACGTAAACAAACAAAAAGCCAATTGTCTCATGCTGCCCAAGCTTAACTTGCAGTAAGCGGCTCTCTGAACACATACGCTGAAACCAGTTTTCGGCCTGTTTTGTTGAATCAATACCATGAAAATAGGGGAGAAGGTTTTCAACCACGTTAGAACTCAGGATATGGGGAATTTGCTCTATCAGCCGTTCACGATCGAGTGCCGGAAAATCGTCGTTAACCTCAATAATATGCAACCTTAAGGTCTGAAATGATAATGCCATTAGCTCCCCTACTTTTTATCAACTCGATTGTTATCCTAACAAGGATACTAGCATTGCTTCTTTTAATGTGTAAGGCGCACGCAGCTATTTGCCGCAACAATTGGTTGGATATAGGTTGTACAATCAACAAGATTGACATGCACAAAAGTCCAACGCTGTCATTTTTACTTGCTTGATAAAAATTCAATATAATAAACAACTTAAAAAACAAACAACTAAAAGATCTACTGAAGTTATTTGCCATCCCCGCTTGAAATGTGTTTAAAAATTAAACACATTATTTAACAGATAAGTACTTAGAAATAGGTATTTATCTACATTACCGAATAATCAAAGATAACAAAATAACTGGATACAACATGAAACTGAAAAAAGTAAAATTAAAAAACCTTAACGCAAACAAAGCGCTAGATGCTAAACAAACGAAAGAAATAGCAGGCGGAACCGGCGCTTACAGTAAAGACTACGGTGCATGCTATACCGCACCTGAATTTTGCCCAACAGTTTACATCTGCTAAGTATGTCAAGCCCAGCAACTAGCTGGGCTTAGTTTTAAGTAAAAAGTAATTGAGAAATATAGCGATAATAAAACACTCGTCGTGTTAGCCACTCATCTGAGCAAACGAGCTAGTAACGTAACAACATTAAGATGTAACTCTTAAGATACTTGCAGTTTCACCATGGCGTGTTGGCAAAATAGTGCGACAAATAATCTATCAATGCCCTCACGGTTGGAGACATATACTTTCTCGAAGAATAGAGCACGTATATATTCATATCGCTTGGCTTCCAATCAGGTAGTACCGGCTTAAGCTCGCCAGATTTGATGTAGCGGTTAACCAAATAAGTGGGTTGAATTGCCAAACCAGCGCCATTTAACGCTGCGTGCATTAAGGCCGTCGCTTCGTTCGCAGTTAAACGACAGTTTACGGCTACCGACTGTTGTGAGTTACCTTTGCGCAAATGCCAGATATGCTGCTGAAAATTCTTATACCCAAGGCATAAGTGCTCAGCTAGGTCATCAGGTTTTGTGATTTCACTTGCACTCGTAAGGTACTGCGGCGACGCCACAATAACAGAGTCACATACTGCAATTGATTTACCAATCAAAGAAGGGTCCGGTGCAGAGGCAATACGAATAGCAAGATCTATCTGACTCTCAGTGAGATCGGCCACAGAATCTTGCAAATCAATATCAATATTCACATCAGGATGTGCTGACATAAACTGTTGAATAGCGGGCACAAGTTGAGAAAAGCCAAAAGACATACTGGTTGCTAGTCGAACCGTACCAGACAGTTTTCCGCTAGTATTCGCCAAGCCGGTTATGGTGTCAGCTTGCCTCAGCCACTGTCTTACTTCTTCCAAGCAGGACTCCCCTGCTGTCGTTAAAGACACTTTTCTCGTGGTGCGATGTAATAAACGAATGTTTAGCCAGCTTTCCATTGCTTCAATGTACCGAGTTACCATAGGGCGAGACATATCTAGCCTATCAGCCGTCGCGGTAAAGCTACCTGTGATTGCAACGTCGGCAAAGACCTTAGCAGCGATGAGTCTATCCATTTATTTGTTCGATTTATGAAACAATGATGTTTAGTTTGGCATGTTTTTCTGAGCCTATCAATTTCATATCATCTGCTCCGTACTAAACCTATTGAGGCAAAAGATATGAAACACCTAACGTTGATAGCAGCATCGATTTTATTCGCAAGCAATGCGATGGCAGCAAACACCGCCCCACTTACACTGGATGTTTATAACGCTGACAAAAACAGCTTCCACGTTAACTCAACACTGGTGATTGGTGAGAGTGAAGTGATGGTCGTAGATACGGGTTTTACCAAAGCGGATGCACTACGCATAGCTGCCAAAGTGCTCGACAGCGGCAAAACCCTAAAAACGATTTTTATCAGCCAAGCTGATCCGGACTATTATTTTGGCGCGGAAGTGCTACACACTTTATTCCCTGAAGCTAAGATCCTAACCACAGCGGCCGTAAAAGCAGTGATTGAAGAAAAACTCGCGGGTAAATTAGCATTCTGGACACCAAAAATGGGGGAAAATGCACCTGTTAAGCCATACATCCCAACAGTTGTAGAGGGAAATACACTCTTTGTAGATGGGCACAAAATAGAGATCCACGGCACGCAATCTGAGCTGGCACACCGCCCCTACTTATGGATCCCGTCAAGTAAAGCGATTCTGGGCAATGTTGCAGTCTACGGTAATGTGCACTTATGGATGGCCGATGCGCAATCCCAACGCAGTCAACAAGCGTGGAGCCGCCAATTAAAAGAGTTAAAAGCACTGAAGCCAGAGATTGTAATACCTGGTCACATGAAAGCAGGCACCAAACTTGATTCAAGTACCATAAGCTACTCGCAGCAGTATTTAAGCGACTTTAGTCAGGCAAAAAGCAGCAGCAAAAATAGCGCTGAACTGATTGATAGTATGTCTGCACGCTACCCTGATGCAGGATTACCGATGGCGTTGGGTATTGGTGCTAAGGTACATATGGGAGAGATGAAATGGTAAAAGTGCACTACTTCTTCGACCCCATGTGTGGCTGGTGTTATGGTGCGGCTGCACTGCTGGATGCAATTGCAGCCAACAGTGACCTCAAGCTTGAACTGCATCCTGGAGGTATGATTGCCAACCAATCTATAGAGAAAGCATTCCGCAACCACATTCTCACAAGCGATGCGCGTATAGCCAGCATAACAGGCGCGCAGTTTGGCAAAGGTTACATCCAAAGGGTGAAGAGTAACGATCCGATGCTCCTTGACTCATACATCACCGCTCGTGCCATCATAACCGCTGAGCAATTGGGCATAGAGCCACTTAACATGCTTAAAACTATTCAGCATGCCCACTATATAGAGGGTAAACAGGTTAACCGAGCTGAGGCTATAGAGGAGCTAGCCGTTGAGCTTGGGCTAGATAAAAACCACTGGCAACGAGCTATGCTGGCAAATCAAGGTGCTGAGCAAACAAAAATCGCGCAAAGCCGCCAATTAATGCAAAAGCTTCAGGTTACTGGCTACCCAACCCTTATCCTTGAAAAGCATGAGACGTTCGTAAAGCTTCCGCATACTGCCTATTACGGTAAGCCCGATGCTTGGCGCAAGCTAATTGATGACTATATACACTAGTTCTATACAAGCTTTGGGGTTGGAATTGGAGCTGCTGTTACGCTAATGTGAGCTCCAAAAGGGGCTGTCGGCATATCCGCTACACAACTTTGGCGTTGTCACACTAATTTGCATCTAGATTGCAACTAACCTTACCTCTGAATTACCTAACTTTTTGGAATTGCCAATCCTTTAATTCGATAACGGACATGCTTTTATCAGCGGTTAGTTCGTAGAACTTACCCGGTCTAAGTTCTACTATAAATTCATTATCTGCTTGTCCACTGTAAACCTTGCTCTGTAAATCCCCCCAAGCAAGATGTAAATCGCTGTCTCTCTGTTTAATAGTCAACTGTCCAACATCCGTGTTTTCGTATACACCTTCAAGTGATAATTTAAGCGAAGGTGATATGCTCCGGCGTTTTGACAAGTCTTCTCTTTTAGCGGCAATTGCTGCCTTTGCTTTTTCAACATAAACAGCAAGATCAGTCATCTCCTCTTGGTGGAATTCAATAAGCTTACTCACATCTTGATTAGTTAACATTTTATAAGCGATTTCAGTTATTCTGCCATTTAACTCATTTGCAATGAGCCCACTTTCGTTATGAACAACAACGACACCAAGGTTTTTTTCGGGAGCGTAAGATACTTGAACAGAAGCGCCATCAAACCCTCCAGTGTGCATTAACACACTTTCACCAGCCACTTTTGAGTGCATCCATCCCCATCCATAGCCGGAAAAATAGCTATCAATATCACTAATCAGTAGTTGTTGAGACGCTCTTACAACCGACTTGGGAAACGCTGAGCGCTCTGCATTTATTGGTAACAAGTGGGTTATCAACTTACCCCAATCATTTGGTCTGGCAAAAATACCCACTGAATACAAAGTCGCATTGTTTTTATTCATATAAATCTCAGATTGACCACTTCGGAATTTATATGAATATGGGCTTGGAATAGGCCAATTTTGCAATCTTGCTTGATCAACATCTGCTGTTGAATTTTTCATTCCTGCAGGTGAAAGCACTAGATCTTTAATCGCATTTGTCCATCCCCCTTCATAGTTCTCATCAAACCATATTGCTAAAAGATTGTACCCAAGGTTTGTGTAACCAAACTCATCTTTTTTAATTTTCGGGTGCTGTTTTAGCGAGGAAACAAAATGAATTCGTTGCTTTTTATCATGGTTTCCAGTGTAAGAAAAAGTCCATGTCATCGCGTCATTGGTTAATCCAGAGCGATGAGACAATAAGTCTCTGACTGAGTAGTTGTCAGGATTGATATAAGAAAACTTAACGTTTGGAAATAGCTGCCTCAAGGTAGAGTCCTTAGAAAGCAAACCTTCTTTTTCAGCCTGTAATGTCGCCAGCCCCATTATCGCTTTAGTTGTCGAAGCGAAGTAGTAAACCGAATTTGTATCGACAGGGATCTGCTTTTCAACATTCGTCATACCAACGTGAACTTCGTGAGTAATTTTACCATCCTTAATCAATACAACGGATGTGCCTGAAGCCGACTTGGTCACGGATTTGGCTTTAACGATAAAGTTGTCTAAAGGCGTATATTCTGACGCTACACTGACAGAGCTGATGACACAAAGTAAATAAACGAAGCAAACAAAAGTTTTACTAGGCATGTAATTCCCTTCTGAATAGATAAGTGCTGCATTGTGCGTTATAGTGCACACAATATCACTGTACGCAATAACGCACAACATAATGAAAGTTAAATCGGAAATTTCCAAAAACCTAGGTGTTAGATTAAAAGACATCAGAAAAGAGAGAGGCCTAAGCCTAGATAAATTGGCCAACATGACCGGCATCTCCAAGGCGATGTTAGGACAAATTGAAAGGTTTGAGTCTAGTCCAACAGTTGAATTATTGTGGAAGTTGGCGCAGGGTATTGGCATAGAGTACACAATGTTACTTGATCCGAGCGACCCGCAGAATTCGAATAACTCTATCAACCAAGAAGGCTCTATATTTGCTCCTGTTTATTCATCTAACGGGAGCAAAAATACCGAGGTGTTTGTCATTTCTCTCATTCCAAATGATGAACACTTAAGAGAGCCGCATGATAATGTTGCAGAAGAGCTTGTTCATGTTCTAGAAGGTCAACTTGAAGTTTTTTATGACGGTGTTTGGCATCTCCTTAAAACTGATCAGAAAACCAAGTTTAGTGCTGCGCAAAAGCATGGTTATAGAGCTTTAGATTCTGCTACAAAGTTTATTAACGTCATAGTTTATAAGTGAATTTAATTTTAACGAATTTTTGCCGATTGGCTTTACACAAGCAGTCTCTAATATTTTAGACTCTGGAGTATTGTAGTTGCGCCCGTTCATCACTATCTTCAACTTTTGAGCGTCATACAAAATGTGAGACTTGCCCTAGCTATCGATACTCAATTACACATTTATGTTAATTCTAGGATATATTGCCTCGTTCATTTTCATTGCAAACAGCATTGGGTGGCTATTCACTTTGTCCTCAAGTGTATGATAATCCTGACCAAAGCCCGTATCATGGAATTGGTTTTCGAAGCTTTTACTTAACTCATTCAACCTAATATTGCCATAAAGGTCCTTTGCTTCGATGCCTTGCCGATCTGCACCAGAGAATCGAACAATTTGTGCAAGTCCTTCATGTACCTGTTCATAGGCATTTTTTAGCTTATTGTTTTCGTTAATTATAGACTCAAGATCCTCACGCAATTTACCGTCTACACTTCCACCAACGAGCTTTAGTGTGCCATCTTCCTCTTGCGATAAATCTAAAGAACTCAAATCAATTTCTGGATTTAAGCTACTTTGTTCTTTTTTAAATTTTTCAAACTCGCTTAAGGTGGTTGCAAACGCCTCTTGCGTCTCTCCCATCACTTTATAATTTTGTTTGCTAATCTCAAAAGTTTCTTGTTTTAGCTTTTGGATTTCTTCTTCAGTTAATACTGGCGTATTTTCGGCTGACAATGCCGCAGCGTTCATCTCCTTCTTTGGTGCTTGAGATTCGATGCTATGCGCCTCAGCCTCCTTTTTAGCGGTTAAGTTACTGGCTAAATTGACCTGCGAATTAACTAGTGGTGAATTAATCTTCACTGCTTCAGTCCTTGATAGTGGTAAATGTCTAATGTAGAAAACATTAACATTTGCGTTGATTTTCTCAAGGAGAAAAGAAAACAACACTTGTAACCGCTTTTAAAAGACTAAAATACTGTATAAGACATGCTGGCATAGAGAAAGTTAACTCTATGCCACTTTAATGAGGAAGTTAAGGTATAGGTCAGCAATGATATTTTCACTACACAAACCAGATTTTGGTGACAAAAAACTGCCTTACTCTTTTCAATATTAACGACTAGACAATTAAGAAATTAATTCTTCGTAATTCGTCATCATTAGGCGAACTTCTATATCCCATTGCTGACACATCTATTTCGCTTTGGTTAGCATTTACTGCAAGGCTCTTTACACCTTCCTGAGGATCTTTAATACTCAAGATTTCCAAAGTACCGAGTACGTTACCGCTGTCTCCGCCAATAAAATCAATATCTAACTCACCATGGTGGCCTGTTTTAGCGACCACCTTAAAGACGCCATGTTCACCTCGAGGGATTACTTTACCATCAATTGAACTGCCATCACCCTCAACCCAAGAGTCTCGAGTGACTTTCGTAGTAATTGATTGGTTTGTTCTATTCTTAATTGTGACATTCGCTGGACTGGACATAAACAAACTCCTTCTTTCGAACTTGTGCTTGAAGGCCTTCCCTCAAGCTGCGTACAAAGTATAGAAACGAAAAATGAGTGAGGCCATTACAGCGCATTACAAAAAATACTGATGGGTTTTGCCATTTTTTTACCCAGTGATAAGCGGATAACAAATTTGTACAACAACGCCACAACGCGAAATACATAAATAGGCTGACTGAAAATTGCCCGAAACAACGACCAGTTAGTCCCATTGAATGCTATATACTCTGGGCCATTGAGTTCTAAATTTACATTGGATATTAGCTAAATGATCCACGACAATGCTTTACTTGTTACAATGAATTCATCATGGTTTCAAGATTACTCCATGTAACTGAACCACTTAGACTAATTTCTCCGACACCATTCAATGAATCTATATTCATTCTTACAATTTTAGATAGTTTTTCTTTTCTATTATTAGAATCAACTACGTCACTAAATTTTAATATTCGTGCAGCTAGTGGTGGCAACTCAAAGCCATATGGGTTAACTGGGTTAGACTTAAATACGGACTTGGCACCAGGTTTCGATGAAAATATCACAGCATTGTTTTGTTGGCGGTACTCAAATCTGCTCCCAATTTGCCGCATGACCTTCCCAATATCTGACAGCTCATTTGTGATCAGCGCACTATCACCAATATAGTAAAGTTCAGTTCCTTCCTTATCCCCTAATAGCATGCTAACCCTAGTAAGGGCATCAGCCATCTCATCATTTGGGTAACATGCATCGATCATTAGTGTGAAAGGTACGTTTGCCATTGACAGCGCATTGTATAGCTGCTCTACAAGAATAAGGCCATCTCCCGACTCACTAAGTGAAGGGCTATAGCTCTGTGCAGCTCGTTCCGCGTAGTCTTTATTTACATTACCTTGAAGTAGTACGATTTCTCCATTAGGTAAAGAAAGGGCATGCCCTGTGTAATATACCACTAGGTGCTCTACAGGATTCTCAAGAAGCTCTAGTGTCAGATCCACCGTCCAATCCAATAACTTATCATCACTGATCGGCATTTGTTTGGTGCTATTCAGTTGCTTTACAAAAACTGGGTCATAAGATTCAAAGAATTGCCGCATCAAAAGAGAAGCTTCTGTAGATTGCGGTATATCTAACGACCGAAAGTTAGCGTAATGTGCATTGGCAATTGTAACCACTCCAAATGAATTGTTCGTTTTTCGTTCTTGAACAGGGTTTTCATTACCGATCTCTGCCACTCTTCTAGAGCTCAACTCATTTAGTACTAACGCACCTTTGTCAGATAAATCAGTAGCAACATAACTTGCTTCCATCACTTCATAGGCAAATACGATAGGCGAATTAATAGAAAATGATATTTCTTTTCTATCTTCAATATTATCTGAAAAGTTAAATGAGCCAAGTCTTGCTTTCTCAACTTTATATCCAGTTTTAGACATATCAACTAGCGTTTTGACACCAGACTCATTTAGCGCGCGAACCACGTACTCAACGACACCAACATACGCGCGACTTACAATAATTGGCTCTATATTATTTTCCATAGCCGCCTGCACTAAAACATTTTTTGCAATTTTCTCCTTCAATGCACCAATTGGTAATTCTGCAATAAATGCATCTTTAATATTAAGAGTTACTTCCAATTGTCCATCATTAGAAAACGCATTATTAAACAAGCTGCTTTTTCCACCAGCCTGAACATTGGACATATCGTTAACAACTGCTTCTATAGTAAATTGTTCACCTCTCAAAATAGATTCATCATCAGCATCACCCGAGCTGTAAACCATAAATGATGAATTGCTTGGGGATAGTATTGAGCCCGGAAAGCGAGCATGTTTTGGAGGGAGATTTAACAATAATTTGCTTGGTTCGACATTTACAGCAGAGGCAATTGCTTCCTTTAATGTTTTCTTTTGTATATCTCCAATAACGAAAACAGCAATGCCAACTACTGCGGTTATAAAAACAACAATTGCGAGT
This sequence comes from Pseudoalteromonas sp. JC28, assembly GCF_013319255.1. Lineage (NCBI taxonomy): Bacteria > Pseudomonadati > Pseudomonadota > Gammaproteobacteria > Alteromonadales > Pseudoalteromonadaceae > Pseudoalteromonas > Pseudoalteromonas sp. JC28. Next base: position 358,461 of record NZ_QOKX01000005.1, on the reverse strand, counting down.
GATTTTTTCATGTTGGTCCCATAAATTCCTATTCACCTGTTGTAGCTCCAAAGCTACTATTGAGAAGTGTTTTTGATTGCATAACAACCGTAATCAACGAGCTATTGGGCTATTATCTATCTTTAAATCGTCTTGTTTCCATCCATCTTATACCTCTACCATTTGCTCTAAATAATTACTTTTACAATGTTTACATTCACTCTACAATCTTATTCTAGGACAAAAACGAGTAAGTGGGAGGAACAACAGCAATTGGCAGAAGAGACCGAGCCGTTATATGACCCAGTTTATGGATTTCAGCAAAACCCACGCTATAAAAGAAAACCGACACGGGCTTTTAGGGATTTTATTGACCTAAACCCCGCGCCAAAACAATACGAAACAAGGTGGTTTAGGTGTCCATTTTGTTTTCATGTTTGGAGCCGTTCAAGTGAAGATGTGCCATACTCCAAGAAACTAACTGAATGCTCTCATTGCACTTCATCTGTCAAAATAGATTAACTTCTGGCAGCCTTAATTACATTACAAACTCAAGGCGTTATACCAAATGAACAAACAGATACCTGCCCCGCTTATCGCTGTATCAGTAGATGCTCTGTCAAACTTAGAAACTCACGCATCTATGGATTCTCTATTCATGTACTCCAACGCTCCTGGAGAACCGCCTGAAGGTAGTAAGTCGGTCAAAGCCCTTGAGTGGTTAAGAAGAGTCAATAACCAGTCCAATGAACCTTTAGATATTCTGGGTAAGCTCATAGAAAATTATATGGAAAACCCTGATTATCAATCAGAATACACCGAGGTAATGCTTCAAAAAGTTGAAAATAAAGCTTACAAGTATGTTCAAAATATTAGGAAATGTTTGTCTAAATATGGACTTGAATATCATCAAGGTGGTCTTATTTTAGATGGGGCTAGTGCTCCGATAAAGTCTTTATCTACCATCATCAGAAACCGAGACTTACCAGCTATCAATGCAGAATTCGACAGGGCTATAGAAAATTTAGTTCGTGACCCAAGAGAAGCAATATTGGCAGCTTGCAACATACTTGAAGCAGTCTGTAAGACTTTTATCGAAGATGCGGGCTTAGCTATGCCTGCTAAAAAAGACCTACAGGGAGTTTGGAAAGTCATAAAAGATGAACTTGGCTTTGATATTAGGCAGATTCAGGACGAGGACCTAATTCGAATCCTGAGTGGGTTATTTTCGACAGTTAGTGGTATCGGAGCCTTACGAACTCATGCAAGTGCCGCGCATGCTGAGGGAAGAACTCGCTACAATATAAAACCTCGTCATGCTCGACTAGCAGTACATGCAGCACATACCGCAGCCGTGTTCATTATAGAAAGCTGGGATGAGAAAAATTCAAAAAAAGCATTAAATCATACAAAAGTTAAAAATATCAAACCCACACTATAATTAGTATTTAAAGGTGTTTAATTGAAAAGTCCTATACGTTGGTTTAGCTACTATCTGATATGTGTACTTCTATTTGCGGTCGTTTACTGGCTGCTGTGGTTGCAAAAGCCAGATAGATTCATCATCAACCCCCAACTAAACGTGCATCCCTTTCAGAATATTGAAAGCTTCCTTTGGGAAGATAGACCACATTACCAAACTAGCTTCCAAGTTGATTTGTATACGTATAAAAGAAATTACGATATTTTCTATACAAAGTTACGAGAAGCTGAACTGCAAATCCTAGATATTGAACATCAACTGAAAATTTTGGAAGACAGCCTAGTTGCTCTAGATAACAAAAGAAACTCTGAAATTGATAACAACTTCAGACTCTATGATGAGAAGAAGCTTAAACCGTTTAGAAATACTGAAGAAGCTATCCAAGTTCAGTTGGATATTCTTGAGAAAAAGCTCCCGAAAGAAATAACTACAGAAGCTGATTTAGATATTTTAAAAGAACTAGGAAAGAAAAGAGTTGAACTCGCACAAGCAAAATCAAAGACGGCGAATCAAGCATACTTAAACTCCGAGAACCTCCTTCAAAATTTGGCAGGCTTTATGTCCAATGAAACTTGGGATGAATATAGAAAAGCATCTGATACCAAAAAGAAGCTTTTTCAGAAACGATATGACTACGAAAATATCATTAGTGAAACTCGTAGAAAAGCAATTGATGCATTAAGGGATGATATTCAATTGGTGAGAAGCAGGGTTAGCTTTGTCGACTTTGCGTTCTTCAGCATAGGGATCTCCACAACGACCACATTTGGTGATCTAGTAGCGAATGATTATTTAACCAAGCTTCTAGTGAGCATTCAGCTACTTACTTGTCTTGTAATTATTTCAATCTTTTTAGGTGCCGTAATTAAAATGTATAAATTGGGATGAAAGCTAAATTCAAAGTATCTTTTTAAGCCTATTCACATACCCACGCTTATAGATCTCGTTTACCTCAGCATCTTTGACTTGTCCAGTTGGCATAACTTCCCAGTCTTGTTTATTGAAAAACGCATCAGAAATTGCGGCTTTAATAGTTTCAACTTCCAGCGGTACCAGTTGTTTGTTTTCAAGTGTGGTGTTGGTTTTATCGCTTTTGGTTCTGTCTATAAATAAGTCAGAGTTGGCTTTTAATGTATTGAGCTGATCACGGTATTTATTACGTTCGGCAATCAGTGAGCCTACAACAGCTCTAATCACTGGATCGTCGATAGCATCGAGAATATGTTGGTCGTTGCTGTTCAATAACGGCTTTTGGCGCACTGAGAGTGGCTTTTTACACGTCGCGCCTGCTAGCCTCAATTAATTGCTGAAAATGCTTTCCTGTGCGATTACGGATGGTTTGCGTTGATGGACCGCCTTGTTCTTTTGACAACCGCCCGATCGTTGCCATGGAGAAGTCGAGAGGTGTTATTCTACTTTGTTGCTCAAGCTCTAAGTTCTACACAATTAAAGTATTGCCATGGCTTTTGCAAGGCTCTTTGCTGGCATTAACCATCAAGTTAGCTGATAGCCCATTAGCAGCGACATAGTATCGCTCATGTTTGATCTGTGATTAATGGCCGTGATTTTCTTTAAGTCATCTTTTAAGTCTGCAAATACTTCTACGTCATCGCAAATTAGGATCAGCTGCCTAAATTTAGGTTCTGTGTCTAAAAACTAAAAATGGTGATATATCTTGCGCGGAGCCAAGCACAATCACTTTGTCTTTGCGAGCGTGGCTAACACGGCAACTAAACCAACTTGTACGTATGAGTTTTAGAAGATTAGTAGAGAAAGTACCATTTGATCTAGTTAACTGAGATCTAGCATTTAGTTGGATTTATAAAGGAATTAGTATAGTTTTGGTAACTATGAATAAGACTTATACTTCAAACAGCAAATATGGAGGTTTGGGTGGCAGTCTTACCAGCCACATCCCGGCACACAAGTCATACGCTGTGGCTGCTTCGTTCCCGACCTGACCAGATTCACGTACTATTGTTGCGAGAGGACCAATAAGACTACCATTGAGGGCCTTGTTTGGCGCGGGAAGAATTATCTCGAAGATTGCAGGGGGATGCAAGGGAAAAGTCAAAAAGCTTGGCTAACTGAGTGATGTTTAAACAGTTTGCCAAGCTTTTGTGGATTTTATGAGGCTGTGTGCTTATTTGTTCAACGCAATTTTGATTTCTTCTAGACGCTTTTTCACTTTCTTCATGTTTTCAGGGCCCATTCTTAAAAACTGCTTTTGCGCCGGAGAAAGTTGCTCCCATTCTGCATAAGCATATTTATAGGTAACTGAGTCTTTTACCAAAGGCAGTGCGGTGTCTGGAATGGGTGTTGCCAACAACTCGTCGATTGCATCAGTTAACGTGCCGTTGAATGCATCTCCTTCGTAGCCTATTTCTTCGTATGCTTCTTCAAACAATGGTTTGTATTGGTCGTATAATCTAACCACTTGCGCGGTGCTCATGGTGTCGAACATGGCGACATAGGGTGTGTAACGCTCGTAGCTGTTAGGATCGGTAATAATAATGTCGTCATCAATTACGCTAAAGCCATCTTGCGGCTTCACCACTGGTGCGTGATTTTCTGCCACTTTACCCTTTGCTAGGTTATCTACATAAACCACCGTACGGCGGATCACATCATCGTCTGCCAGCAATTTTACCGCTTGATTAGAAAGATAGTTCGATACCGCTTCTTTAATTTCTGTATCACTTTGTGAAAGCGGTGGTAGTGTTACTTCAGGTTCAACCGGCTCTACTTGCTCTGGCTCGATTTGCTCTCGTTGCGGTGGCAAGGTTACTTCAGGCTCAACCACTTGTTCAGGTGGTGTTTCTCTTGCGGTATTGACCAGTGGCGTTTCTGTTTGTTCAGGCACAACAATATCTTGCTTTACCTTTTGGTTTTCCGTCGATGGAGTGTCTTTTTGTGCTAGCACAAACACAGCCACAATAATCAACGCTAGTACAACTATCGCGGCAAATAACAACTGGCTGTTAGAAGGTCTTTTATTACCTTCTTGATGGTTCTCTGACATGGGGACTCCCTCTTCGTCATTGTTGATACGCGTTAATGTAAAACTATCACCAAATACTTGACTAATAACTTAATGCGCGCTGAAACCCTAAAAAAATGCGTTGTGGTGCAAACTCCGGCTACACCTTGTTCAAACATTTGATCTTAATAAAAATACTTGAGCACCGAACTTAAGTTCAGTACATTGAAGTTAAGCTAAATCGCCACTTTATTAAATACAAAATCGCGCCAATTAGCGACTAAATTAAACCGCTAGTTTGTTAAAATTTGTTTGTGCCACCATAGCGCTTTAGTGCTTAAATTTCAAAATAATAGCCTAATATGTTGCGCGAGTATGTGCACTCAGACAACTTGGGTTTTAGCTAGGTTCAACTAGAATAAATAATACAACCTAAAAGCGGCTTAAGGGCAGAGTGGCACTTTACTACTAAAAATAACGCATTTACTGGAGTTATCAACTCTTTGCACCTAAAGCATTACAACATCAACAAAGATAAATAACGCATAAAAAGACCAAATTTAAATTAAGCAAATTTAACAGCAGGATGGCCTCTTTTGAGAAAGCATAGAACGAGTGATAAAAAAATTGCCTTACTACTGACTGGAGGTGGTGCAAGAGCCGCTTATCAAGTTGGGGTATTAAAGGCGCTTGCGCAAAGTATGCCTCGTACTTCTCCCCTCCCCTTTGAAATCATTACTGGTACCTCTGCCGGTGCAATTAACTCGGCGGGGATTGCCTGTTACGCATCTTGCTTTCACCTCGCGGTGAAAAAAGTGGAATATATTTGGAAGAACTTTAGCACCGACATGGTGTACAAAAGCTCGTTTACTGGTGCATACGGCCATTTATTTGCCAATATGATGCGCAGCTTTCAAGCGCAATACCTTAATCAGCCACCAGCCAGCTTGTTAAATAACTCGCCGCTTCGAAAGCTGCTGGCCAATGTACTTGATTTAAATCGCATCGATCACAATCTACACCGCCATTATCTTGATGCCATCGCGATTACGGTTTCGAGCTATTCTACTGGTAAATCTGTGGCGTTTTATCAGGCGAACAATGCTGAACCTTGGCAGCGCTCAAAGCGCGAAGGTGTTCCGGGCACGATTTCGCTCGACTTACTCATGGCAAGTTCGGCTATACCTATGGTGTTTCCAAGCGTGCGCGTTAAGCATCATTACTATGGTGATGGCTCTATCCACCAGCTTTCCCCGCTTAGCCCTGCCATTCATTTAGGTGCGGATAAAATCTTTGTGATTGGTGTTGAGCAGCCTAAACTGCCACAGCCGCTCGGCTATGAGCCGCATTTTCCGGGAATGTCAGTGGTCGCCGGTCACCTGCTAGACAGTGTGTTTAGCGATACCTTAAATTCAGACATCGAACGGCTCGACCGCGTCAACCGTACGGTAAGCTTGCTACCGGCCAGAGAAAAGCACAAAGAGCTTAGACGAGTAGATCATATGCTCATCAAGCCAACGGTTAATTTTAATGAAGTCGCAGATCATTATTACGAAGATATGCCGTTGGCAATCAAGCTGTTGCTCAGAACCATGGGGGTTAAAAAGCATTCTCCGTCGAGTTTAACGAGTTACTTGCTGTTTGAGCGTACTTATACACAAAAACTCATTGAGCTTGGATTTGAAGACGGCATGAGCCGCTTGGACGAAATGAGAGAGTTTTTGGAACTCAAGTAAGATATACAATAATAAAAATAGGTAGTAAAGATGTATAAACCTACTATAAGTGCACTTATGCTTATCACACTTGGGTCAATTTCATTTTGCGCACACAGCCAAACGTTCGACGTTGTTCAAACCATCCAAAATAACACCGCAGGGTTTAGCGGCTTAGATAATCCAAGGCAGCTGCGTTTTAATCACCAAGGTACGCAGGCCGTTGCAGTAAGTGGCGACGATAACGCAGTGGTTACATTTACGCTTGATGCAAATAAACAGCTAGTCCAAGATCAACTCTTTCAATCGAGCGACGCGCAACCGCTTTTACTTACTGGCGCATCCGATGCGGTATTCGTAAATAGCAATCTCATTCTTAACACTAGCTTTTACGATGGTGCATTAAATGTGTTTGCAAAAGATAAAACGGGTAAGTTTAACCTTGTGCAAACCTTTTCTGACGAAGTGTCTTACAAAGTGGTGTTTGATCCAACCAAGAATGCCTCAGCTCATGACACCTTTAGCTTGTTTGCACCTTGGAAAATTAGTTTAAGTGGCGACAAGCGCTATGCATTTATCCCTAGTTATAAAAGCAATACGGTCACTGCTTTTAGGATCACGCCTACAAACAGCGTGACGTGGCTAGGCCCTATTGATAGCGCTGAGCAAACTGATATGGGTGGGCCTGTGGATGTGCTAGTAAGTAAAGAGGCTAACGCGCTTATCGTTGCAGGTTATGAAGGCGATGTCATTACGCTATGGCAACAGACAAAAGGTACTTATACTGTTAAACAGCGCATCGTTAAAAACGACACTAACTTGCTCGCACTCAGTAAACCACAAGCCTTGGTTGCAAGCTCAGATTTCACTGTTTTTTATGTTGCAGCGGCGGGCAGTAACAGCATTTTAGCCTTTGAGCGTCAACAAAATGGTCAATATCAATTGCTCCAGACCATTGATGCAAACCAAGTTGGCAAGCCACTTAACGGTGTCTCCACCTTGTTACTTGCTCCTGATGGCAAAAGGTTGTTCGCAGCGTCTGAGAGTAGCTCTGGTATTGCAGAGTTTAGCGTTACCGCAACGGGCAAGCTCACACATATCGCAACTTTTGATGATTTGACCAATTCCTTAGCCAATATATCGGCCTTGGCTTTTGTGACTGACGCAAATCATTTAGCTGTATCTCTTGCAAAACAAGATACCATCAAAATACTCAAAATAAGGAAGTAGTAACGCATGTGGCCAACTGATAAACCACTGATAGGACACCATGTCACCCTTGAACCATTATCAGCAACACATATTAATGCGCTGCAACAGGCGGTAAAAGATGGTGAAGCTTGGAAGCTTTGGTATGCCAATGTACCCAATCCAGAGGATATGGAGCGCTATGTTAACACTGCGATAAGCCAAGGTTCTGAAGGCAACCTTGCCTATGCGGTAAGGCTAAATAGCAGCAACGAAATAGTGGGAACCACCCGCTATTACAATGCAGATATAGCTAATCGCCGTGCCATGCTTGGCTATACTTGGTACAGCGATAAAGTACGTCGAACAGCGGTTAACACGGAGTGTAAGCTTTTGCTGTTACAGCAACTTTTTGAAGATTTTGACGCCATTGCCGTTGAATTTAGAACCCACTTTTTTAATCATGCCTCTCGCAATGCGATTGAGCGGCTTGGCGCCAAACTCGATGGTATCTTGCGCAGCCACCAGATCGGTAGAAACAGCGAGCTAAGAGACACTGTTGTGTATTCGATTATCGCCTCAGAATGGCCCACCGTTAAGCAGCATTTATTGAGCAAGCTTGACAGGTAGTAAAAGCATAAAAGATCGCAGGGTGAACCTGCTCCTACTCCGTGTTGTAGGAGACACTTTACGCGGCGATCTGTAACAACAAAAACAGAACAGAGCACAACCTCGCAGGGTAAACCTGCTCCTACTTTGTGTTGTAGGAGACGCTTTACGCAGCGAGCAGTAACAACAAAAACAGAACAGCGCACAAGATCGCAGGGTGAACCTGCTCCTACTTTGTGTTGTAGGAGACGCTTTACGCGGCGATCTGTATAGCTTACTGCACGATTTTGCTTTTTGCTTGGGCTATCATGCTTTCAAAATAATCATATACTGACGGGTCGTCGACTTGCTGTGCTTTCGCAAGTTGCAAGGCGTGATTAAAGCTTTTCAACGCCTTGTTATACGCTTTATTCTCTAAATATCCATGGCCTAGGCTTGCATGCGCATAAGACGAGTCGGGATAACGCGTGACAAATGCATTTAAAGTCGCAAATGCAGCGTCTACACGTTTATGGCTGATTTGCGCGTCAGCAAGTGCTCTGTATATAGACTCTGGCACTAACACATCAAACTCATAGCGCTTAGAGAGCTTTAGATAATAATCTTCAATATCAGAGATATGCGCATATTTTCCTGCTTCTTCATTAAGCTCAAAATAAAAATCATCAAAAAGTTTTGTTAGTCCTTCATAGAGACTTGGGTAGAACGTAGTTTGATGCGTTTCCAATTCTTTGAGGCTAAATTGCCAATTTACTTCTTTTGATCGAAGTGCTTTCAGGTTTGACGCAACTCGCATACCGTTGGTGTAAAAGTCGCCTCCTTCCCCTGCGATACTAATATACAGATTGCGACGTAAATCATGTGCTGAGTTGCTAAGTGCTTTAAACTGCTGATCGAGCTCTTCCTCACCCCACCAACCTGGCGGGCTAATAAGCAGATAATTAGTAAATATCTCTGGCTTATTTAGAAAGGTGTGTAGTCCGTAGATCCCACCATTGGAATACCCTACTAACGTACGATTAGGTTTGAGTAAATATTGTGACTCAATGAAAGGAAATAACTCTTGAGTTAAGAAGGCTGTAAACTCGGTTGTCTTGCCAAATTGAGGAAACTTCTCTTTAATCCAGCGCTGTCTATCACTTTGAGCCTCACCGTTAATTGGCGGTAAGTAGTCTCTTGTTCTCACCGTGGTTTTCAACCCAACAACGATGGTAGCTGGTATTTTTCCAGTGCTAACCAAAGACTCCACAATGCCCACGGTTTGGGTAAAAAAGAATTCTGCATCGAGTAAGTACAACACTTGATATTGTTTCTTAGGGTCATAATCATTTGGCGTATAAACCATGACCTCCCTATTCTCACTTAATATCTTAGATGCAAAAGTTATTTTAGACCCAATCGTGATGGCTTGTTGTTCTAATGTTTGCCCATACACCTTGCTCAATGCTGCAAGTAGCATTAACAATAGCAAAATAATAAAACGCATGGCTTTCCTTTTTAGTTTATTTTTATCAGTGTGTTACATTAGAAAAAATCAGGGCGATAAAACAGCAAAGTTTGCTGATTTTTCGCTGATAATTCGCTGAAAAAAGAATTTTAAAATGGAATTAAAGCAGTTTTTGATTGCAGAGCACCTTGTAGATGTAAACCGCAATCATATTGTTATAGACCAACAAACTTATGCGCTCCCTCCTAAAGCAATAGCGGTGCTTTGTGAATTGGCAAAACAACCAAGAGAAGTGGTGAGCTTTGAGCAACTACTTAACACCGTTTGGCACGACAGAGTTGTTTCTCCCAATACATTGCAGCGCTGCATCTTCCAAATACGCCAAGTATTCAAATATGCTGATAGTGAGTTAGAGTTTATAAAAACGCACAGTAAAAAAGGCTATAGTTTAGAGGCATCCGTTACGTCGACAAGCGATAAGCCGAGCGCGCATAAAGCGACTCAAAAATCTCGCCCACGCGCTGCAAAATTTGGGGTGGTGGCACTAGTGGTAGTTATCACGGCTTACCTCTTTACTATTATAATTGCACCCGAAACCGCCCCCAGAGTACCTATTCAACCTACTTTTACTCCAATGACCACAAGTGACGCATGGGATGCAAATGCCAGCTACTCACCTGATGGCCAATGGATTGTTTTTCAGCGCTTTAGCGATAATTGCCATAATCAGCTTTGGGTAAAAAATCTAGTCTCGCACAAAACCTCTCGTTTAACCGCTCGCCAGGGCGTATACGGAAAACCAAGTTGGTCACAGGACGCAAAGCAACTAACTTTTACCGAACGGAGTCATTGCAAGGCTCAAGAGACGTCTCCCTTTTGCTGGTCTTTAAACACACTAAATGTCGATACTGCAATCAACTCACCACAAAATCCACATGCCATTATCGCTTGCCAAGAAAAGCCCATATGGCGTGCAAATTGGATGAAAAACGGCGAGATCAGTTACTTATCTCATTTACGCCCTAAGCAAGTAGTGCCCTACCTTTTTGATTTAAATACAAAAAAAAGCCGCACTACCGAGTATATGCCAAACTTTGAAAACTACACTCTTGACTATCTTGCAGATCAAAATGTTTTCGCAATGGTAAGTATTGATGAGCACAACTCTCATCACCTGAATATTTACAATCCCGATAAGACACCAACGATCACGGCAAAGATAGTACTACCGCACGAATTGTCACCATTACAGCCAATTGAAGTCAGTTATCATCCAAGCGGCGAGTATTTGCTCGCATCGACGACTAATGGACTTTATAAACTGCAAACCAACGGGAGAATGGTTGCACTTGATACTGGGGGCAGAAAGAATCTAAGAGAGGCTTCTTTTTCAGCTGATGGAAAACAGATTTTAGCGACACAGATAAATGCCGATACCGATATTTTTACCTTAAGTCTTGCTCAAATACGAAATCACCAAACCGCTGCGGCAGCAAAGATAGCCAGAACAACAATGAAGGAAGACAACCCTCAGTTTCAACCTCATGGTGATCATATTGCTTTTACATCTACACGTACTGGTTCAAGGCAATTATGGCTTTACAATGACCAAGGTGTTGCACAGCTTACCGATTCACAGCAAGACAATATCAGCAAACGAATTGTGTGGTCTCCTGCGGGTAATGAGATAGCGGGCACAACACAACAAGGACTCACTATTTGGTCTTTAAATGGTGAGAAAACCCTCATTGCTAATTCGCTTGCTATTGATTCTGTCCTGCAGTGGCTAACGCCGAAAACGTTGTTGGTCACAGCAAGGGAGAATGGAAACGCGGGGCTTTACATTCTTAATAAAGATACCAAAGAGGCCTCACTCATTGTTTCTGAAAATGTAGTTTGGGCCACGCAAGTAGATAGTGAGCATTTTCTGTATCAAGATATGAATCAGCGTTTTTGGCTTGTTAACACAAACACAGATCCTATACCGACTGAGATCAATGCGTTACGCGCTCAGTTAGCGCAGCCATTTGCCGTTTATAAAGATGGTATATTGTACGGCGTAAACAACGACAACCAGCTATGGTCTTATCATCTCAGTACTGGGATATATCAACGCCTTGCAGAGGTACCCAGTAACAGCCGTTACTTGGCAGATTTTAACGGTGAAACCTTTTTGTTTACTCAAATGCATTTGTTACAAAAGCATATCGTGTCATTTAATACACCTGATGATCAAGGCACATAGATAGAGCAAGAACGCAGGCCTACTCCGTGTTGTAGGAGACGCTTTACGCGGCGATCTGTTAAAAAAAGCATAAATTTAAGAAACGTTATTACGGTAGGCCATCGAGTAAAAACTGCTCCGCACGTTCAACGCGGCGGGGTTTCCCCTTTAACAGCAAAACATCATTAACGCGTAAAACGGTTTGCTCATCTGGTTGAGCAATTTCTTCGCCGTCACGCCTTAACGCAGTAATATCAACGCGCTTAACGTTGAGCTCAAGCTCAGCAATCGATTTGTTAACGGCAAATGCATGGTCAGGCAAAGCAATGGCATGCAGATATTCTAACCGCTCACCTGTGACTTCATGCAGATCACTGCTGTCTCCAGCAAAAAAACCATGTAAATACGGATAACGATTTTCTCGCTCTTTACTGACGCGACGAAAAATTCTGCGCATTGGCACACCAGACATGTACAACACATGAGAAACCAGCATCAAACTTGCTTCTAAAGTTTCTGGCACAACTTCTGCGACGCCCATGGCTTTTAATTGCTCCATGTAGCTGTCATCTTTCATGCGTACCAAGATCTTCACTTCGTGGGTACGCCGACGAATGGCGTCAACAACCACCTGCGTCTGTTCAAAGTCATCAAAGGTAATGATAACCAAGCGCGCTTTATCAATATTTGCTGACTTTAACAGCGTTTTTTGTGCCGCATGACCAAATAACACGGGCTCACCCGCAATTTGTGCGTCTTGTACAATTTGCGGGTTGCGCTCTACCGCAATATATGGAATAGCCTCTGGACGTAAAAATCGTGCGATAGTTTGACCAACACGCGCGTAGCCAAAAATCACAACATGATTTTTTAAATCAGCCGCGTTATAACCACTTGGCGCTTCGGGTTGCCAGTCTTTTTCTATTCCCAAGATATTGAGAATATGCGCGGTTTTACTAATAAGATAAGGCGTTAACGCCATAGACAACACGCCAAGCGTGATAAAGAAGGACACTTCATTCTTGTCTAATAATTGATGTTTACTGGCAAGAGCAACCAATACAAAGCCAAATTCCCCCATTTGCCAGATCAAAATACCAGCGCCCCAAGCGTCTTTTTTACGCTCTCCCATTAACTGCGCAACGCCAACGATGATCAACACTTTGATCACAAGCACAGCGCCAAGTGCTGCAACAATATAAATAAATTGGTCGAGCACATAAGGAATATCTAGTTGCATACCCACTGTGACAAAAAAGAGTCCCATTAGAATATCTCGAAACGGTCTAATTTCTGCCTCAAGCTGATGCCGATATTGGCTTTCCCCTAACATCATGCCCGCTAAAAATGCGCCGAGCGCCATTGAAAGTCCGAAGGCATAAGTGAGCGAACCCGCGCACAGGGCAACAACTAAAGTAGATAAAACAAAGAGCTCATCTGTTCTTACTAATGCGATTTCGTTAAATATTTTAGGTAGTAACCACTTACCTACTGCCCATAAAACCAGACACACAACCGCACCCTTAGCAAATGCAAAAAGTAGCGCTGACGCCAGCTCTGAATTACTCGCAGAGGAAATAAGCGGAAACGCGATGAGCAGCGGCACAACGGCAATATCTTGGAATAACAACATGCCAATACCGAGCTGACCATGACGTGTGTTGAGCATCCCCAGCTCCTTTAACAGCTTAACCACAACCGCCGTAGAAGAAAGTGCAATGAGGCTTGCAATCACAAATGCACCCACCCACTCATATTGCATAAAACGCAACACAAACATACCAATGATCGTGGTAACGATGACCTGCAAACTCCCTAAACCGAATACTACGTTTCGCATTGCCATTAATTTTGGCACGGAAAATTCAAGCCCTAAACTGAACAGTAAAAACACGATCCCAAGCTCGGCCATAAAGTGGATTTCTTGGCTGTCACTCATCCATCCAATGCCGTGACTGCCTGCAATGACTCCAGTGAGCAAATAAGCCAGAATAGGCGGCAAGCCAATCCGCTTAAAGGACCAGACTAAAATCACTGCACATAACAGCAAGGCAAAAACCTGCGCGAAGATACTTTGCAATCTGCCTCCTGAGCGAAAAAATTGACGGGGAATAAAGGTGGATTTCTTTTTCTTTCTCTTAAATATAGCAAGCGTTTGTTTTTAAGCCAGTTTAAATTTTTGGCACAAAGTTCGCATATTAATCATGTATTGTTGTATTTAAGGGGAAGAAATATGGAAAATGTCCATATTTTGACACAGAGATTGCCGACCAGAGGCGATTACTTGCCGTTCAATTCTGAACAGTATAGTACGCAAGGCGGTGAACACTACGCGCGATTAGTCGACAAACTTCAGACAACACTCAACATTGAAGAGCTGTTGACTATTTACGCGGAGCATGTGGCAAGAATTTCAAAAATTTCGGGGCTCCAGTTCCATTGTAGCCTTGGTGTCTTTCAGATGAAGGACAGCGATAGCCAATTTCTGGCTAGTACGTTTGATCTTGAGCTAGAAAAAGAGCACTTAGGACAGCTGGTGTATTTCAGTGAGTTTCCATTTAGTGAAGCGATCAAGGCAAAATTGTCAAAATTACACGCCTGTTTAATTTACCCAATGCGTAATGCCTTGATGTACAACCGTGTATTGCAATTAGCAACTAAGGACTCTCTAACAGGACTTTATAATCGCAGTCAATTTACTGACAATTTAGAAGAGAAACTCGAGCGTTGCCGTCGTCAACATCGTAATTTTAGCCTAATGCTTTTAGATTTAGACAACTTTAAGCAGGTGAATGATGTTCATGGTCATAAAGCCGGTGATGAAGTGTTGGTTGAGTTTTCACGTATTTTGCAAACCTCAACGCGCGCAACTGATTCGGTATTTAGATTCGGTGGTGATGAGTTCGCCATTTTAATTGACGATCCTGCGTTTACAACCAACAAGGTAATTGCAGAAAGAATTATGGAAGCCGTAAGAAAGTCGAGCATGTTGGCTAAATATACGGTGACCACGAGCATTGGCTTTACGCTGGCATCGAGCCATGATACTGCCGACAACATATTTGCTCGTTCGGATAGCGGCTTATACCGCGCCAAAGCAGCCGGACGAAACTGCGCTCGCGCAGTATAAAAAAACCACTTCCCCTTTTGCTCAGTGTTATGCGTTAACGCTGAGCACCTTTTCCTAAGTATAGGTAGGCCATCAGGGCAAGTGCCGCGCCGTTAAAAAATCCATTTATTACCCATGCAAGCGCAAGGAAATCGGGTAACTCTGAAAACATCACCGCAAGCATTGGCGCAAGTAAGCCAAGAATAAAATACATTCCACCCTTACCATGCCAATACAGAAGTAAAAACACGATACTGATAATGCCTGATGCGGAAGCAAATACTTGGTTTAGCCACACCACTTCACTCGACATAAAAAGTACAATAAACACCACCGCAGTGAACACCACCGCATAAGGTGCCTTTTGCGCTAACTGTTGGCCAATCTTTTTACTTTCAGTCATCTTTTACTACCCAAATAATGCCATTGTCTTCTGCGTGATCGGCACTCACAAACAGTCCGTTCACCGCAACCGGTGTATCATTGTAATAAACAACCGCAATAGAATCACGCTCCCAGCTTGGAATGTGTAAATCTTTTAGCCAATGTTTCAAGGTATTAGAGCCAGGTTTGCTCTGTGGTTTGATTTTATCTTTAAGTCTGCCGTAGCGAATGCTAACGATTTCGTCCGTGAAAGGTTTGCGGATCCCCTTGCCAGTTTGTAAAGCCACAGGTGTACTTTGCCCGCTGAGTTCGTTGAAGTTAACGGTCTCAATGTCATGCTTTTGGCTAGTTTTCGTTATCCAATAAAGTGCGTCACGATAGCGCCTCACTGCGCCTTGCTTAAAACGAATTTCAAGTTGACTGTCCTGGCGCGATAAAAACGCCTGTTGTACGATTTCATCTAGCTGTTTGTGACTCGGCATCTCTATGCCCTGCTTTGATAGCCACAGTCTGATAACATTATCTCTTCTTGCACAAGAGAGCCGTTGTAAAGCCGTGATATTTAGCGCCATCCGACAACGACACTTTTGCAAGTCTTCTTCACTCACCTCATCAATTATGGCTTGTTGGTGCTGTAGAATATCAATACTGCGCAGTGTGTTACCTACAAAACCATTGAATCGAGAGGTAAGTAGCGGGATCACCTGATTGCGTAAAAAGTTACGGTCAAACACATCGTCGGCGTTGGACTCATCAGTAATATGCTCAAGGCCAAACTGCTGTGCAAATGCTTCAATGTCACTGCGACTAACGGCAAGTAACGGACGAATACAATAGCGCCCAGATGGCAGCTGAGCAGTCGCTCTCATCGCTCCAAGCCCGAGTAATCCCGAGCCGCGCTTTAATCTCAGTAAGAAAGTTTCTACTTGGTCATCGGCATGTTGCCCAAGTACGATTGCAAAACCGGCTTTGGCCGCGTCATCTAAAGCTTGATAGCGAGCTTCGCGTGCTTGCGCTTCAAGGCTAGTACGGGTTTTCCGAGTAATAGCAACCTGTTTTGCAACAAAGGGAACATTGAGTGTTTCACAAAGCGATTTACAAAACTGCTGCCACTGCGTAGCGTGCTGTGACAAGCCATGATTAACATAAACCGCTTGGAGTATAACGTTATGCTTGTTTGCATATTCTCGACAAAGATGGAGCAACACAACCGAATCCACACCACCAGATAAAGCAATACACAACCCTTTGGCGTCAAGGCTGGAACTCAATACCTTTAAACTTGACTCTACTTGTTGGTAAACCCGACTATTAATCATGTTTTCTACAATCAATAAAAAAAGCCGCTCAATAGCGGCTTTTTAACTTAAATTAGCATTGATATCAATACGAGCAGAACCCGTATTAACAATAACCAAATGACATCAGACGCTTATAACGCTGATCTAACATCTCTTCAGTGCTTAGCGCTTCAAGATCAGCCAAGTCACGTTTAAGCTGCACTTTCAGGTTTTTCGCCATCGCATCGTAATTGCGGTGTGCGCCACCTAGCGGCTCTTCGATGATGTTATTGATAAGGTCTAACTCTTTTACGCGAGAAGCTGATACACCCATTGCTTCTGCTGCAAGTGAAGCTTTGTCTGCACTCTTCCAAAGAATAGAAGCACACCCTTCAGGTGAAATTACCGAATACGTGCTGTATTGCAGCATGTTTACTCTGTCACCTACCCCAATAGCCAATGCGCCACCAGAGCCGCCTTCACCGATCACAGTACAAATGGTTGGCACTTTGAGCGCTGCCATCACCTTAAGGTTACGTGCAATCGCTTCACTTTGACCGCGCTCTTCAGCACCTACACCCGGGTAAGCTCCCGGAGTGTCGATAAAGGTAATGATTGGCATCTTAAAGCGTTCAGCCATTTCCATTAAGCGTAATGCTTTACGGTAACCTTCTGGCTTTGGCATACCAAAATTACGTTTGATTTTTTCAGCCGTATCACGACCTTTTTGCTGACCGATAATCATTACTGGCTTGTCGTCAAGACGTGCAACACCACCAAGAATAGCCGGATCGTTAGCAAAAGTACGGTCGCCTGCGAACTCGTCAAACTCGGTAAAAATGCGTTCAATATAATCGCGAGTATATGGACGAAGCGGATGACGCGCTAATTGAGACACTTGCCAAGTACCTAAACCATCGAAAATTTTCTTGGTTAGCTCAACATTTTTGTCTTTTAAGCGGCTTATCTCTTCTTCAAGGCTAAGATCTAAATCGCCAGAGCGGCTTACGTTTTGTAATTCTTTGATTTTTGCTTCCAATTCAGCGATTGGAAGTTCAAATTCAAGATAATTGAGGCTCATGCTCTAAACTACCTGTTTAGTTAAATTCTAATTCTAATTCCTGCGCCGCCAACAGTGATAAACGAGTTAAAAGCTCATCACTTGGCGTCACACACCATTGTGTTCCTAATGTTAACTCTGCTAATGCATCAGGACGCTGATATTTAATTTTTACCGGACACGTTCCAAATTTGTATGGTTCTAGCACTTTTTTGAAATTATCAAAGAAGTTCGCGTCAATTTGAGCCATATTTAGCGTCATTTTTATTGCACTAATACGCTTTTCTCGCGCCTGAGCAATGGTAGAGATTTCTCTTGCGGTCATTGTAATGCCACCAGAGAAGTTATCAAAGCTGACCTGTCCAGATATTACCAAGATTTGGTTAATTTGCAGCATTTCTTGGTACATTTCAAACTGTTCAGGAAATAAGCGTACATCAATTCGGGCACTTTTGTCATCTAAAGTGATAAGCCCCCAACGCGCTCCTTTTTTGTTTATCAAGGTACGAGCATTGATAACCAGTCCCGCCGCGGTTGCTACCGTATCACGATTACCGGGTTGTAAGTCAACTAACTTGCCAGAGGTATAATATTTTAATTCTTTACGATATTGGTTAATTGGGTGGCCTGTTAGATAAAGGCCTAAGGTTTCTTTTTCCCCATTTAACCATTCTTTATCGCTGAGCGGCGTGGCTTTGATAAAGGCTTGCTCAACCTCCTCAGGCTCAACTGCTAGCAAACCAAATAAGTCGCTCTGTCCAAGTGATTCGGCTTTGTGATGCTGCTCTGCCGACTTCATGGCATCTTTTAAGCTTGCCAGTAAAGTCGCGCGCCCAGGCTGATCTCTGTCAGGACCAAGCTTATCAAGCGCTCCTGCGTAAATGAGCTTTTCAATCACGCGTTTATTTAGACGCTTTAAATCAACTCGCGCACAGAAGTCGAATAAATCTTTAAATTCTCTCCCTTGGGCTCGCGCTTCAAGGATCGCTTCAACGGGGCCTTCACCTACGCCTTTTATCGCACCTAAACCATAGACGATCTCACCTTGAAGATTTACAGCAAATTTGTAGACACCGGCATTCACGTCTGGTGGTAGCAGCGTCAACTTCATGTTTTCGCATTCATCTACCAAGGTTACGATTTTGTCGGTGTTATCCATATCCGCTGACATTACTGCCGCCATAAACTCGGCAGGGAAATGGGTCTTCATCCATAGCGTTTGGTACGACACTAACGCGTAGGCTGCGGAGTGTGATTTGTTAAAGCCGTAACCCGCGAACTTTTCTACCAAGTCGAAGATTTTCATGGCAAGTTCGCCTTCGACGCCATTATCTTTGGCACCATCTTCGAACGTTGCACGTTGCTTCGCCATTTCTTCAGGCTTTTTCTTACCCATCGCACGACGAAGTAAGTCAGCGCCACCTAGACTATAACCGGCAAGCACCTGCGCTATCTGCATTACCTGTTCTTGATATAGGATGATCCCGTAGGTTGGCTCCAGTATGGGTTGTAGACTTTCATGCTGGTATTGTGCGTCTGGATACGATACTTCTTCACGACCATGCTTACGGTCGATAAAGTTATCTACCATGCCTGATTGCAAAGGACCCGGACGGAATAGCGCAACCAGTGCGATCATGTCTTCGAAACAGTCTGGCTTCAAGCGACGGATCAAGTCTTTCATACCACGAGATTCCAGCTGGAATACCGCAGTTGTTTGTGCGTCTAATAACACTTTAAAACTTGCAGGGTCATCCAATGGGATCGCAGCGATATCAATCGGCTCACGACTTTCTCTACCAAGGCGTTCGTTCGCCATGTCGAGCGCCCATTGCAAAATGGTTAGCGTTCTTAGACCGAGGAAGTCAAACTTAACCAGACCTGCAGTTTCTACGTCATTCTTATCAAACTGGGTAACTGGGAATTTACCTTCTTCATCGCAATACAGCGCTGCAAAGTCGGTAATGGTGGTAGGCGAGATAACAACACCACCGGCGTGTTTACCTGCGTTACGCGTACAGCCTTCAAGAATACGACATTTATCAATCAGTTCACGAACTTCTTCATCGCTATCGTAAGCTTCAGGCAGGCGAGGTTCAACATCAAACGCTTTGGCAAGTGTCATCCCAGGGTCGCCAGGTACAAGCTTAGAGATCCTATCTACGAAGCCATAAGGGTGACCAAGCACACGACCAACGTCTCGAATTACCGCTTTTGCCGCCATCGTACCAAAGGTGATGATCTGAGATACGGCGTCTCGACCGTACAGTTTAGCAACGTGATCAATTACCTCGTCTCGTCTATCCATACAGAAGTCGACGTCAAAGTCTGGCATCGAAACCCGCTCGGGGTTAAGGAATCGTTCGAATAGAAGATCGAATTCAAGTGGGTCAAGATCTGTGATCTTAAGCGCATATGCCACCAAAGAGCCGGCACCGGAACCACGACCAGGACCTACAGGGATGCCGTTATCCTTACTCCACTGAATGAACTCCATTACGATTAAGAAGTAACCAGGGAATCCCATTTGGTTGATAACATCGAGTTCAACCTGCAGACGGTCGTCATATTCACCACGCTTTTCTTTGCGATCATTTTCATCAGGAAATAAGAACTGCAACCGTTCTTCTAGGCCATCTCGCGACACTTTTACCAAGAAATCTTCAATCGCCAGATCGCCCGTTGGATAATCTGGTAGGAAGTAGGTGCCAAGCTGTACCGTCACGTTACAGCGTTTGGCGATTTCTACGGTGTTTTCTAAAGCTTCTGGAATGTCACTAAAGAGCGCTTGCATTTGCTCAGAAGTCTTTAAATATTGCTCTTTAGAAAAGCGTTTTGGTCGATTTTTGTCTTCTAATGTATAGCCGTCGTGAATAGCAACACGAATTTCGTGGGCATCAAAGTCTTTTTCGTGTAAAAACACCACTTCATTCGTCGCAACGACGGGTATATTACGCGCAGCCGCGACCTCCACAGCACCATGGAGATATTCTTCTTCTTGTGCACGTGCTGTGCGTTGCAGCTCAATATAAAAATGATCGCTAAAATGTTGCTCGTAAAACGCCAGCGTTTCTTCAATTAGCTTAGGATTGCCTTTTAAGATAGCTTTACCTAAATCGCCATCTTTCGCGCCGGAGATAAGGATCAGCCCTTCTTTGTATTTGGCGAGCCATTCTTTATCAATAACAGGACGATGGAATACATGACCACGAAGATAGGCATCGGAGATCAACAAGGTGAGGTTTTTATACCCTTGATTGTTCTTGGCGAGAACGAGAATTCGGCTTGGTTCATCAGGAAACTGATCTGACTTGAGCCAGAAATCCGCACCAATTATTGGCTTTATCCCTGCCCCGTGTGCGCCACCATAAAAACGCACCAAACCACATAAGTTCATTTGATCGGTGATGGCAAGCGCAGGCATTGCAAGCTCTTCGGCTCTAGCCACAATTGGTTTGGTCTTTGCTAGACCATCCACCATTGAGAAGTCACTGTGTACACGCAAATGGACAAATTGCGGGGCTGGCATGTTTACTCCTTCTCGGCCAAAATTCGTTGCACAGGCTTAAAGCTTGTACGGTGATGCGGAGTAACACCATGTGCTTCGAGTGCGGCAAAATGGGCTTTGGTTGGATAACCTTTGTGGCCTGCAAAACCAAACTCTGGATATTCCGCATCGAGTGCTAACATCTCATTGTCTCGGGTGACTTTCGCCAATATGGATGCTGCACTTATCTCGGCAACTAGGCTATCCCCTTTTACAACTGCGGTTGCCGCAACACTTAGCTTAGGTAAACGATTTCCATCAACAAATACATGATTTGGTTGAATTTCCAACCCTTCAACTGCGCGTGTCATCGCCAACATCGTTGCGTGAAGAATATTCAGGTCGTCAATTTCTGCAACTGATGCTCTCGCAATGCAGTAACATAATGCCTTTTCTTTTATTTCTTCTGCCAATGCAATGCGCTTTTTCTCTGACAGTTTTTTTGAGTCGGTTAACCCTACTATTGGTTTGGTTGGGTCTAAAATAACGGCAGCGGTCACAACGTCACCCACCAACGGGCCACGTCCTACCTCGTCAACGCCTGCAATATACTGCACATCAGGACGTTCAATTTGCATCTATTAACTCCATTACAGCCTGAGCGGCTTGTTTGCTGGCATTTAGGCGAATGTTCTCATGTATCTCGTAAAACTTTCTAACAAGCTTACTATTATTGCCCTTTAACATCGGGAAAAGTGCATCAGCGAGTGCGTCAGGATTACATTCTGCCTGTAAAAATTCAGGCACAAGTGGTGCGTCAGCCAATAAATTCGGCAAAGCAAAGTATTTGATGTTAAAGGTAAAAAAGGTATTAAAAATCCAATAACTCTTAGGATTTAGCTTATACCCTACCACCATTGGCTTTTTATATAGCATCGCCTCAAGTGTGGCTGTACCCGAGGCCAGTAAAACGCTATCCGCAGCTTGCATTGCCAGTGCTGACTGGCCGTCAAGCATAATCGGGTTCAATTCCGGCGCAACTTCCTTCAAGGCTTCCAAAAACTGCGCTCTGCGCTTTTCGTTTACCAAAGGCACGACGATTTTTAAGTCGGGAATTTTATCGACTAGTTTTTTTGCAGTGGCAAGGTAAGTGCGACTCAATAAGCCAACTTCAGAGCCCCGGCTACCAGGAAGCAGTGCTAAAACCGTATCATCTTGACTTAAGCTCAGCTGTGCACGCGCACCTGCGGTATCCGGCTCAAGTGGAATTTCATCCGCCAGCGTGTGACCCACAAATGTACAAGGCACTTCATGTTTATCATAAAAGGCTTTTTCGAATGGCAGCAAAGACAGCACTAGGTTAGTCGCTTCAGCAATTTTATGGATGCGCTTTTGACGCCACGCCCACACACTTGGGCTTACATACTGAATGGTTTTAACCCCAGCCGCTTTCAACGGTTTTTCAACACGCAAATTAAAATCCGGCGCATCGATACCGATGAATACATCGGGTGGATTATCAATAAAGTAATTCACCAATTGCTTTTTAATTTTTAGCAAGCGAGGTAAGCGACCAAGCACTTCGACTAGTCCCATAACAGCCAGTTCATCCATGTCAAACAGGCTTTTACAACCAGCTTGTTGCATTTTAGGACCACCGATCCCGACAAAATTGGCATTGGGGTAATGAAGTTTTAGCGCGTTTATGAGGCCTGCTCCGAGTATATCGCCCGATAACTCTCCTGCGACCACGCCAATGGTGATATTTTTTTCGTTAGCCATTGTTATTTTTCAGTATAAAAAAACGCCATACAAAATGTATGGCGTAAGTATAACCTGTATTGCGGTTCAAGTTTAGCGGATCAAACCACGATTAGAAGTCGCAATAAAATCAATCATTTGTTGAACTGCTGCGAACTCAGAAGCCTCTTCTTTTAGCGCTTCTAACGCATCTTCTAAACGCAACCCCTTACGGAACAACGTTTTGTATGCGCGTCTTGTTGCCATGATTTCATCAGACTCAAAGCCGCGACGCTTTAAGCCTTCAGTATTAATTGCAACGGGTCTCGCTGGCGTGCCAGTCGTTGTAACAAATGGCGGCACGTCTTGGTTCACACCCGAGTACATACCAATAAAGGCATGTGAACCCACTTTACAAAATTGATGTACACCAGAATTACCCGCAAGGATAACCCAGTCACCAATATGTACATGTCCGGCTACACTTGCATTGTTAGCGAAAATCACATTGCTGCCAATAACCGCATCGTGTGCCACATGGGTGTATGCCATAAATAAATTGTTGCTACCAATTCGAGTGATCCCTTCGTCTTGAATTGTGCCACGATGGATGGTCGCACACTCACGAATAACGTTGTTATCACCAATAATTAGCTTGGTTGGTTCATCCTTGTACTTTTTATCTTGGCAGGCTTCCCCTACTGACGCGAATTGGAAAATGTGATTGCCTGAACCAATTTCAGATGGGCCTTTGATCACAACATGTGATTCAATCTTACAGTTATCGCCAATGACCACGTCATTGCCAATATAACTATAAGGGCCTACAGAAACATTCTCGCCTAGACGCGCGCCTGATTCGATAATTGCGGTAGGATGAATAGCCATTAAAACTCTCTTCTAGCACACATAATTTCAGCTGAACACACAGTTTTGCCCTCTACTTTAGCTTCAGCACTGAATTTCCAGATATTACGGCGTTCTTTTTCGAACTTAACGTGCAAATGCATCGTGTCACCCGGTAGAACAGGTTGTTTGAAACGTGCATTGTCAATCGCTGCAAATAAGTATAGTTCATTCTCGCTGCGATTCTCGACCGTTTTAAAACCAAGTAAACCAGTTGCCTGTGCCATCGCTTCTAGGATCAACACACCTGGGAAAATAGGTTGCTCTGGGAAGTGACCCGTGAAAATAGGCTCATTAATCGTCACGTTTTTAATCGCGTGAAGATATTCGCCAGGCTTAAAGTCTACCACTTTGTCAACAAGCAACATTGGGTAGCGGTGCGGAAGAAGTTTTAAAATCTCTTGGATATCAAAGCTGTTTAATTCGTTAGCCAAAATAGCTTCCTTATTCTACATCAGTATCTTTAAGCTGTGCTGTCAGCAGCTCAAGTGCCTTCAGGCGCGACTTAAAGTCAGATAAATTGCGTAAGTGTGCAATAGACTTACGCCACTCTTTATTCGTTTGGTGAGGTAAACCAGAAGAATAGATCCCTGGCTCAGTAATTCCTTTAGTAACCATGCTCATACCAGTAATGACAACCCCATCACAAATTTCGTTGTGACCATTGATTGCTGTCATGCCGCCAATTTGGCAGTACTTGCCGATCTTAACACTGCCCGCTAATACCGTGCAGCCTGCGATGGCTGTACCGTAACCAACTTCGACGTTATGGGCAATTTGGATCTGGTTATCTAAAATGACGTTGCTATGAATAATGGTGTCTTCTAGCGCACCTCTATCAATAGAGGTACTCGCGCCAACTTCGACACGGTCGCCAATAATTACGGTGCCAACTTGAGGGATTTTAACCCACTCGCCTTTCTCGTTGGCGTAGCCAAAACCATCACTTCCTATTACGGCACCAGACTGGAATAGACATTGCTCGCCTATCTGTACTTCATGATAGATAGTCACGTTTGCCCAGAGTTTAGTCTTTGCGCCTATTTTGGCATGTTTTCCAATGAAACAGCCTGGCCCTATCTCAACATCATCACCAATCACAGCGCCATCTTCAATTACAGCATTCGCACCCACACTGACATTTTCGCCAAGCGTCGCGGTATCAGAGATAACTGCTGTACGATGAACTCCTGATGCTGCGCTAGGTGTTGAGTCTAGCTTCTGTGCAAGTTTTGCATAGGCTACATAGGGATCTGCGATAATGAGTTTATTACCCGCAAAATAATCCGCGTCTTTTTCACTCAAGATCACGGCCCCCGCAGTCGTGCTTTCAAGCTGACCACGGTATTTGCTGTTGGCTAAAAACGCGATTTGCTCGTCTTTTGCCTGTGCGAGAGTGGCGATATTTCGAATTGATTTATCGCCATCACCTTGCAGCTGAGCACCTAGAAACTCAGCAAGTTGAGATAAGGTGTGAAGTTTTGTCATTACTTATTGCTAACCGCTTTTACCACTTCTTCAGAAAGGTCAGCTACTTTATCAGGATTGAAGTAAATTGTCGTATCTTTTACTTTAACTTCATCAAACTTACCTTTTTTAGCAACAGACTCAATCGCATCTACGATTAGCTTTTGTACTTTAGCAAGCTCTTGGTTTTGACGAACTTTAATTTCTTGCTCTAGTGGACGACCTTTTTCAGCAAGTGTCTTTTGCATTCCTTGGATTTTTTCACGAAGCGCTTCTTTTTGCTCTTCACTCATAGTCGTCGCTTCGCGCTTAAATTTTTCAGCTTCGAAACGAATGTCACCTTGAATTTTTTCAAGCTCTTGACGACGCTCAGCAAACTCAGCTTGTAGCGTTTGTTCAATTTTCGCCATTTGTGGAATTTGCTTATACACTTCCTGCATGTCTACGATGCCGACTTTGTGTGCAAGCGCGCTACCTGAAGCACCCATCATTAGTGCTGCTGTCATGGCTAGTGTTGATGATTTAATAAATTTTTTCACAATAAAACTCCTTAGAATGTATTACTGATATTGAAGCTGATCGTCTTCGTATCGTCTTCTTCTTCTTTTTTGAGTGGGTAAGCGAAACTGATCAGCATTGGACCCATTGGCGAGATCCACTGAATCGATAAACCCGTTGATACTCTGAACCTTGATGGATCAGAGAAATCAGAAAGTAGATTGTATTGATCTTCCGTCAAGTTGTTATAGCGATCTACATCAAACTCGGTATCCCAAACGTTTGCCGCATCAACGAAGAAGCTGGTTCTTACAGAACTGGTATTATCTTCGTCTAGGAATGGCGTTGGTACAATAAGCTCTAAACCTGCTAGTGCTTTTGCGTTACCACCGATACGGCCACCTAGGTTTAGCGTATCGAATTGCTGATCGCCGCCAATACAGCTACCTGATGTACCATCTGGTTTAGGTGTACCCGGAATACACTTAGGCGCACGCTGTACCGCTCGAGGTAGGATCGTGTTTCGGTCAAAGCCTCGCAGCTCTTGCTCTGAAATACGGAAGAACTCTTGGAATGGCAATACTTGCTCAAAGCCATTGGTCTCGCCATAACCGTTACCATAACCTAAGCCCGCTCTCGCTGAGAATACCCAACGATGGTCGTTACTGATTGGCCAGTAAAAACGTGAATCGTAATTAATCTTGAAGAAATTAAGATCTGAGTTTGGTGTAGTAATACTTAAGTTCAAGCTTTGACGAGAACCTGCGGTTGGGAACATACCACGGTTAACCGTTACACGTGACCAACCTGCGCTTAACTCATATTTGGTAAAGTCATAATCTGCGTTTGGATCGCTTTCGTTTAAGAAGCTCTCACGAAGTACGCGTGTTTGCTCAAAGTCTGAAATTTGCGAAAGGCTTTCTTCAATCCAACGAATACCAAAGTTAACACGGTTTATCGCATTGATTGGGAAACCAAAGTTAGTGCCGATACCGTAGCTCGTCGATTTATAATCTACAATCCCAAACTCACTTGCATCGAACTTACTATAGAAGATACTGCTGCCTTGCGACACACCATCAGGTGTAAAGTACGGATCGGTATAAGATACACTATAACGCTCTGAACCACGCGAAGTGTTGATATTGAACGCAACTTGGTTACCTGACCCCAAGAAGTTAGACTCACTGACACCGATGTTAAACTGAAGGCCCGCATATGAACCATAAGCAACACCCGCTTGGAAACTGCCTGCAGGTTGCTCTTTTACTTTAAAGTCAACATCAACCTGATCTTCAACCCCTGGAATTGGCTTGACTTCAAACTCTACCGATTCCATATATGGCAAACGTTGAATTTGAAGCTTAGAACGCTCTAAGTTTTGGTTAGACAACCATGCACCTTCAAGCTGCGTCATTTCACGACGTAACACTTCATCCGCTGTATTCTGGTTACCATTCACTACGATTCGACGCACATACACACGCTTACCAGGGTCTACCGATAGCGTTAGTTGTACTTCTTTATTTTCGTCATCAATTTCAGGGACTGTTCGCACTTCAGCGTTAGCATATCCAAAGCGCGCCAAATAACTCTTAATGAAGTCTTCCGTCGCCGTTACAACTGAGCCGTTGTAAAGCTCACCAGCGCGAAGTGGCACAATACCTTTAATTAAGTCTTCACGGCCTAGTAAGTCACCAATGAAATCAAATCCTTTAACGGTATACTTTTCACCTTCGGTGATGTTTGCCGTAACATAAACTGATTCACGTTCTGGGCTTACTGAAACTTGCGTTGAATCGATGTTAAAACGTAAATAACCACGGTCTAGGTAAAAACTGCGGATCTTTTCTAAATCGCCTTCAATAGTTTGTTTTTGATAACGGTCATTAGAGAGGAAGCGCCACCACGGCAAGTCCTGCTGAGATTCAATTAGGTTAAGAAGTTCTTCGTCCGAGAACAGTTCATTACCAACAAGGTTAATTTGACGTACAGAAGCAGCATCACCCTCTTCAAACTTCAGCATCAACTTCACACGGTTACGTGGCAATTCTACAATGCTCACCTCAACCTTAGCATTGTATTTACCAATACTGTGGAAGAATTCCGTTAAGCCTTTTTCGATACTATCGAGTACCGTTCTGTCTAACGGCTCACCTTGGCGAATATTTTGCTGTTCTAAACTCTCATTTAGCTGCTCGTCTTTGATGTCTTTGTTGCCATCAAATTCGATTGAGCTGATAGTTGGACGTTCTTTAACCTTAAAAATAATCTGATTACCATCACGGAATACCGCAATGTTGTCAAAGTGGCCAGACTTATACAACGCCTTGATTGTGCGTGAAATAGTAAACTGATCGACATTGTCACCAACGTTGATCGGAATATGTGTCAATGCAGCACCTAGTGCAACGCGCTGCAGCCCTTCTACTTTTAAATCTTCTACGATAAAGGAGTTTTGCCCTAAGGCAGCAAAACTAGCGCCCAGTAAACTGGTTACTGCAATGTGTTTTTTTATAGGCATTTTATTATCTTTATCCTTTACAACAATTTTGGCGCGATACGCTAAGGCCCACTACATCACAACATTCAAACGTTACAGCCTTTGTATTATGTTATCCGTTGTATGCTTGAACAAAAATGCAAACATTTAAACTGCATATAATGTGCACTTTTTAGCACCGCACGGCTTAAAGCCGAGAAACATCATTAAATAGTGCAAAAAACGTTAAGGCAAGAAGAAGCGCTGCTCCAATCTTAAACCCAAACTCTTGTGTCTTTTCAGAGACTGGTTTTCTGCGAATTAGTTCAATTAAGTAATACATTAAATGCCCACCATCTAGGACAGGGAGCGGTAATAAGTTAAAAACTCCTAAATTCACGCTGATAAGCGCTAAGAAGCCTAAAAATGCAACTAACCCGTAACTAACACTATTTCCGGCACTAACCGCGATCCCCACAGGCCCGCTTAAGTTTTTTACCGAGACTTGGCCCGTGATTAAGTTGCCGATCATGTCGAAACTTAAGGCAATCAAGTCGTAAGTTTTACGAATGCCAAGCACCATACTATCTAGGATGCCATATTGTCTAGTTTCAATATAACCATTTGGCCATTTTTCCATCACAGGCACAACGCCCAAGTAGCCTTGTACGACACCTTCTGATGACGTTTTTGCCCGAGGGGTTACCGTTAGGGTTTGTGGCTGCCCATCGCGCAGAATATCAATGCTTATGGCTTGATTTGCCGATTTTTGAACTCGGCTCACCAGCTGTTGCCACGACGCCAATTTGTCACCATTTATCGCAACTAGCGTGTCTTCTACTTGTAAGCCACCTTTGTCGGCAGCCGCACCTTCTTCAATATAACCGAGCTGCAGCGTCAGCGGCGGCCTATATGGCGTAATGCCGACTGAGGTCAGCGGCGCTTCGTCCTGCTTTTCCAGCTTCCAGTCACTCAAACGTAGCGTGCGAATTGCTAAGCTCCCCTTTTCATCTTGTACTTTGGCAACCAGTGATGGTTCACCTAAATGCGCCATCAATTCAAACGTAACGTCTTGCCATGAGTGCACTAACTCATCATTCAGTGCAATGATGTGGTCGCCTGATTGAAACCCTGCATCCGCCGCGATACTGGTTGGTGTCACAGCTCCAACGACGGGTTTTACTGATTGAACCCCTACCATATACATTGCCGCTAACGCGACAATGGCAAACAAAAAGTTCGCAATGGGGCCTGCAGCTACCACAGCGATACGAGAAAGTACTGGCTTATTATTGAAGGCAAGGTGGCGCTCCTGCTCTGGCACATCGTCGACACGTTCATCGAGCATTTTGACATAACCACCAAGTGGAATTGCGGCGATAACGTATTCGGTTTGGTGTTTGTCATACCACTTAACTAAAGGCTTACCAAAACCGATAGAAAAACGTAAGACCTTAACGCCGGCTTTTCTGGCAACCCAAAAATGGCCATATTCATGAACGGTAACTAAAATCCCTAAAGCAAGAATAAATGAGCCTAAGTGCCAGAAAAATTCAAACATGGTTACCTCAATGTGGCGATAATTTGCTGCGCTCGGTGGCGTGCCGTTCGGTCTGTTTCCATAATAGACTCAACGGATTCTAATACGCTTAGCTCACTGTGCTCAAGCGTTAAGGCATTGACTCGATAGATATCACAAAACCCTATCTTACCCTCTAAAAATGCCGCAACGGCAATTTCATTTGCAGCATTCACTGTTGTTGTTGCGGCCTGACCACTACGACATGCGTCAATCGCTAATTTGAGGTTGGGATAACGGTTAAAATCTGGTTTGGTAAAAGTGAAATCGACAATCTGAGAAAAATCTAATGGCTCTACACCGGCGTCAATTCTGTCAGGATAGGCAAGCCCATATGCAATCGGCGTTCGCATGTCTGGTTGCCCCATTTGTGCCAGCACCGAGCCATCGCGATACTGCACCATAGAGTGGATCATACTTTGTGGGTGGATCACCACTTCAATATCGTCAGCTGAACAGTTAAATAACCACTTAGCTTCAATAAACTCTAGCCCTTTATTCATCATGGTCGCAGAGTCGACAGAGATTTTTCTGCCCATAGACCAATTAGGATGTGCAACCGCTTCTTCTACCGTTACTGAAGCTAAGGTAGCCAATGAACGCTGCAAGAAAGGTCCACCTGAACCGGTTAATAAAATCTTACTAACACCGCTGTGGCTTAGATTTGAAGATTGTCCCGTTTGTATAGTCGTTGGTAGGCACTGATAAATGGCATTATGCTCACTGTCGATAGGGAGTAAAGTCGCACCATGCGCTTTTACTTTATCCATAAACAGCTGGCCACTCATTACTAACGACTCTTTGTTCGCCAGCAACACTTTTTTACCCGCTTCGACTGCCGCTAAAGTCGGTAACAACCCAGCTGCACCAACGATTGCGGACATCACGATATCCACATCCACGTGGCGAGCCATCTCAGCCATTGCTTCAACGCCATGGAGTACTTCGGTGGTAGTGTCCGTCAAACGTTGAGAAAGTTGCTGAGCTGCGTGCTCAGAGCTCATAACCGCGTATTTGGGTTGATGATGTAAACAAAGCTCAGCCATCTTTTCCGCGTTTTGCCCTGCGACTAAGGCAAATACACGATATTGTTCTGTATTGCGGCTGACGACGTCTAAGGTTGATAGTCCAATTGAGCCTGTCGCCCCCAGTACTACCAAGTTTTGCTCGCTCATAGCACTACCGTCCAAGCGTAGCAAAAAGCAAAAATGGGTGCTGCAGCCGTTAAGCTATCAATGCGATCTAGAATACCGCCGTGACCTGGCAAACAACGGCCTGAATCTTTAAGGCCTACTTCGCGTTTAAACATACTTTCAAGCAAATCACCAACGGCGGAAAATAGCGCGATAATAATGGTCATTGCAGCGTAAATTGGCCACATGTTGAGATCAATCGCAGCGAAGTGACAAAACACCAAAACAAAAACAACCGCGGTGATCACACCACCAACTAGGCCTTCAATCGTTTTATTAGGGCTCACTTTAGGCATGAGCTTGTGCTTACCTAAATTCTTTCCAGCGAAGTAGGCGCCAATGTCTGCGCTCCACACTATACCCAATACCACCATGATAAGAACCGAACCTATGTGTTCGCCATCTTCGTATCCGGCACTACGCATCACGTTTAACGCAAGCCACAGCGGTACTAGCGTCAGTACACCAGCGATGGAGCGCATCATGATCCCTTCATTCCAAGCACGAGCTGCTCGTGGATATTTAACTACCAAGAAAGTAGCAACCAGCCACCACGCAAAAGCGAGCGTAAATACATAATTAGCATCAGCGACTAAGCGCCCTTGCTGCCATAAATCCTGTATTGGCCAGTGGGTGTTAAGCAATAGAATTAACACCGCCATGACGCCAACGAAAGTAAAACGCTGACGCTTTTGACATAGGCCCGCAAGCGCCGACCACTCCCATGCACCAAGCAAAACGATTAGTGCGGCAATCGTACTAAACATTGCCAGCGGTGTATAAAACACCAAAAGTAGAGCCAGAGGTGCAAGCACCGCTGACGTTAGAATACGTTGTTTTAACAAATTTGAACCCTTAACTTGTTGCGTCTTTCTCTGCGAGGAGCTGCTTTATCTGCTCTCCTGTGCATCCGAAGCGTCGCTCTCTAGACACGTAACAAGCAATGGCTTCAGAGAATGCTTGCTCGTCAAAATCAGGCCAAAGCGTGTCGGTAAAATAGAGTTCGGCATACGCAGCTTGCCATAGCAAGAAGTTACTGATGCGGAAGTCGCCTCCCGTTCTGATCAGCAAGTCGAGATTCGCTTGATCGGCCATCGTCATCTGCTCTGTCAAGGCATCTTCGGTTATATCACTTGGTTGCAATTCACCCGCTGCAACTTGTTTTGCGAGGTGTTGTGCTGCCTGTGTGATATCCCAACGTCCACCGTAATTTGCTGCAATGTTTAAGTTAAGCCCTGTATTGTCCTGGGTCAATGTTTGAGCTTCATGAACACGCTTTTGGAGGCTGTCAGGAAAACGAGAAAGTTCGCCAATAATGGTTAGCTTTACGTTGTTCTTATGTAATTTTTTAACTTCTTTAGTCAGCACATAAATAAATAATTCCATTAACGTGCTGACTTCATCTTCTGGCCTACGCCAGTTTTCACTACTAAAGGCAAATAGCGTCAGAGACTCTATACCTAACTTGGAACAGAATTGTACAGCACTACGAACAGAATCTACGCCCTTCTTGTGTCCGAAGGCGCGTGGACGCCTGCGAGCTTGAGCCCAACGACCGTTGCCATCCATTATTATCGCAACATGTTTTGGCAATGATTGCTGCGAAATAACCTCTGCTTTTAAAACCATAATTCCAATTTAAGTGAAAAAAAACGCCGCCTAGTATACCTTAGGCGGCGCTTCAAACCTAATAAATTTGTCAGTGTACCTAGCCCAAAAAAACCTAACTGCTCAGAAACAAAGCAGAATTTTCTGCAATACGTAAACAGTGCGTAAATATAAACGCTAGGATAAAGACATTTAGATTTCCATCAACTCTGCTTCTTTCGCGCTTAGTTGAGTATCCATTTCTTTGATGAACTTGTCAGTCAGTTTTTGGATATCATCTTCAGCTTGACGCGCTTCGTCTTCAGAAATTTCTTTGTCTTTTAGCAATGATTTAATATCACCGTTTGCATCACGGCGAATGTTACGTACTGCAACACGACCACCTTCAACCTCACCACGTACGATCTTGATGAGATCTTTACGACGCTCTTCAGTTAGTGGAGGAAGTGGAACACGGATCACGGTACCTGCTGACATTGGGTTTAGACCTAAGTCAGAAGACATGATTGCTTTTTCTACCGCTTGTGCAAGTGACTTGTCGAATACGCTGATAGCCAGCGTACGAGAGTCTTCCGTCGTTACGTTTGCTACTTGGTTTAGCGGTGTATCTGCACCGTAGTATGAAACAGAGATACCATCTAGTAGTGCAGGGTGTGCACGACCTGTGCGGATTTTAGAAAGCTGGCTTCCAAGTGCCGCCACACTTTTTTTCATGCGCTCTTGAGCGTCTTTTTTAATATCTTCGATCACAATACTTTCCTAGTCTGTTCTTGTTATGCCAGATTATACTCGCAATTTAGAGATTCGCTACTTAACTGCGAATTGCTGAAATAGTCGTCAGATTATTCTGCTGCTTGAGAAGAGATAAGGGTACCTTCCTCTTCACCCATGATGACATTTTTCAATGCACCCGGTTTATTCATGTTGAATACGCTGATTGGCATATTGTGGTCACGTGCCAATGTAAATGCAGCTAAATCCATCACTTTCAATTCTTTATCGATCACTTCGTTGTAAGTCAACGTGCGGTATAGCGTAGCATCTGGGTTTTTCACCGGATCGTCACTAAATACCCCTTCAACCTTAGTGGCTTTAATCACGGTATCCGCTTCAATCTCAATACCGCGCAAACATGCTGCTGAGTCTGTAGTAAAGAAAGGATTGCCCGTACCTGCAGAGAAAATAACAACACGGCCAGATTTTAGTAGGCTAATTGCTTCTGCCCAATTGTACGCATCACACACACCATTTAGCGGGATAGCAGACATCAAACGTGCGTTTACAAAAGCACGGTGCAGCGCATCACGCATCGCAAGGCCGTTCATGACGGTCGCCAGCATGCCCATGTGGTCGCCCACAACTCGGTTCATGCCCGCTTCTGCAAGTGAACCACCACGTAAGAAGTTACCGCCACCGATAACCAAACCCACTTCTACGTCGAGCTCTACTAACTCTTTGATTTCTTGTGCCATACGATCCAATACTTTTGGATCGATACCAAAGCCTTCATCTCCCATTAAAGCTTCACCACTAAGCTTTAAAAGAACGCGTCTAAAAACAGGTTTTTTATTGATAGTCATAATATCCGGGCCAATTAAAAGTGAGGTAAAAAATAACCGCGCTTATGCTAGACATAAATGCACGGTTATTTTAGAGAATTTTCAGCAATGACGCAAAGCTAATGTCAGCTTTTACGTCATTAGGCATCACAATAAGTGATTACTGGCCTTTTGCTGCAGCGATTTGCGCTGCAACTTCTGCTGCGAAATCTTCTTCTTTCTTCTCGATACCTTCACCTACTTCTAGGCGAACGAATGAAGAAACAGATGCATTCTTCTCTTTAAGGTAGTCACCCACTGATTTCTTAGGTTCCATGATGAAAGCTTGACCAGTAAGAGAGATCTCACCAGTGAACTTCTTCATACGACCAACAACCATCTTCTCAGCGATTTCAGCTGGCTTACCTTCGTTCATTGCGATTTCAACTTGAACCGCTTTTTCTTTTTCAACTACTTCAGCAGGTACGTCTTCTGGGTTTAGGTAGTCTGGCTTAGAAGCAGCAACGTGCATTGCAACGTGCTTAAGTGTTTCTTCGTCAGCATCACCAGCTACAACAACACCGATACGCTCGCCGTGACGGTAAGCAACTAGCTTGTCACCTTGGATGTAAGAAACACGACGGATGTTCATGTTCTCACCGATTTTAGCTACTAGTGCAACGCGAGTCTCTTCAAACTTAGCTTGTAAGTCTTCGATAGTTAGTTGCTCAGCTACAGCTGCGTCAGCAATTTCGTTAGCAAATGCAAGGAAGCTTGCATCTTTTGCTACGAAGTCAGTTTGACAGTTAACTTCTACTAGTGCAGCAAAACCTTCGCCTTGCTTGATGATGATTGTACCTTCAGCAGCGATGTTGCCTGCTTTTTTAGCAGCTTTAGCAGCACCACTTTTGCGCATGTTTTCGATTGCTTGATCGATATCACCGCCAGTTTCTGTCAGTGCTTTTTTACAATCCATCATACCAGCGCCAGTGCGGTCACGAAGTTCTTTTACTAGGGCAGCAGTTACAGCCATTAGAATATCCTCAAATCTGAATTCAGTTCTTGATAAAACCAACCTTAGGTTGGCTGAATATCAAATCAAGTACAGCTCGCCTCAATTTGATAAAAATCCGTTATCTTTCAAGGTCTGCTTGGCAAACAACGGGATAAGCAGTTAATCGCTTATAAAGAATATCAAGTCTTCATCAATAATTTGATGAAGACTTGATGACAGCTAATACCTAATCAGGTAATTACTCAGCTTCAACGAAGTCGTCGTTTTCTGCTTGAGCAACGATGTTGCTTTCACGACCTTCAGTGATAGCAGTCGCTACTGCACCAGTGTATAGCTGGATTGCACGGATAGCGTCGTCGTTACCAGGGATGATGAAATCAACACCATCTGGGTTAGAGTTAGTATCAACAACAGATACTACTGGGATACCTAGGTTGTTAGCTTCACGGATAGCGATGTGCTCGTGGTCAGCGTCGATAACGAAGATAGCGTCAGGAAGACCGCCCATATCTTTGATACCGCCAAGGCCTTTTTCAAGCTTTTGCATTTCACGAGTAAGCATTAGCGCTTCTTTCTTAGTAAGCTTCTCGAAAGTACCGTCTTGGCTTTGAGTCTCAAGCTCTTTAAGACGCTTGATTGATTGACGAACTGTTTTCCAGTTAGTCAACATACCACCTAACCAACGGTGATTTACGTAGAACTGCTCACTTTGGATAGCCGCTTCTTTAACTGCTTCGCTTGCAGCGCGCTTAGTACCTACGAAAAGGATTTTGCCTTTGTTAGATGCTACGTTCTGTAAGAACTTAAGTGCATCGTTGAACATAGGAACAGTTTTTTCTAGGTTGATGATATGAACGCGGTTACGTGCACCGAAGATGAACGGCTTCATCTTAGGGTTCCAGTAACGTGCTTGGTGACCGAAGTGAACACCAGCTTGAAGCATATCGCGCATTGAAACGTTTGCCATTGTATATTTCCTCTAAAAGTTAGGGTTAGGCCTCCACATATCCCATAGCACCAACACGAAGTTTTTATAACTGCATGCACCCAAGTGTATGTGTCGATATGTGTGTGTGTTAATATTAATAAGTGTGTTGTCTTAACTACAAACATTCAATCTCATCGTGTGAGGAAGAATTATTTGTAAAAAGACGGCGCGCTTTATACCATATATAAAGAATTAACTCAATCTTATGCGTAAAATTTGTGCATAATAAATGTTCATCTAAATTGACTTGGAGTCTAAATGAGTGCAGTGATCAAAACCCCTGAAGAAATCGAAAAAATGCGTGTTGCTGGGCGTTTAGCCGCGGAAGTACTGGAAATGATCGAGCCGTATGTTAAGCCAGGGGTGACCACCGACGAATTAAACACCATTTGTCACAACTACATTGTTGATGAGCAAGGTGCCATTCCTGCACCGCTAAATTATCACGGCTTTCCGAAGTCTATTTGTACCTCAGTTAACCACGTTATCTGTCACGGAATCCCGAACGATAAACCGCTAAAAGAAGGCGACATTATCAATATCGACATCACTGTGATCAAAGATGGGTATCATGGTGATACGTCAAAAATGTTTTACGTCGGTACACCAACGATCCAAGGTAAGCGCTTAAGCGAGATCACGCAAGAAAGCCTATACCTTGCGATAAAAATGGTAAAACCGGGCGTGCGTTTGGGTGATATTGGCGCTGCAATTCAAAAGTATGCAGAAGGCTTTAACTACTCTATCGTGCGTGAATATTGTGGTCACGGTATTGGTAAAGAATTCCATGAAGAGCCACAAGTAATGCACTACGGCAAACCAGGTACTGGCGAAGTGCTCAAAGCTGGCATGTGTTTGACTATCGAGCCTATGGTTAACGCCGGTAAGCGCCAATGTAAGCTACTAAAAGACGATTGGACTGTCGTTACCAAAGACCGTAGTCTTTCGGCGCAGTGGGAACACACGCTGCTTGTCACAGATAATGGCGTTGAGATCTTAACGCTGCGCAATGACGAAACGATAGACCGCGTTATTACGCATTCAGCTTAATTGCAAAAAGCATTTATCAAAGCCAGCCAGATTGCTGGCTTTTTTGTTGCAAAACTCACACAACAGCGATTACAGCACCCCTTGGTTTAGATGTCAGTTACACACGATGATAGTTGTCCAATCCTTGACCCTTCACCTCCTCGTCACTCGCAATTCTTATTTATTTAGTGTAAAACAGGACTCTACTGTTTTTGCGCGCATGACACAGGATCCTAAGTGGCATTACCGAACAAAGTGAAGACGCTTCTTGACGAAGCACAAGAACTTACCGATTACCGTGATTGTCTTGCTTTTTTCTACAAATGGTTAAGCAATCAATTTGCCAAGCAACCCGTTAGAAATCTAATTAACTCTCGAGCCGAATTTATCGATCGATTGTTGATTAAATTGTTTAATGAAACTGGGCTAGCGCACCAACCAGACTTGTCGTTAATCGCCATTGGTGGTTATGGCCGTGGTGAGTTACACCCGTTCTCTGATATCGATTTTTTGGTGCTGACCAAATCCGTTCCCTGTGAAGAAGTGACCAGCTGCTTAGAGCGTTTTGTCACTTATTTATGGGACTTAGGTCTAGATATTGGTCATAGCGTAAGAACCCATGAACAAGTCCTAGAACAAAAACAAAATGACGTTCACTTTGCCACTAGCCTGCTAGAAAGCCGCCTCATTTGTGGTAACCATATTGAATATGAACGCCTCAAACGACATATTGTTGAAACCCCAATTTGGCAATCTAGTGACTTTTTTATCGCTAAGGTCAATGAGCAGAATATTCGCCATAAAAAATGCCATGGTACCGCCTACAACCTTGAGCCTAATATTAAAGAAAACCCCGGTGGCCTGCGCGACCTGCAAACCATTTTTTGGGTCGCTAAAAAACACTTCCGCGCTGAAACTTTGGAAGAGTTAATCAATCACGGTTATTTGACCCATGAAGAATATCAAGAGCTGTTAGAGTGCATCGAAAACCTGTGGAACATTCGCTTTGCGCTGCACTTAGCCGCTGGTCGCAGTGAGAACCGCTTACTGTTTGACCATCAACCACATGCCGCAGAGCTCCTCGGTTTTGGCTCTGAAGGTAAAGCCTCGGTCGAGCGTATGATGAAACGCTTATTTAGGATCATGAGCCGAGTGCGCGAAATGAACCAGATGCTGCTTTCCTATTTCGAACAAAGTATTCTTCCTGAGCAGTTAGAGCAAGAAGCCGTGCCACTTGACAGAAACTTTGAGCGTATTGGCAATAAAATTCGCGTTAAAAACCCCTCGGTCTTTTTCCGTCGAGAGAATTTGTTTGTCCTCTTTGAACATATTGCAGACAACCCTAAAATTAATCAGATTGACCCCAGTACCATACGTACTATGCGCCAAGTCAGACGCCGTTTATTAGGCGATTTGCAAGATTACGCAGGCTGTCGTGACGCTTTTTTAAGGTTATTGAAACACCCTAATGGCATGGGACGAGCGTTTACTCTGATGCACAAACACGGGATCATCGCTGCCTATTTACCGCAGTGGCGTAATATTTTTGGACAAATGCAGTTCGATCTGTTTCACGCCTACACGGTAGATGAGCATACCCATAAACTCATCAATAACATCTACCGCTATTTCGATAAAGAGCATATTAGTGAATTCCCGATTTGTTCTGAGATTGTTGCCCGCATGGACAAACCAGAGCTACTCTACTTGGCTGGGATCTTTCACGATATTGCCAAAGGTCGAGGTGGCGACCATTCCGAGCTTGGTGCCGTTGACGCCATGGCATTTACCAAAATGCACGGTTTTACCGCTTCCGACGCTAAATTGGTAGCTTGGCTGGTGCAAAATCACCTCCTGATGTCTGTCACAGCCCAGCGTAAAGATATTAACGACCCCGATGTTATTGCAGAATTTGCACAAAAAGTGAAAAACGAACGTCAGCTAGATTATCTCTATTGCTTAACGGTTGCCGACATTCGTGCCACCAACGACAACCTCTGGAACGACTGGAAAAACACCCTCTTACGCGAGCTATATCTACATACTCAACGGGCATTGCGCTTGGGTCTTGAAAACCCAATGGATATGCGCGACCAGATCCGTGATAAG
The DNA here is from genome assembly GCF_013319255.1 of Pseudoalteromonas sp. JC28. Taxonomy (NCBI): domain Bacteria; kingdom Pseudomonadati; phylum Pseudomonadota; class Gammaproteobacteria; order Alteromonadales; family Pseudoalteromonadaceae; genus Pseudoalteromonas; species Pseudoalteromonas sp. JC28. The sequence continues at coordinate 319,364 of NZ_QOKX01000005.1, read as the reverse complement.
AAACGCCAAGCCAAGCAACGACTGATTAATTTGGGCTACTTCGAAGAGTACATTGACCTTATTTGGTCACGCTTTAAGGCCAATTATTTTACTGCCTTTAGTGAACAGCAGATCTCTTGGCATACTGAGCACTTATTACAGTCTGATGATTTAAGTCAGCCAAGCGTGATCGTCTCTAACAAGCCCATGCATGGCGGGACGCAAGTATTCGTATACAGTCCTTATGAGTCGGCGCTATTCGCCAAACTAGTCAGTGTAATTGGTTCTAAAAAAGCACAGATCCAGCATGCTCAGGTCATGACCACAAAAGATGGCTATGTTGTCTTTAGTTTTGTTATCCTAGAAGTGAATGGCGACCCACTCAGCACCAGTCGTGCAGCGGGGATCAGGAGAGGCTTAGAGACGCTCTTAAAAGACCCAAAAAAGAAAATCAGAGTCAAAAAGAATCGCTCACAGAAGTTTAAAGATTTTAATATTAGGCCAAAAATTATCTTGCGCCCTCATGCTAGAGCAAACCGTAGCCTTATTGAAATTCAGGCCATTGATATTCCGGGGTTACTGACTAAAATTGCTGAGGTATTTCAGGCCTATTCACTACATATTCATGCCGCGCGCATTACAACCGTCGGCGAACGCGCAGAAGACTTTTTCGTCGTCTCAAACAAAGATTACAAGGCACTAGATGAAGTACAAAAAGCTGAGCTTCATCGCGCCCTACTCAAAAAATTAAATGCTGAAACAGATTAACGAGGAATTTATGTCTGATTTAAAAACGACTATTGAAACCGCGTGGGAAAACCGCGATACCATTACTCCAACCACGGTATCAGACGAAGTAAAACAAGCGATTGTCAACGCATTGGAAATGCTAGATTCAGGTGCAGCGCGTGTTGCTGAAAAAATTAGTGGTGAGTGGGTTGTACATCAATGGTTGAAAAAGGCGGTACTCCTGTCTTTTAGAATTCGTGACAACCAACCAATGAACGATGGCGTTAACCAGTTTTACGACAAGGTACCATTAAAATTCTCAGAGTATACGCCAGAGCAGTTCCAACAAGGTGGTATGCGCGTAGTACCAAACGCGGTAGCACGTCAGGGCAGCTTTGTCGGTAAGAACGTGGTACTTATGCCGTCTTACGTTAATATTGGTGCATATGTTGATGAAGGCACCATGGTAGACACTTGGGCAACCGTAGGCTCGTGTGCACAGATCGGTAAAAACGTACACCTATCTGGCGGTGTGGGCATTGGTGGCGTATTAGAGCCGCTACAAGCCAATCCAACGATTATTGAAGATAACTGTTTCATCGGCGCGCGTTCTGAAATCGTAGAAGGTGTAATTGTTGAAGAAGGTGCAGTTATCTCCATGGGTGTCTATATTTCACAAAGTACTCGTATTTACGACCGTGAAACTGGTGAAATCCATTATGGTCGCGTACCAGCTGGTGCAGTGGTAGTACCAGGATCACTACCAAGTAAAGATGGCTCTCATAGCCTATATGCAGCAATTATTGTGAAAAAAGTAGACCAGCAAACCCGCGAAAAAGTTGGGATCAATGCACTACTTCGCTCACTAGACGAATAAATATCACGACGGTTTCAAAAAAGGGAGCTTTCTGCTCCCTTTTTCATCTATTACCAGCGGTAGTCCAGTGACACTAGAATGTTTCTTGGTCTTCCTGGAAAGTACCTTTCACCACTAAATGAAGTGTAATCGGCACGCTCAGCGTAACGTTCGTCGGTTAGGTTCTTCACTCTCATCGTCAACGCCAAATGCGGATTTACCTGCCACTTTCCTCGTAAACTCAGTAAATCGTGACCAGAATAACGATGAAGATTTTCGGGGTCAGTAAAATACTCTCCTACATGGTGCCAAGCTAAAGACCAACTGAGATTATCCCGTGCTTGCCAGTGTAATTGGGCGTTAATGACGCTCCTTGGTGCTGAATCTAGATCGTTGCCGTTAATATTGATGCCACCAAGAATATTATCTTGTTCATAGGTATGCTTAGCACGCGTTGCGGCGAGATCTAGTTGCCAATGTGCTGTGAATGAATAACTCAGCTCCAACTCCACACCTCGGTGTCTTGAGCGACCATCGTTGATATAGAAAAAGTCACTATCTCGGAAGATCAAATTTTCTTTTTCCATGTCATAAATCGCGACCTGATAGCCAAGACTATCTGCACTCCCTTTTAGGCCAAGCTCGATATTGTCCGCCTTTTCTTCCTCTAGCGATGCTTTTACCTGCTCTCGCTGCAATTGGTAAAGCTCGGCAGTTTGTGGTGCGCGATAGCCTTGAGACACGTTAGCATAGGCAATATTTCGCTCAGTGAACGCATAGCTTAGGCCAAATTTTGGTGAAAAATAAGCAAAGCTATCTCTGCCACTGGCTGGGCGACTATAACGACATCCTCCCATTGCACACACCGAGCCATCTTCTTTGGTGCGCCCAGTAGGCAAAAAGTTGCGATAATCGTATTTCATTGACTCAAAACGACCGCCCAGTTCAACTAACCAGTTACCCTGTCGCCAACTGAGGTTTGCAAAAGGCGCGAGTTGCCTTGCATCTACCTCATAGTCGTAATGCTTTCCTGTGGGAATAGTTGAGCGCAAAAATGCAGAGCCTTCAGTCGGCGTAGGCTGATACTGCAACATCTCGCCTTGAGTATATTCCGCATCCATTCCCCAATCTAGTTGTATTGAGTCACTTAATTCAGTGTGTATAAGCGTTTGCAGCCCTACACCAGTTTGACCATTTTCTTCAAACGGCTTACCCGGCAAGAAATGCTTAACAAATTCCATCTCTTGCCAGCGTACATAAGGTTTTATCAGTACGGTGTTGCTATCATCAAAGTGCCCGGTTATTTCTGTCCAAGCTCTAAATGACTCTGCCTTTCTAAATGCTTCAGGGTTTTCGTTTTGCTTTGCCAATTGCTTATTTTTATAGCTGTCCACTCCTGTTATATAACCCGCAGTTTGCTGATTTAAGTGGGTGTATGTCATCCCAGATACGACACCAACCTTCTCACCTTCATATTGATGTTTGACGCTCAACTTTTGTTGCTCAACGCTTTCATCGTCACGATAACCCGTATCTTTTGTAAGGGTTAACGCTGCGCCCAAGCCAAGGGCTTTATCGCCAGCTTGTATTCGAGTTCGGCTATAACCATAGGAGCCGATATCTAACGCTACCCTAGGTGTTTTTTGAATGCTGTTTGAAGTAATCACATTAACCACTCCATGCACCGCATTCGAGCCATACAATACGCTGTTTGGCCCTTTTAGCACTTCTATACGCTCAGCTGCTTCAAAGTGCGATTCAAAGAGTTCATTAATATTGCAAAAACCTGCGGCTCTGAGTGCAATACCATCTTCAGCCATTAAAATGCCGCCACATGCGCCTGCACCAGAGAGCACTTGTGAGCGCAATGCAGGTAGATACTCTTGACCATTACCATGTTGTACATTTGCGCCAGCAACGAGCCTCAACGCCTTTTCGATATGCGTGACGCCTGTATCATCTAATTGAGCTTCTGTTAGCAAAGAGAGGCTTACAGGACGCTCTCCTGCCGTCTCAGCCAATCTGGATGCCGTAGTAGTGATGATTTCAAATTCGTTGTTCTCTGTCGCTTCGCTAAGTTGTGGTGCAAGGGCACAACTTGCAAAGACCAACACCATTTTTTTCATTTTGATACCAACTGTATTAGGGCCTGTTGATCTTTGCTGTTTGATTTTTGTTCTCCTGAGTGTGTTTTGGTCGCGACGCTCGACTTGCCGCCTAGTAATCTAGGCAAAAGTTGAGCAACAATGAACAAAGCCCACTCAGGTGAACCCAAAGGGCAGCGCTTGATTAGCATTTCTACTGTGTTCTCGCCTGACTCACATAGAATAACTATGCTACGCAGGCTCTGCCTTGTACAAATACCAATCAAACTGCTGCAAAAACAAACTTGAAAGGTAAACAGGCCCTAACTCGATTACAAGGCAAAAAGAAAGGGCTACACAGCCCTTTCGTTTTCTTTACCACTAAGCGTTATGCTTGTCTCGCCTCTAACATCAAACGCTTCATATCTCGTACTGCCTTTTCCAGCCCATCAATTGCCGCTCGAGCAATAATGGCATGGCCAATGTTAAGTTCGTAGATTTCTGGCATTTGTGCAATCGGTTTAACGTTATGGTAATGCAAACCATGACCAGCGTTAACGATAAGACCTAAGCCATGAGCATACTGAACGCCTTCACGAATGCGTTCAAGCTCAGCGCTCATTTCGGTGTCGCTCTCAGCATCCGCATAAGCACCAGTGTGGATCTCAATGTAAGGAGCACCGGTTTGCTTTGCAGCATCTAGCTGCTTTTTGTCCGCGTCAATGAACAAGCTTACTTTAATACCTGCATCAGCTAGACGCTGAGTTGCCGCTGTGATCCTATCAAGATTACCCGCAACGTCTAAGCCACCTTCCGTGGTTAACTCTTCGCGCTTTTCTGGCACTAGGCAAACATATTCAGGTTTTACTTCGCAAGCGATGTCGAGCATTTCGTCAGTTACTGCGATTTCTAGATTCATACGTGTTTGGATGGTTTTTGCCATCACGTAAACATCGCGATCTTGAATGTGGCGACGGTCTTCACGTAAGTGAATAGTAACGCCGTCGGCACCTGCGTGCTCAGCTACTGCAGCTGCATGTGCAGGATCAGGATAGCTAGTGCCTCGCGCCTGACGAAGCGTTGCAATATGGTCTACGTTGACGCCGAGTAAAATATCTTTCATCGTTTATCCCTTGATAATATGACGTAGCAAGTGGATCACCCACCTATTACTGCGATACCAATTTACCGATTTATACTTTTGATTAAATTGGTATTATTTCTTTGAAATAAATAGTTCTCTACTTTTCAGCCCTTGCTTACCAACCAGCGGCGCCATTAATTTTCGTGTTAATAGCTTAGCCGCTCTTCTCACGGCAAGGTCTTGGAAATCTTGATTGGCAATGGCCAATAACATACTGCCCGGTATCGTATCAGGTTCACGACCGACTGCAATAAAACCGTACTCAGATACGTACTTATACGCGGCTTTTGGCCGCACTGGATTACCTTCAGCGTCAAATTCCAGTTCCACCCCGAAACCCAGCTCACCTAACAATTGCAACTCAAAGCTACGTAAGATAGGTTCCACATCTTCATCTTGGGCCAAACGCATTAAATGTAGCTGATAGAGCGCAAAGATCTGCTCTAGCGGTTCGTTGGTTGGTACCACTCGTTGCGTTAATTCATTGAGATACAAACCACAATATAGCTGCCGCCCAACGAGTTGGATTTGGTTGTCTGTGGGTTCAAAACGGTTTAGGTATTTAAAATCGTATCTGCCTGCATATTGCAGTAAAAGTAATGAAAATGGCCGCAGCTGGGCATTATGTTTGAGGGATTGCTTGCCCTTGACTCGGGCAAGCATTTTAAGTTGTCCAACGCCTTCGACCAGCACGTCAAGCAGTACCTGAGAATCGCTGTAAGGTCTGCGATGTAACAGATAGGCCTGTCGAAAGTCGCTATCCAATCAGTCTTCTCCGTACCCTAAGCTACGAAGAGCACGTTCGTCGTCTGCCCAGCCAGATTTCACTTTAACCCAGCATTCGAGATAGACCTTGTTGTCTAGCATGTTCTCAAGATCTTTACGCGCTTCGCGACCGATAACTTTGAGCTTTTCGCCTTTGTTGCCGATCACCATGCGTTTTTGCGATTCGCGCTCAACAAGGATCAACGCGTTTATCTGCCAAACGCCGTTGTCTTGCCACTTAAACTGTTCGATCTCTACCGTCACCGAGTACGGTAACTCATCGCCCATAAAGCGCATCAACTTTTCACGCACGATCTCTGCCGCCATAAAACGCATCGAGCGATCGGTAACATAATCTTCAGGGAAATAGAATTCACACGCAGGTAAACGCTTGTGCACTTCTTCTCTGATCATATCAACGTTTTTACCTTGCTTCGCAGAGATAGGTACGATCCCGATAAAATCCCCCTGTTCACTCAACCACTGAATATGTGGCATCAACAAGTCTTTATCTTTTACCTGATCGGTTTTATTCATCACCACCAAGATAGGACGACCGCTGTCTTTAACTTTAGCCAGTACCATTTCGTCATCAGGCGTCCAATGCGTCCCTTCTACGACAAAAATAACCAGTTCAACATCGCCGATTGAGCTTGATGCTGCTCGGTTCATTAAGCGGTTAATTGCACGCTTTTCTTCAATATGAAGTCCTGGTGTATCAACGTACACCGCTTGATAGTTACCCTCTGTATGGATCCCCATGATGCGGTGACGAGTGGTTTGTGGTTTACGCGAGGTAATACTTACCTTTTGCTCAACCAATTTATTTAATAGTGTCGATTTACCTACATTAGGTCTACCGACAATGGCAATCATGCCGCAATGTGTATCAAGCGTCATTCTTTAATATCTTAAGCGCTTTTTCGGCAGCTTTTTGCTCAGCTTTACGTCGCGAGCTGCCTACTGAAATTATACTTTCCATCCCTTCCACTATACATTCGACCGTGAATGTTTGGTTGTGAGCTTGCCCTTTGGTATCTATTACAGTGTAGCCCGGCAAAGGTAATTTTCGAGCTTGTAGATACTCCTGCAGCAGCGTCTTCGGGTCTTTTTGATTATGACCAGGTGAAATCGCTGTTAAGCGTGATTCGTACCAACTTAGTACCAAATCTCTACACACGTCGATGTCAGAGTCTAAGAAAACGGCACCAATTATGGCTTCTACTGCATCTGCGAGCGTCGACTCACGGCGAAAACCGCCGCTCTTCAGCTCACCTGGACCTAGGCGCAGATAATCACCCAGCGCGAATTCCACACCGAATTCCGCCAGAGTTTGACCACGCACTAACGTTGAACGCATGCGGCTTAAATCACCTTCACGCGCTTTTGGAAACTTGTGATACAAAGCATTTGCAATCACAAAGCTTAAAATAGAGTCGCCCAAAAATTCGAGACGCTCGTTGTGCTGGCCTTTGTGACTGCGATGCGTCAAAGCCTGCTCAAGCAGCGCCTTATCAGAGAAGTTGTACCCTATTTTATTATAAAGTTCTTCTACGTTTCTTTTCATTTTTACTGAATACTACCTAGGCGTTCAAAACGAACACCAGTTGGAACCCACCCTGGCAAAATGCTGTCTGGGCCATTATCAAAATCAAAACTTAACCAAATAAATACCGCTCTTCCAACCAAGTTTTCATCAGGTACAAAACCCCACATACGACTATCTTGGCTGTTATTACGGTTATCACCCATCGCAAAATAACTTCCCTCTGGTACTACCCACTCATCGCGGCGAGTACCTGGTTGTTGATAGTAGCGATCTGTTAACTCTAACACTTCAGGATTAATTAAAATATCATGTTCTACGTTTGGCAAATGCTCGGTTAGACGCACTAACTGCATTGGACCTTGCGTAAACTCGTCACGATTTACAATGTCTACATCAATCTTGTTATATTCGCCACACGTCAACCCGTTTGCTTCGCTCTGCCCGTCTTCACACTTAGGTTTAATGTAAAGCTGACGATTGCGATAAACAATGTGGTCGCCCGGTAAACCAACAATACGTTTGATGAAGTCAATTCTCTCGTCTAGCGGAAACTTGAACACCGCAATATCACCGCGCTCAGGGGTACCCGTTTCAACGATTTTGCTACGCCACACTGGGTCTTTAATCCCGTAAGCATATTTTTCCACGAGAATAAAATCGCCATCCAATAAGGTTGGCATCATTGAGCCGGATGGAATTTGAAACGGTTCAAAAATAAACGAACGGAAAATCGTGATTGCGGCAATCATAGGAAAAATTGATTTCGCGTTTTCAACAATGGCAGGTTCAGGTGCGATTTCCGCAATGATGTCGGCATCTAACTGAGTGTCAGACGCACCTTGCGCAATAGCAAGCCTAGCTTGTCTTTTTGGTGCATACACCAAATGATCGATCAACCAAATAAGGCCTGAACCGACCGTGAGTAGCACCAATAAAATTGAAAAATAACCTGCCATTTGTATTTCCTGTTACTTACCTACTTTCAATATTGCTAAGAATGCGTCTTGTGGCACTTCAACGTTACCAAGTTGCTTCATACGCTTCTTACCTTCTTTTTGCTTTTGCAGTAGCTTTTTCTTACGGCTCACGTCACCACCATAACATTTTGCGATTACGTTTTTACGTAACTGCTTAACTGTACTACGCGCAATGACGTGATTACCAATTGCAGCTTGAATAGCAATATCAAACATTTGGCGAGGGATCAATTCTCTCAGCGCTTCAGCTAACTGACGGCCACGCGTTTGTGAACCGTCGCGGTGAACAATTATTGCAAGTGCATCAACGCGGTCACCATTGATCAGAATATCCACACGCACCATGTCTGATGCTTCAAAACGCTTGAAGTTGTAATCTAGTGATGCAAAACCACGGCTGGTAGACTTCAACTTATCAAAGAAGTCCATTACCACTTCTGACATCGGCAATTCATAGGTTAACGCAACTTGCTTACCGTGATAGGTCATCTTGGTCTGCATACCACGCTTTTCAACACATAGCGTGATCACATTTCCTAAATACTCTTGCGGAACGAGAATATTTGCTTCAACAATTGGTTCACGAATTTCAATAATGTCGTTTACTGGCGGTAAATCCGATGGATTATCGATTTTCACCACACCGTGCTTAGTTTCTACTTCATAGATTACCGTTGGAGCTGTGGTAATAAGATCCATGTCATATTCACGTTCAAGGCGCTCTTGAATAATCTCCATATGCAGCATACCTAAGAAACCACAACGGAAACCAAAGCCTAGTGCTGTTGAGTTTTCAGGCTCGAAGAATAGTGATGCATCGTTGAGGCTCAATTTATTAAGCGCATCGCGGAAGTTTTCATAGTCATCAGATGAAATTGGGAACATTCCCGCGTATACCTGAGGCTTCACCTTTTGGAAACCAGGCAAACGGTCTGTTGCAGAATCACGAGCCATGGTAATGGTATCACCAACTGGTGCACCATGGATGTCTTTGATACCTGCGATAACAAAGCCTACTTCACCCGTTTTCAACACCCCAGTATTGGTCTGCTTCGGTGTAAAGATACCAACCTTATCTACTTGGTGAGCTTGCTCTGTAGACATGATCTTGATCTTCTCGCCCGCTCTTAATTCACCGTTTTTAATACGTACCAATGACACTACGCCTTGGTACGGGTCAAACCATGAATCGATAATCAGTGCCTGTAGTGGCGCATTTGGCTCACCTTCTGGCGGCGGAATATCACGTACGATCACTTCGAGCACTTCATCAATGCCGATCCCCGTTTTCGCACTACAACGCACCGCTTCTAATGCTTCAATACCAACGATATCTTCAATTTCTTCGGCAACGCGAAGTGGATCAGCCTGTGGTAAATCAATTTTGTTTAGTACCGGAATAACTTCCAAGTCCATCTCAAGCGCGGTGTAACAGTTCGCTAGTGTTTGTGCTTCTACACCTTGACCCGCGTCAACAACCAATAACGCACCTTCACAAGCGGCAAGAGAGCGCGACACTTCATAAGTGAAGTCAACGTGTCCCGGTGTATCGATAAAGTTTAGCTGGTAGGTTTCACCATCTTTTGCTTGATAGTTAAGCGTTACACTCTGTGCTTTGATGGTAATGCCGCGCTCACGTTCGATATCCATCGAATCCAGTACCTGCTGCTGCATTTCGCGGTCTGTTAAACCTCCACAAACTTGGATTAAGCGGTCTGATAGCGTCGATTTTCCATGGTCAATGTGGGCAATAATAGAAAAGTTACGGATATGCTTCATATACTGGATTCAATACTTCTGTTAGTCACAAATAGAGATTAAGGCCTCGATTTTACATTTTATTTAGTACAATCACCATCTATTTGCGTTATTGGTAGGCTAATTGGGTAAATTTTTATCACTTTTACCTGATGTTTGAGTTTATCCCCTTGGACTCTGGCGAAAAATAAACCGAGTGCAGCACTCGTAAATGCAATAAGTATCTGCAAAGGTTCATTGAGACCAAGTAAGAGGGCTGCGATAAACATGCCAGCAAAAGCAAAAAGCAATGGCATCATGTAAACATAAAACGCATGTTTCACCACATTAGAGTCGTCTAATGCCAACTTAATTTTTTGGCCAATTTCGACAGATTCCGTCAAATCTACAGGGAATTGTTTTTTGTGGGTGCCAAAGAGTTTGGCAAATACTTGGGAGCCGCATTTGCCGTTACAGCCTTCACAAGCGGGTTTTGGCTGCGCTTCTAAGTAGACAGTTGCGCCTTTTATGGCGGTAACTGTCAGAGTTTGTTCTATCATAAAGGTCTTTTCACAGACTCAGCGATTGCTTTTGCGGTCATTGCTGGAATATTTCCAACTACGGATACGTCAAACGCACCTGTGTTGTGTACGTACACCGTTGTTGCACCTGACGAGAGCGCTCCACTTGGGCGCTGGCCCGGTAAAGGACGTTGTACAAATACCGAAATATCAACAAGGCCATCGGAAAACAAGTAGTAGTCTGCCAGCTCATTGTTTAAATCTAACTTATGTCTGTCAGATTTTAGCAGCTCAAAGCCCTGAGGTAACCAACCAATTTGCCAATTGTTTTTTGTGCCATTCTCAAGTGTCTTCAACAACCCAGATACGGCTTCAGGAAACTGTTTTTGTGAAAGTTCTAACAATTGCTCGGCCGGAGTTTCAGTCACGCTGATATGGGTAAGCTGAAGCTGTTCTAACAATTCGCCTTGTTGGTTTACGTAAGCGGATTTTAGCAACAGAGATGACTCGGTATCGATCCACAACCAATAGTTGTATTTAGCGTCGTCCTTTGCTTCTAACCTGACAAGCTGAGCAGGTCTGTCAACAATCCGACCTTTACCACCTAAGACAAAATCATAGCTTTCTTTGAGGCTGTCGATATTTTTGAATAAAACTTCGGGAATAGGACCTGCTATCGAATCTGTTTGGATGGTGTAAGGCTCAGACTTTGGTTCAAAATAAGTCACTTTGTCACCAATGCGGATCATTTCAAGTCCAGCACCATTGAGCAAACTTAAAAGCTCAAATTCAGTCCCATCTTGGTTACCATGAAGCCAACGGTAAGGCTCCATAGATTTTCCTTTCACCACGACAAACGATGCATCAAAGTTTCTATGATGCACCGCTTCGGCCATGTCTTTTAGCAGTTGTTTGGCTGATACGCTTTCATTTGCCCACAGCCAACTAGAGAAAAATACACTTACTACAACTAACAGTGCTCTCATTTATTGCTCTTTTTCCTCTTGCTTTTCAGCGGTGCTGTTTTCACCAGATTGCTGCAGCGCATACGCCATGCGTGACTGTCTTTGGTGCTCTAACACCAATGCACCAATACGTTGCTGCTGTAACTCTCTAATGCCTTTAGCCGCTGATTCAAGCGCAGGCTCAGTTGATAAGCTCACAGGAGAAACGCCTCCAGCAAAAGGAGTAGATTGCAACTGTAACGTATCGCCCGCAGGTAAAGTCGCATCTGTGCTTAGCGTATTGACCCCAAGCACAGCAAACAATGACACACTTGCCGCGATAGCCACTTGTGCAAACGGCTTACGCCATGTACTTAGCTCAATCACATTGCTCTTCGGCGTCGTTTCTTTCACTTGCTCAAGGGCCGGCTCACTATACGTTTGCTCTTGCTCAAGTGCCGCTGCAAAGCTGCTGGTGATATCAATGCAAAGTGTGTCTTGCTTTTGACTACGCATTACATCACCAATCAAGGCATACCGAGCAAACTTTTGTTCGTCTAAACGAACATCAGTTTCAGCGTTGAGTGACAGATCACCGTCAAAAATTTGCGATGTCGTTAAATCTTCTGTCACTTGTTTTTCAGCTTGTGCCATATTAAGACTCACCTATTAATGGGTTCAAATTGTTATCTATCGCTTCCCTTGCGCGAAAAATTCTCGAACGAACTGTACCTACCGGACAATCCATAATGACAGCTATTTCCTCGTAGCTCATACCTTCGATTTCACGCAAAGTAATTGCGGTTTTTAAATCGTCAGGCAAGCGCTCGATAGTTTTGAAAATCACTGCTTTCACTTCGTCGCTTAACAATAGATTTTCCGGTGAAGCGTTCGATCTTAATTGGTCTGCACCATCATAAAACTCAGCTTCTTCCGCATCTACGTCGTTTGCTGGCGGCTTTCGACCAAGCGCCACCAAATAATTTTTTGAACAGTTAACCGCGATTCTATACAACCAAGTATAAAATGCGCTCTCGCCCCTAAAGTTAGGCAACGCTCGATAAGCTTTAATGAACGTTTCCTGTGCCACATCTGCCACATCGCCTTGATTCGCTACATAACGAGAAATCAGCGCTGCGACTTTATTTTGATACTTGGCAACTAACAGGTTGAATGCGTTTTTATCTCCCTGTTGAACGCGTTTAACTATATCTAGATCTAAATCCTGCTCGCTCATTCGAGCCGGTACTCCTCTTTTTGCTTTTCTAAATCGTATCTAGTTGCCATCATTCACAGCTACTCTGACTTAGTACTGAATAAAAAGTTCTGTTTTTTTGTATTTTTTTTTAAAATAAACGAATTCATCCATCTTTGCGTACTAGTTCTTGGCTGCTTTTTAGCATTATTCCATTAGCAGTCACACAAAATGTTCTAAATGATTCTCATTAAACGGAACAAACTCTCTGCCTTCTATGATAGCAGATGTGGTATAAATAGCAGAATTAAACGCAAAAACAGTAAAGATCTTCGAATATGAAAAATACGACTCACCACAATACTGATGTAGTCATTATTGGTAGTGGCGCAGCTGGACTCTCTCTTGCGCTCTCTTTGGCAAACCACTGTAAAGTTACCGTGATAAGCAAAGGGGCGTTAAAAGAAGGCTCCACGCTTTATGCTCAAGGTGGCATTGCCGCAGTATTCGATAAGAAAAATGACAGTATTGAATCACATGTCGAAGACACACTTGCGGCAGGCGCTGGTTTATGTGACCGCGATGCGGTCCACTACACCGCCTCAAATGCAAAGAATTGCTTGAAGTGGCTGATTGAACAAGGCGTGCCATTTGATATGGAAGTGGATAGCAAAGGGAAAGAGCGCTTTCATTTAACCCGCGAAGGTGGACATTCACATCGTCGTATATTGCACGCAGCTGATGCAACGGGTAAAGCCGTTCAAACCACATTAATTAGCCAAGTGCAGTTACACCCAAAAATTAATATACTTGAGCAATACAACGCCATCGATCTCATCAAAGATAAACATGGCGACTCAAGCGATATCAAAGGCGTTTACGTCTATAATCGCAAAGCGGATAGAGTTGAGAGCATCTCGGCTAAGTTTGTCGCTTTAGCAACGGGTGGCGCAAGTAAAGTCTACTTGTATACCTCAAATCCAGATGTTTCTTCGGGTGACGGCATCGCAATGGCGTGGCGTGCGGGTTGTCGTGTGGCCAACATGGAGTTTAACCAATTTCATCCAACCAGCTTATACCACCCTGAGCTACAAAACTTTTTAATAACCGAAGCCATGCGTGGTGAAGGCGCGCTGCTTAAACGTCCTGACGGCACACGCTTTATGCCTGACTTCGATGAGCGCGAAGAACTTGCCCCTCGCGATGTAGTCGCCCGTGCCATTGACTATGAGATGAAACGATTGGGCGCAAATTGCGTCTATCTGGATATCTCACATAAAGACAAAGAGTTCATCATAGAGCACTTCCCTACGATTTATGCTAAGTGCTTAAGTGTTGGTTTAGATATCACCAAAGAGCCAATCCCCGTCGTGCCAGCGGCGCATTATACCTGCGGTGGTGTTATGACTGACTTTAATGGTCGTACTGACATCAACAATTTATATGCAATCGGCGAAGTGGCTTACACAGGTCTACACGGCGCAAACCGCATGGCGAGTAACTCATTGTTAGAATGCATTGTGTTTGCCCACGCAGCCGCAAAAGATATTTTAGCTAAAATCGATAATCGTCCTGAGCCATCTAAGTTACCAGATTGGGACGAAAGCCGTGTCAGCGACTCGGATGAAGAAGTAGTTATCACCCACAACTGGCATGAACTTAGATTGTTTATGTGGGATTATGTTGGCATTGTTCGCTCAACTAAACGGTTAGAACGTGCGCTACGCCGCGTTGAGTTATTGCAGCAAGAGATCCACGATTATTACGCCAACTTTAGAGTGAGTAACAACCTGCTCGAATTACGTAACTTAGTACAAGTAGCTGAACTTATTATTCGCAGCGCGTTAGAACGTAAAGAAAGTCGCGGACTGCACTACACCATTGACTTCCCTGACATGGCTGAAAACTCCACACCGACCGTTTTGTCACCGACAAAATAATAATATTTGCATGTAGAGTATGTGCTGATTTTTATCGCCATGCTCTCGTTGCTTTTTCTAATTGGCTTGCAGTACGGTGCGACAAAGTAAACGCCAGTCCGCTTCTGGTATTGCCCGTCGAGTCAAAAATATCTGCTGCTTAGCTTGGTTCGCATCCATGATTGTTAGCGCTATTTGACTATCAAACCATATGGTCGCACCAATAAGCTGTCCTTTGAAATTTATCGTTTGCGACTGTATTTCAACAAAGTTTTCCTTCTGGAGCATGAGTACAGTACCCGTCTTTGGTGTACGAGATAGAACAGTTTGCCAACTGCAATAACCCGTAACAGCAAACACGATTGCGACTAACCACCACAGCGCTGGAAACAGCAGAAAAAGGATAAAAGCGAGGCAAGAAAAAAGAACCACAAAGAAGGTGTGGTTCTGAAGATTGTGTTGAAAGTCGATTCTATACGCGGATCCGATCAAGGATTAACTTAACCATGCGTTTTAGCTCTGGATCTGGACATTCTTCATGACCCATAAACCAAGCAAATAAATCTGGATCCTCACAGGTAACTAGACGCTGAAACACGTACTTACCTTCGTCGGATAGCGCGTCATAAGCCTGCTCAACAAACGACTCTAAAATAACGTCCAGCTCTAACATGCCACGGCGGCAAGCCCATTTAACTCGAGCTTTAGGCAGTAACTCAACCATAAACTGATTAACCCCTCATAAACTATTGAGAAAATTATACCCACTGTGCAGGACATATGCCATAAAACTTATAGAAATGGCACATTGAAATCGTCCATCCCTATCTCCACTTATGATTTTACGGTAACATTACGAAAACACTTTAATAGGGATCAACATTATGTCAATTGCTCGTGCTTATGCGCTTCCGTTCAAGGTTATTCGCATTTCAGGACAAGATAAACTTAGCTATTTGCACGGTCAGGTTACTCAAGACATTAACCTTATCAAAGAAGATAATTTTATGTGGTCTGGGCATTGTAGCCCTAAAGGCAAACTTTGGTCTGTGGCGCGCTTAACTCGCTATCAAGACGACTACTTAATGCTTGCAGGTGTGGCCGAAGCTGAAGCATCACTTCGTGAGCTAAAAAAATACGCAGTCTTTGCCAAAGTTGACATTGATTTTGCTGACTGCGAAGTCTTTGGCTTAATGACTCAGGACAGTAAAGCGCTTGCTACTGCCTTTGGCGTTGAGCTTTCGTCTGACGCAAGCGCTGTGGATGTTGCCAACGGCAAGCTGCTAAAACTCGCAGACGAGCGCTTTGTTTTCATCGCGTTCGAAGGCGCAAGTTTACCCGCGGACGTGGAACAACAAAGCAGTCCAGCACCGTTTATTGCGGCCAGCATTTTAGCAGGTGAGCCAAGCCTTGATGCAGATCACGTGGACGAATTTGTACCACAAATGGTTAACCTTCAGGCCCTTAACGGGATCAGCTTTAAGAAAGGTTGCTATACTGGTCAAGAAACCGTAGCTCGGATGCGCTATCTTGGTAAAAACAAACGTGCCATGTACATAGTGACAGGTAATGCGGCAGAGCGCATCGAAGAGGCAGACATTGAACTGCAGATTGAAGACAACTGGCGTCGTGGTGGCAAGGTTATTCAACAAACCTTCGATGCAAGCAGCGGCCGTTATTATGCGCTGGCTGTGATGCCAAATGACACACCACAAGACGCGGTGCTAAGAGCAAAAAATTCACCAGAGGTGAGTCTTACTATTCAACCTCTACCTTATTCTTTAGAAGACAACTAACGGGATCTTATATGATTATTGGCCCTAACTCGGTAGTGACAATCCACTACTCAGTTCAAGACAAAGACAACAACACGATTGATAGCACATTTGATGATGAGCCTGTGATAGCGATGCTTGGCTCAGGTTATCTGATCCCAGGTCTTGATGATGCCCTACAAGGCAAACAAGCTGGTGACACTTTCAGTGTGACCATAGAGCCACAAGAAGGTTATGGTGAGCGCTTTGACGAATTGACTCAAGCTGTTCCTAAGTCAATGTTTGAAGGCATGGAAATCGAAGTGGGTATGCAATTTAGAGCTACCACCGACGAAGGCGACCAAATCGTTGTGATCATTGGTATCGAAGACGAAGAAGTCATTGTTGACGCGAACCACCCACTTTCTGGGATCACACTGAATTTTGACGTTGAAGTGCTTGAAGTACGTGAAGCAACAGCAGAAGAAGTTGCCCACGGCCACGTTCATGGCGAAGGCGGTTGTGGTCACGACCACTAAGATTAGTCGAGTTACTAATAGAAAGCGCTGATCATTCAGCGCTTTTTTCTTGTTTAAGTTTACTTTCCATTGCCGTAACCAAGTTAGCTTGGTCATTAGTTCCTAAGCGATATTTAGTGCCGTCCTTCATCACCACTTCGAGTGCCTTGAATCCAGCAACTGTGTATACCCAACCGTCTGTACTGATCCGCATGCCAATGCCATGACGTAGAGAATTAGTCACAGGCTGAACATAATCGATATCGTCAAACTTTAAGGTCATTTTGGCGACCGACGGTCCAAACCACCAGCTTAACGTTTGTTGCTCTTGGTTCACTTGAATGGTTAAGCCGTAAAAAATAAACGCAACAAGCGCGAGGATCACCAAAAAGCCAACAAAGGCGAGATTGCTACCAGCTAGGAAAATTGCCAATATGGTAAAACTGGCGATAAAGGCTAGAAACAGCCATATAACCCATGCAAACTGTGTATTTTTATACATCGATAGTCTTCTTAATCAAAGCTGTAAACTAATGTAGCACCAAGTTCGGTGTCTACCTTTTCTTTTTCATTTTCTGGCTGCGAATTATAACGGTAAATAAACGCAAACTTCAGCGCAATCCCGCCAATCACTTGTGTGACTAGCGCAGACTCAGCAAACAATCGGGAGTTTAAACCTGACAGCGATTGCTCAAAACTGACGTCTTGATTAAAGCGGGTACGCTTTGAAACGTTTCTTTCCCACTGCAATGCCATACGCAAAAGCTGGCCTTGCTCGGTTCTATCTTCTTCCGGTTCAAGTTCGATTTCGTTATCCACACGAGAAATGGACATACCGGGACCAACGTCGATATCTACAGTATTCTTTCGTCCCTCGTACACACGATTGCCATAACCGAGCGCAAATGTCGTGGTATATTCCTTGCCGTTAAACCTGTCACGCTCATAATCACCGTACATAAAGAACGAAGCGTTATCGTCTCCTAGCTTGTAGTTACCTTGCGCAGAGCCAAAATAGCGCGACGCTGAGACATCTTCGACGTCTGTTTCTGTATTTTGCTCGCGGCGATAAAGGCCATTAAATTTAAATTGATTACGCCACTTGGGGAAATCTTGGTAAAGGTTACTTTTAAACTTAAATGACGTGTTTTGCGTATTACCTTTGTTAACGATAAAGCCAAATTCAACGTCGCCGTACAGCATTTCGCCCTTGTGTTTTTGATGAATTTCGTCATCGGGCATTTTGCCATATTCGTGAAAATCTTCGAATGGATCCGTAGCTAAGCTTGGTAGCGAAACCAAGCCAATTGCAAATAAGGCGAAAGTTCTAAAAAACGGCACTGGCAACTACTTTCCGGTTATTGCTTCCATATGATATGACAAAACGGTGCATCTAAATCTCTGCTAATCAAGATTTTTGCGTACACCTGATCCGAGTCATCAAACTCGATACCAACCAAAACCTGTACGAAATGCTCTGGTTCTGCTTCTTGTTCATACGCAGTGATGCTCGACCAACTCTCGTCCGGCTCACTTTCTTCAATGAAGCCACGCTCTTCACGATGTTCGTTGAACATATTAATATCGTGTTCTTCAAGATTATCCGGGGCCAACTCAAGGAAGATATCATATGCTTGGTGAGTGGCTTCTTCGATGCTACAAAGTCTCGCTGTCATGGACGCTAGCCTGTTGTTTTAAAGTTGGCGCAATGATAGCAAAATGAGGTAAAACATAAATACATAGTCGCGATAATCAAACAGAAAATAACGCTAAATGACGAACAAATTATCGGTAAAAGTTGAATGTTACGTCGCTTTTGAGTTATTACTCTAAAACTATCGCACAAAACCCGCAGGGAGCATCTCATCATGATTTTATTTTCCGAAGCGAACAACATCGCATTTGTGACCTTATCTCGACCAGAAAAACAAAACGCGCTGTCTGTTGAAATGTTTGTTGGTTTAGATAATGCAATAAAGAAAATTAGAAAAAGCAAATCAATTAGGGCTGTCGTTCTCCAAGGTGAAGGCGCACATTTTTGTGCTGGCCTAGATGTAAAAAGCGTGCTGAATAAACCTTCTGGGATCATCAAGCTACTTAAAAAGTGGTTACCTGGCAATGCTAACTTAGTACAAAGAGTCGTACTCGGCTGGCAAACTTTGCCTGTTCCTGTCATCGCCAAGATCACAGGCAATTGTTTAGGCGGAGGCTGTCATATTGCATTAGGTGCAGATATTCGTTTAGCCGACAGCAGTGCGCAGTTTGCCATTATGGAAGCCAAATGGGGACTTTGCCCTGACATGGGCGGCAGCTTACTTTTGCCTGCCACAATGAACAAGGATAAGGCATTGCTAATGACAGTCCATGCACAGCGAATAGACGCCCAGCAAGCACTAAAGGACGGTCTCATTACCGAGATCTGTGATGATGTTGACGCTAGACTCTCAGAGTTACTCTCTCAATTTACCGCACGCTCGCCAGATGCCATTGCAGCAATTAAGAAAGTGTATAATCGAGCCTACAACCAGCCCGCACGTAAACTATTGTGGTTAGAAACGTGGTCACAAATTAAATTGCTCGCCGCTAAAAATACCAAAATTGCAATGAAGAATGCCTCTGTAGCAGATGATAATAAAAAGCCATTTTTGCCTCGCATGAAGTGGTGAGGCTAGATTGAATGCCTGTTTGCCCAAAGTATAATGGTCATCGCAATACGAAAGCGTACAATGAGCCATCATACATACTAGAGCCATTACAGCGCTAAGGATTTACATTTAATGGTACACAGAGCGAAGTTGATATTACAATTTGCACTAGGCTTTGCCATCATTTTAGCGTGCCTCTTCAGCGCTAAGTGGATAATTCAGCTTAGTGCTTTACAGATCCCAGCCGCCCTACTTGGCATGGTGTTTCTTGTCATACTCCTTGCCACAAAAATCATTAAAGTAGAATGGTTAGCCCCCGCAGCAGAGCCCATCTTAAAATACATGGCGCTGTTTTTTATTCCAGCGGGAGTGGGCTTGGTAGAGCATCTCAGTTTGTTTCAATCCCAATGGCTTATGCTACTGTTATTGCTAGTTGGTGTACCAACAATAAGTCTTGTATTGTTAAGCCCTATCGTTAAGAGCATCAAGTTTCGTGATTAATATGATTATGGCGTCAGCGCTCACTGTGCTATTATTTTTTAGTGCTCGCAAACTATATCAGCGCATCTCCTTACCGATATTGAACCCTGTGCTGATCTGCATTTTGGCCATTTCGGCATTTCTACTGTTCACGAAATTCGACTACAAGGTATATCAACAAGCAACGCTACCAATTCATTACTTGTTAGAGCCAGCTGTCGTTGCACTCGCTTACCCTTTGTATAAACAATTTCACCAAATTAAACCGGTATTTTTTGCATTGTGCTTAACCAGTTGGTTGGGTGTTTCACTGTCTACGTTAAGCGCTTTTCTTATCTGCCAGTTTTTTGCAGCCGATCCGCAGCTCTCAGCTTCAATGGCGGCCCTGTCGGTTACAACACCAATCACCTTACTCATTAGTGATTATCTCGGAGGGATCCCCGCTATTGCAGCGATTATGGTGATACTAATTGGTGTATTTGGTGGCGTGTTTGGACTACATATCTTGCACTGGTGTAAAGTTGACCATATGCAAGCGAAAGGCACTGCGCTTGGTGTTGCTTGCCATGCGATAGGCACAGCCGCAGCGATAGAGCATCACCCCATGGCTGGCGCTTTTGCTTCAGCGGCGATGACAATTACCGCCATGATAACTGCACTTTGGGTGCCTTTGTTTTATCATTGGTTGGCTACTCTAATTTAATAACTCGGGATACGACTGTGATCAATCAAGAAATCGAGCAAATAGAACACTATTACAACATTATTCGAGAGTATCTGGTGACTTACAGTTTCCAATTGCTCGCTGCGATATTCATCTTCCTTCTCGGTTTGTGGTTATCAAGAAAGCTGTCTAAAGCGACTGAAAACTTGATGCTAAAACACAATATCGATCCTGCTTTAACCAACTTTATTGGCAATGTGATCAAAGTGCTTATCATTGCCATGTTTGTGATTATTTCTCTTGGCAAGGTTGGCATAAGTATCACACCGTTTGTTGCCGCCATCGGTGCCGCGTCCCTAGGTGCTGGTCTTGCGCTGCAAGGTATGCTGGCAAACTATGGCGCAGGGCTTGCCATCATTGCTACCCGCCCATTTGTGATTGGCGATACCATCAGCATCAAAGGGGTTAACGGCCAAGTTAAAATGATTGAGCTTGGACATACCACGCTCATCAACGAAGACAAAGTAGAGATCACTATCCCGAATAAACATGTGGTGGGAGAAATTCTCCATAACTCATTTGCAAACTCTCTGGTTAAAGGTGAAATAGGAATAGCTTATGATGCTGATTATCAAAGTGCATTAACGCTTATCAATCAAGTACTCGCTGATAATGCTAAGGTCAGTCAAGACCCTAAGCCGCAGGTGGGGATTGAGGAATTTGCCGACAGTGCAGTGATATTGAGTTACCGCTACTGGGTGCCTACGACTTCACTTATCGAAACTAAATTAGAAGTGAATAAAGCGGTGTTTGCCGCGATTAAAAATGCGGAAATCGAAATTCCATTCCCGCAACGAGTGGTTAAAATCATTCAGTGAGTAAACTCACGAACGGCTAGCACCCTAGCCGTTATTCTACACTCAGTTTTCATCAGGCTTTTCCATAGAAAAGCCACTGCGTAAATGAAGATCGCGCTGTGGAAACGGGATCTCGATTTGATATTTGCGAAAGGCATCATCGATAGCCCAGAGGTAATCAGAAACCAGCGCCGTTGGCCGCTTTACCTGCTCAGGTTGCACCCAAACTCCTAGCGTGAAATTCAAGCTACTATCACCAAACCCTGTCATCCATACCGTTGCTTCTCGCCCCGGCGTATTCAAGGTATATTGGACATTTTTGGCCGCTTCCAATGCGGCACGCTTCACCTTCTCTTTATCGCTGCCGTAGGCCACCGAAAAAGGAATACGGAAACGACGATATTTGTCCGACATTGTCCAATTGGTAATTGTATTTGACACCATTTCCGAGTTAGGAATAAGCAGGTCGACGTTGTCATTTGTGCGGATCCAAGTTGAGCGCATGTGAATGGCTATCACTTCCCCAACCACCCCGTTGGTCAGCTCAACAAAGTCCCCAACTTTGACGGTTTTCTCTAGCAGTAACACTAGACCAGAGACAAAGTTATTCACCAGACCTTGTAGGCCTAAGCCAATCCCAACGCCGAGCGCACTGGCAACAAGCGCTAATTCAGTGATCTCTATTCCTAACGCCGTCAGCGCAATAATAAGACCAATAAATAATACGATGTAGTGAATGATCCTGCCTATCACATAGGCTGAGGTATGCTGGATCACCCCTTGTCTTGAAGCAAGACGATTAAATGCTAGCCGCAGGGTCTTGGAGATCACCAAAGTTGCAACGATCACCGCGATAAATGAGAGTGCCTCTCCCACCTCTAATGAAAATTTACCTAATGAAAATAGCTTTTGGTCAAGCCACGGAATATCTACGTCTATATCTATTGGTGCTTTTATCATGGTTATATTTTTTGTTATCTCGTGAAGTTAAGTGTGTGTGGCGAGCAGCAAAAATACAAGTTTTAAAGACGCCTAAATCATGCTTTGTTCAAGCTACTCGCTTGACCTTTTACAGGGCTCGTGACTAAATAAAGGACAAACAAATAACAAAAATACTACTGCGGATTGGTAAAATACGTCATGAAAAAGTCCCTACTCGCTTTAACCACTTGTCTCGCGCTTGCGTTGCCGGCTCATAGTCAATCGCTTGCGGACCTTACCACGCTCGAAGCACAAACCAAAATACAAAATCGAACTTTATCAGCAACGCAACTCACTGAGTTTTATTTAAAAAGGATTTCACAACTTGACGACAGTGGCCCTATGCTCAATGCCGTGATCACGCTCAATCCCAACGCTTTACAAGACGCTAAAAAGCTTGATGCCGAAATACTCGCGGGAAAATACCGAGGGCCACTTCATGGCCTGCCAGTTATTGTTAAAGATAATATCGACACCAGGGCGCCAATGGCAACAACCGCAGGCGCGCTCGCCCTGCAACACAACGTCAAAACCCAAGCTGCACCGCTTATCATCCAGTTAGAACAAGCCGGCGCTATCATCCTTGGCAAAGCCAATTTAAGTGAATGGGCAAACTTTAAATCAAGTTTCAGCTCGAGCGGCTACAGCACGCTCGGTGGTCAAACCAAAAACCCGTATGTGTTAGACAGAACACCATGTGGTTCAAGTTCCGGCTCTGCTGTTGCCGTCTCCGCAGGTCTTGCACTGCTCGCCATTGGTACGGAAACTGACGGTTCTATTGTTTGTCCTTCAGCACATAATGGCGTTGTAGGTATTAAACCGACTGTCGGTTTGGTTTCTGGTGAAGGCATTGTTCCTATTAGTCATAGCCAAGATAGCGCTGGCCCTATGGCAAAATCGGTGATGGGCGCCGCCTTATTGCTCAATGCTATCGTTAGCGATGCAAAACAGCCGATTGATTTTACCCAAGGCTTAAATACTGCCAGTTTCAAAGGCAAACGAATTGCTATCACCAGTCATGTAGGTCAGTTTCCACCAGCAGTTCAAGCGGTATTTGCAAAAGCCGTTGCAACCATGAAAGCAAATGGCGCAGAAATAATTGAAGGGTTAGACTTACCTGAGCTGGAAGCTTTAGGCTCCGCCGAATTGGATATTTTGCTCTATGACTTTAAACATGATCTCAATGCTTACCTTGCCAAGACACCAGAGCAGGTAAAAGTAAAAAACCTAAACCAGCTCATCCAATTCAACCAGCAACATCCCTCCACCATTAAGTACTTTGATCAATATTTGATAGAGGAAGCAGCAAAGAAAGGCGATATCACAGAACACCGATATCAAGAAGCCCAAGCTTTGGTTAAAAAATTTGCCCGCCAACAAGGCATTGATAAAATAATACAAGAACATCGCCTTGACGCATTTATCGCACCAACGAATACCCCAGCTTGGAGTATCGATATCATTAACGGTGATAACTTCTCAGCCTCGTCGTCATCTCCTGCCGCGATTGCAGGATATCCAAGCATTACAGTACCGATGGGTTTTCATCACGAGCTACCGCTGGGTATTTCTTTCTTCGCTGAGGCTTATAGCGAAGCGAAATTAATCAAGCTTGCCTATGCTTTCGAACAGTTGACTAATGCACGCAAAGCACCTGAGTTTAAGGCGACATTAACGCCTTAAAAATAATAGTAGTGTTATAAATAAAAATGCCTTCACACCGATTGATGTGAAGGCATTTTTATTTGCGTATCGTGTTGGTACCAAGAAGGTTAAGCTTTACGCCAAGTTGTTTTGCCCGCGCTATCTTCTAACACAACGCCTAAGGCAGTTAGCGCATCACGCGCTTCATCCGCTGCAGCCCAATCTTTATTTTCGCGAGCGCTGCGGCGCTTTTCAATCAATGCTTCGATTTGCGCTACTTCGTCGTCGTCTTGTTCACCTTGTAAGAAAGATTCAGGGTCTTGCTGCGCAATACCTAAGACTTCCGCGAGTTTCACAAGAATAAATGCATGCTCACCTGCAGCTTCTGCGTCACTCTCTTTTAAGCGATTCACTTCTTTTGATAATTCAAAAATCACTGGCAGTGCTTCTGGCGTGTTAAAGTCGTCGTTCATTGCTGTCTCAAAACGTTCAGCGTAAACATTACCTTTAAGCTCGACTTCCACCAGCTCAACGCCACGTAGTGCAGTGTAAATACGCTCAAGCGACGAACGTGCTTGTTCAAGGTTTTCTTGTGAATAGTTTAGCTGGCTACGATAATGACCATTGATCAAGAAATAGCGTACTGTTTCTCTATCAAACGCTTTTAGCACTTCACGTACGGTAAAGAAATTGCCAAGAGACTTAGACATTTTCTCTTTGTTAACTTGTACCATGCCGGTGTGGATCCAGGTGTTCACATAACGGCCATTATTTGCGCAGCAAGATTGGGCAATCTCGTTTTCATGGTGCGGGAATTGCAAATCTGAACCCCCACCGTGAATATCAAAAAATTCACCCAAATGCTTTGAACTCATTGCGCTACATTCAATGTGCCAACCCGGACGACCTTCGCCCCACGGAGATTGCCACGCAGGCTCACCCGATTTGGCTTTCTTCCACAATACAAAGTCGAGTGGATCATCTTTGTCTTGTGCTACCTCAACGCGTGCGCCCGCTTGTAGCATTTCTAAATCTTGCTGAGATAACTGACCATATTGCTCAAACGTTGAGACATCAAACAATACATCCCCATCCTTCGCAACGTAAGCATGGCCTTTTTCAATCAAGCGCGCGATCATCTCGATGATTTCATCCATATGCCCTGTTACCGTCGGCTCAATATCCGCAGGTAGCATATTCAACGCAGTAAAGTCTTCATGCATGGCTTTGGTCATGCGAACGGTTAGATCATTAATCGACTCTTTGTTTTCCGCGGCGCGTTTAATGATTTTGTCATCCACGTCAGTAATATTACGCACATACGTGACGTCATAACCTAAATAACGTAAATAACGGTTCATTACGTCAAATGAAACGTAAGTGCGTGCGTGTCCTACATGACAGAAATCATAGATAGTGATACCACACACGTACATATCAACCTTGCCTTCTTTGAGCGGTTTAAAAGGGGCTTTTTGGCGAGTGAGTGTGTTGAAAATCTGCAACATGTAGTTTTCTTCCTAAGTACGGTTCATTTTTTAACAAAAGTGCTTTTAATCATACCACCTGCATAGCAGCGCCTCTAGATTTTAATAACAAATTACGGCAGTTTTTTGATTTTTTACGCTGATTTTTAAGGAATGCTTTTTCACAAAAGCCCTGTTGATATAAAATAGGGTTTTATCATTCAACACGATGGACACTAACATGGTTGTTTTAGAAACAAATCACGGCGAAATCCGTATTAATCTTTTCGCTGACAAAGCGCCTGAAACGGTAGCTAACTTCCTAAACTACGTAAACAGCGAGTTTTATAACGGTACTATTTTCCACCGTGTAATCGACGGTTTTATGGTTCAAGGTGGCGGATTCGCATCGGGTATGGAACAAAAACCAGTTGAAGCACCGATCAAAAACGAAGCAAACAACGGTGTTGCAAACAAAGTGGGTACCCTAGCAATGGCACGTACGCCAGATCCACACTCTGCAACTGCACAATTTTTTATCAATGTTAACGACAATGACTTCCTTAACTTCTCTAGCGAAACATCGCAAGGTTGGGGTTACTGTGTATTCGGTGAAGTTGTTGAAGGCATGGACGTAGTAAATAAGATTAAAGGTGTTGCTACTGGTTCTTCTGGTTTCCACCAAGACGTACCGCTTGAAGATGTGATCATCGAAAAAGCATACGTTGCTGAGTAATATCCTACTTTTTATTCAAGGCCAGTATTTATGCTGGCCTTATTAGTTTTGAGGTCCCATGGGTAAAACCTATTTTATCGCCGACTTGCATTTAACCGAGCACCGCACTGATATCACCGACGCTTTTTTCGCTTTTCTCGACCATCACATGACCGCCGATGTCGACGCTTTATATATTCTGGGTGATTTTTTTGAAGTGTGGATTGGAGACGATGAAAGAGACCCTTACGCCCTGAGTATTGCACAAAAGCTGCGAAGCTTGAGTCACCTTGGCATTCAAGTCTTTTTTATTCACGGTAACCGTGATTTTTTAATCAAACAGGCCTTTGCTGACGAATGCCAAATGACTTTGCTACCTGAACAAGCGGTGATAGATCTATACGGCACACCTACTGTGATTTTGCACGGCGACGAGATGTGTACACAAGACGAAGCCTATCAAAAGTTTCGTAAGAAGAGCCGCGGTTGGTGGTGGCCAAGATTGATGCTTGCTATGCCACTTTGGTATCGTCGTAGAGTCGCTGCAAATGCAAGACGTAAGAGCATTGAAAACCAAAAAGGCAAGCCCCTCGAGATTCTAGATGTCACCGAAGAAGCAGTAGCTGAAATGTTCGCAAAACATGGCGTAGACAATATGATCCACGGCCACACCCACAGACCAAAAGTGCACACCTACCAAGGCGGTAAGGTACGCACTGTGCTTGGCGATTGGTATTCACAAAGCTCATATATCGTCGTTGACGAAAGTGGCAAACAGCAGCTCCTTTGCCACCCTTTTGAATAAATTTAGTGCTTAAATAGGCGCACCTGAGTGGAACTTGAAATCGGGGTCTAGTGAGATGATAAGTTCGTTTTCCACTTGCTGAAATAGTTGAATGCGCCCAGCTACGTCACAGCGCTTAGGATCGGTTGCGTTGGCAACTTGATGCGCTAAATCAATATAGTCTTGGTAATGTCTGGCTTCTGAGCGCAATAGCGACACATAAAACTTAGCAATTTCTTGATCTAAGTGTGGCGCAAGTTTGGCGAAACGCTCACATGAACGAGCCTCAATGTAAGCACCAATGATCAGTTTATCAACCAGGGCTGCGGGTTCATAAGTGCGAATGTGTTTGATCATTCCAGACGCATAGCGAGATGCTTGTACGTACTCAACAGGAATATCACGTGCCCTTATGATTTCCAGTACCTGTTCAAAGTGATGTAGCTCTTCTTTGATAAGCCTCACCATCTTACTCAAAATATCTTGATTGTAGGCATATTCAGGTCGTGCAGTTAGCTCACCGATCAATTCATTTTTACTGCCTGAAAACTCGCCATCACCAACACTGCGATAAATAAAATCTTCGTAAGGTTGCAACCAACTTAACAATGTTTTTGCAGACGCATCATCTATTGCATATTTGCGAATTAAGAAGGCCGCACTTTGTGCCGCTTTTAACTCACAATGCATATGATCGATAAGCAACAATGGTAAGTGCTCGCTTTGTTTTGCTTTTTCAATCCAAGCTTGCGGGGTTTCACAGCCTAAAAATTGGTTAATAGGCGCAAGTAAATCTGTGTACTTTTCTAACATAACAACAAAAGACTAATGTGTTTGCGCCATTTTATCATAACTTCTCGCTGCAAGGTGCACCACAAGGCTATTCCCCAAGAAGTTTTAGATCATTCTGAAAATAGTAATATTGCTATTCAACTACATTTTCTTGACAAAAATTAACTCATCTCTCATAACTTAATTGAATTGTACAAAAATAGTACAAACCTATATTTGAGGGGCTAACTATGATCTTTAATCATCTATGGGGCTTATATGCTCACCCGCACGAAGAGTGGCAAACAATCGATAACCGTCACGAAAGCATGTTTTACAGTTTGTCACATATTGCACTTGTTGCGCTGATCCCAAGCATTATGGGGTATTATTCTTCGGTCTACTTAGGCTGGAGTGTTGGTACTGGGGATGCTGTCTATTTAACTCATGAGTCGGCAATATTAATTGGTGTTGCAATGTACTGCGCATTAATTGCAGGCGTCTTTATTCTGGCGTATCTCGCCCACTGGATGGCCATCACTTTTGGCTCAACACCGACCTATACACAAACTCTAGAGTTATCGGCTTACACGGCAACGCCAATGTTTATGTCGGCTTTTGCGGCATTTTATCCTGAGCTTTGGTTTGTCGTATCGGTTGGGATGGTTGCACTCGCGTACTCCGTTTATCTGCTTTATACGGGCGTGCCTATTCTGATGCATATTCCTGAAGAGCGCGGTTTTATTTATGCCAGCTCGGTTGTGACTTGTGGCCTAGTGCTGTTAGTCATCATTCTTGCTGCAACCGCTATCTTGTGGACTAATGGCATAATTAGCCCTACGTTTACGTAGCCTGAAGGTGGGATAAAAATAGATTAATCTATGTCTGCTAACGCTAGTTGTATTTGCTTGGAAAATGAAAAGACGAACGTTTTCTTGGCTTTTATCCTAAATGATGAATAAAAACGGCGCTTGTTTAGCGCCGTTTTTATTTTGTAGGTCGAAATATGACATGGGGTTGTCGATATTTGTCGACATAAATGTCGACCTACTGTGCTGCGAATACTTCGTCAGTTTTAGCGGCACAAATAAAATCGTTTTTATGAAGACCTTTGATAGAGTGGCTCCACCACGTTACCGTCACTTTACCCCATTCGGTAAGTAAACCTGGGTGATGGCCTTCTTCTTCAGCCATATCGCCCACCTTGTTTGTGAACGCAATTGCTTGTTTAAAGTTTTTAAACTTGTAAACACGCTCAAGCTGCATAATACCATCGCGTACTTCAGGTACCCAATCAGGGATCTGTTTGATCAGAACCGCTAGTTCTTCATCTGATACTTTAGGCGCATCCGCACGACACGCTTCACATTTTTGTGCACTTAAATCAGACATTGATAATTCCTTAACTTGCTAGTTTTTCTTTTGGCGGAAACTTAGGTTCAAATAACCCTAGCTCTTTTGCTTGTTCAACCTGCGACATGATATCCATTTTAGAGATCTCAAATAAGTCGTTGATTGAGTTAATTGTATAGTAAACAGGTTGCATAATGTCGATGCGATAAGGTGTACGTAACACATCTAACACTTTAAGCGGATTAATTTCTGGTTTGTCAGAGTAAACATATTGAGTCTCACCTGGGCTTGACAGCACACCGCCACCATAGATACGTAGACCTTGCTCAGTTTGCATTAAACCGAACTCGACGGTAAACCAGTATAAGCGTGCAAGGTATACGCGATCTTTCTTCTCAGCGGCATAGCCTAGCTGACCATACTTGTGTGTAAACTCAGCGAATGCTGGGTTTGTTAGCATTGCACAGTGGCCAAAAATCTCATGGAAGATATCTGGTTCTTGCAAGTAATCAAATTCTTCTCTGGAGCGAATAAAAGTCGCTACAGGAAACTGTTTGTTGGCAAGTAATCGAAAGAACTCATCAAAATCAATCAGTGCCGGCACTGGTGCTACCTGCCAACCCGTTTCTTTCGCTAATGCTTCGTTTAATTCACTTAGTTGTGGAATGCGGTCTTTTGGTAAGTTAATTTTCTCAAGGCCCGCCAAATATTCATCACAGGCTTTGCCTTCGATACACGCTAGCTGACGTGCAACTAACTCTGACCAAATTTGGTTCTCTTCATCTGTCCAAGCAATAACGCCATTTTCATCTGGCTGCTTAGATACATATTTACTTGCTTTAGCCATTTTACATTCTCACTTACTTCACCCCGAGTTTATGATCTTGCAATTTCAATTGCCGTCCTGTTGATGGTTCGGAGCGCTTCAACTTGTGACTTTGATACTAAGTAAAAGTGAAGGAAAGTTTAATAGTGAGCACGTTTATCACATTTCGCACAACAAGCATTTTCGTAAACTATAAAATACACACCTGTAAAACTAAAATTACACACATAATAAAAAGGGGCTAAACCCAGCCCCTTTGTAAAAATTAACTTACAGCTATATTTTATCAAACGCCTGCTTAAGATCGTCAATAATGTCTTCTACGTCTTCAAGCCCCACTGAAATCCGAATTAGTCCATCAGAAATTCCCGCAGCTAACCTTTCCTCTTGTGTATAAGGAGAGTGTGTCATTGATGCCGGATGTTGAATGAGCGTTTCCGGATCACCTAGACTTACCGCTAACGTACACAGCTCAGTCGCATTGATAAATTGTTCACCCTGCTCTAGCGAGCCGTTGATTTCAAAAGCAATTACCCCACCAGCCCCTTTCATTTGTTCACCAAGAAATTGGTAACCAGGATGCGAAGGTAAACCAGGGTAGTAGACTTTATTCACTTTAGGGTGCGCTTCTAGGAACTCTGCTACCGTTTGTGCGCTTTGACAGTGGCGTTGTACACGCAAAGCTAAGGTTTTCAACCCTCGATTGATTAACCAAGCATCATGCGGACTGATTGTAGCGCCAATGTCTTTTAACACGGTTAATTTGATAAGTTCTATGTGCTCTTTTGAACCGCACACGAGCCCTGCTACCACATCCCCATGACCATTTAGATACTTGGTTGCGCTGTGCACAATAAGATCAGCACCATAATTCACAGGCTTTTGTAAAAGCGGCGTCATGAAAGTATTGTCAACGACAAACAAGAGCTCGTGCTGTTTAGCGATCTCCCCTAACATTTTCAGATCTAATACCGTCATGTTGGGGTTGATTGGCGTTTCAGCAAACAATAGTTTTGTATTTTCCTGTACCGCATCACGTAACGCTTGTTCATCGGTTAAGTCAACAAATGACACCTCAATACCGAATTTAGGCAACATATGCGCAAATAGTGCGAAGCTACAGCCATACAATGCGCTTGATGCAATCATATGGTCGCCTTGCTGTAAAAAGCTCAGCACCGATGCGGAAACGGCACCCATACCAGTGGCGGTTGCCGCAGCATCTTCCATTCCCTCGAGTCGAGCTACTTTTTCTTCTAGCTCTCGCGTCGTAGGGTTGCCTAAGCGAGTATAGATATAGCCGGGCTCTTCACCGGCAAACCGTGCGGCTCCTTGCGCTGCGTCTTTAAAGTGGAATGTTGAGGTTTGATACAAAGGAGCTGTTAACGCCCCATGTGGGTCGTCAAAATGATTGGGTCCGTGAATACACTGACTGTCATCTCTTAATTTTTTCATACTTGCCTGCTGATTTTATTATTGCCAACCAAATAAACATGGTAGTGAATTGATTAGCGTCGTTTTTGTGTAATAACCAATATGTAGGGCAGTTTAGAATAATAGACAAGCATGCCAGATGGGGAGACGGCTAGTTCACTTATTGTGACTAGCCAATTTTACTTAAAGAGGTGTATAAAATTGTTGCCGCTTAATCTTTTTTGCTACGCCTTAATAGCACATCAACGACTGAGCTAATCGCATTTTTTAAAAGACTTTGTTTGTGCTCCAAGCGTGGCAATGGTCGACAAAGTTCCATCGCCTTATAGCCCAAGCGGGCTGTGAATATCCCAGCACTTAGGCCCTGTGCCGAACGGGTAGAAAGCTTGCCAAGTAATTCAGCCCCCACACTGGTCGCAGCAAGGTCGCTTACCAGTTCACTTGCGCCAACAAATACCATTTGCTTCAACAACATTTTATACAAGGTGATGCGGCTACGATACGCTAATCGAATACCATAATGTTTGCTGATCTTTTCCACCAGCACGACTCCGCGCCAAAGCACCGCCAGCATATCCACAAGTGCAAGTGGACTTAAAGCAACTAAGAGCGCCGATGTTGTTGCATGCTCCTGAATTAGCTTTTTAGCTTCAGCATCTTGGCCTCGGAGCAAAGTTTTTTCATATAAAGTGATGACTTCTTTGTCTGTGTGGTGAGGCTGTAATGCCTCTTCAAATGCGGCAACCTTTTGCTCTGGATGCGCTTTTAATAGTGGCGCAAGCCAAGCTCGCGCCTCGCCAATTTGGTCACTCTGTAATAAGCGCTGGGCATCATGCTTAATTTGCTGATGTTGTTTAAGCTTGCTAAGTGCGATGACTTCCGAAAATAAGAACTTAAATAGCGCAAGCAACCCAAGAGACAACACGGTGGTGTATAGACTAAACAGCAGAATATTTTGCTCATAGCTCTCTATCAAGGTCAGTGCTGCTTCCACAATGATAAGTATTAATAGCGCAAGCAAAAAGCACTGCTTAAACCCAAATCGCCAAGGCGATTCGTAAATACGTTCAATTTTCGGTAACTCGGGTTCAGGCGCAGCATCAAGGCTTTCACTCACAACCAGCTCGTTGCCGAGAACTTTGCCTTCACCACCCAAATGTTGAGACTCATCTTGGCGTTCAGTATCGATGTTTAAGCGCCTACCCGAGCCTTGGTAAGATTTTGTCTGATCTGTCATCTTAATTTATCTCCAATTAAGAACTGCAAAGCATGATCAAGCCTGATATGCGATAAGTTTCCTTGCCTGGCAGGTAGCGGCTCAAACGCTAAAAACTCAAACCCATTTTGAGGCCAAGCCTGCGATTTTGGAACGTGATCAGGCGGGGTTGGTGGCACATAATTAATAAACTGCTGCTCGCCGACTGGCTTGCCGTAGATACATTGCACATGTTGCGTCCCCTCTTTCACTGCCCTCGACTCAACACTTCTCACCGAAGAAAGAGACATCGTATCCACGGTTACCCCGTTGAAGCGCAGCTCATTGGCACTGTCCACCAGCATTTCATTTAACAACCTGGTCAAATTGGTCTGCTGCTCGTTCAAAACGCCATCACATTTGTTGGCGGCAAATAGCACCTTATCTATTTTTGGGTTAAATAAACGAGACAAAAAGCCACTTTTACCATGAGAAAACATGGCGAGGATCTGCTTTAACGCAACTTCTTGCTCCTTCAGTGTGTCATAGCCATCACTTAAACTACCCAATAGATCAACTAACACGACTTGGCGGTCAAACTGACAAAAGTAATCTTTGTAAAAAGGTGCGACGACTTGCTTTTTGTAGGCTTCAAAACGCTCCACAAGCTGTTGATATTGTGAATGCTCGGTAATGTCGTTTGGGTGAACTTGTACCGGGAAAAACAGCAATATTGGCGCTCCCTCAAGGTCACCTGGGATCAACGCTCTGCCAGGTTGCAAGTTAGATAAACGAGTGTCCCGCTGCAACTGCGCTAAAAGCGCATGGTAACTTTGTGCAAGCATTTTCAGCTTACTTTCATCCACCGCTTCCGTCCCATCAAACTGCTTGAGGAGCTGTAAAAACGTTTGTGCAAATGGCTGGTATTTAGGCTTATTTAATAATGCAAATTGCTGCTCACACCACTCGGGAAAAGTCATTTTAAGTAGCGGCAAGTCCATTAACCATTCACCTGGGTAATCATATAGTTCAAGGTATAGTGTATGGGTTTGCGCTAAGTGCTGTTTGAGTCCGCGTTCACTATGATACCTAAACGCCAGTGTTAAGGTGTTGATACGTTTGGTTGACGCAGGCCATGTTGGCGGCTCTTCCAACAAACAAGTTATCGCTTGCTGATAGTCAAAAGTTGGTACCGCCAGTGCCTTCTGCGGCTCAGGACGACACGCAACAAGACGACCTTCACTCACGACATCTAAAAACGGTAAGTTGTCGGTGCTCGTTTGGGTAGTCAGGTGCTTGATAAGAGCCGTGATAAATGCGGTTTTCCCGCTGCCACTAAACCCGGTTACGGCAAGCTTTATATGCTTATCAAAAGAGCGGTGGAGCGTTTTTTTGGCTTGTTGTTTTAACTTATCTAGGGAAGATGGGGTTCGAAAACGTGACGTAGTCATAAGTAGAAAAGTGCCCCTCAAGAAAATGCCAAGGCGGCCAATACCGCCTTATAGCTTGTCAATTTCTCTGCTAACCGTAAATTCAGGGGAAGTTACGTAGCGTTCCATGTTCTGAATGCGACCATCAAGTCGTGATAATCTGTCTTTTAGGTCGTAAAGTGCCTGTCTTGGCGGCTCGCCTTTTTGCCACACCTTAAACTTCACCGATACTTTATCTTCATCTTTTGCATCAGGTGAACGGTTTGGCGTCACTTCACGTTTAT
This sequence comes from Pseudoalteromonas sp. JC28, assembly GCF_013319255.1. Classification (NCBI taxonomy): domain Bacteria; kingdom Pseudomonadati; phylum Pseudomonadota; class Gammaproteobacteria; order Alteromonadales; family Pseudoalteromonadaceae; genus Pseudoalteromonas; species Pseudoalteromonas sp. JC28. The sequence goes on along the minus strand of NZ_QOKX01000005.1, from coordinate 285,164 downwards.
CTAAAATAAACCAGCATGCCACATACACGACGATAAATAATGGACCACCTGATAATAGCACGGCTGTGATGAATAAGATCCTAACAAGCCATAACTCCATGTTGAAGTAATCGCTAAGACCTGCGCATACCCCAGCTATCTTGCCGCGACTTGGGTCACGATATAGCTCTCGCTTTACTCTACTCATAACTTGCGTCTCCATTGTGGTGACTCTTGGTCAAGTAAAGCTTCTAACGTTTCAACACGATCTGCCATTTTTTCTGCCTTGCTGGCTAATTCGATAAGCTGACGATGCTCGTGTTCACTTAATCCTTGGCTTACCTGCTTTTTGCTACGGTAGTGCAAAATCAACCAAAGTGGTGCCACGATGACCATAAAAATAATCAACGGAGCCATTAAAACTTCTGCGTCAAACATAATCTTCTCCTGCCTTCAACCTGGCTGTTATTATTGTAGTTGGTTAGCACCTACCCTGACAGTAGGTGCGACTATTTTCACTTTTCAGCCATTTTCTTTTTCAGCTGTTCAAGCTCATCGTCAATCTTTTCGTTCTTTTGCAGATCAGCAATCTCATCCGCTAAAGATTTCTTACCTAAATCGTAAGATTCGATTTGCGACTCTAGGCCATCGATTTTGCTCTCATAACGCTCAAAGCGATTTAGGGCATCATCTACTTTACTGCTGTCGAGTGCCTTTTTCACCTCTAAACGAGATTCTGCTGAGCGCTGACGTAGTACAATCGCTTTTTGGCGCGCTTTTGCGTCGGCCAGTTTATCTTGTAATGTACTGACTTCTTGCTGCAGCTTTTCAATGTGCGTGTCTACATGCTCTAGCTCTTTTTCAAGGGCTGCAACATCTTCCGCAGACTTTTGCTTTTCAAGTAAAGCAGCACGTGCTAAATCTTCACGTTCCTTACTTAGTGCAAGCTCTGCTTTGGTTTGCCAATCATCTACCTGTGCTTTTAGCTGATCTAGACGGCGTGTTAACTCCTTTTTCTCAGCGAGTGTTTTTGCTGAGGTCGATCTTACTTCGACTAGTGTATCTTCCATTTCTTGGATAATTAGGCGAACCATTTTTTCTGGATCTTCGGCTTTATCCAAAATAGCATTGATATTAGAATTCACTATGTCTGCAAAACGAGAAAAAATTCCCATAGTGGTTACCTCTTTGGTTAATAGCTAAATTGCTTACTTCTATGTATCAAATAGCTTGCCAACTTTAACAAAATTAAAAACACAATAAAATCATAAGGTTATTTTATTTTTAAAAAGCCTTTAGTTATCACTTTTTTTAAAATACACTAGTTATTAGTAAAAACCACTAAGAGTTAGGCAATATGAGCCGTTTTCGCCAACAGGATAATTTATTAGGCCAATCTGACAGCTTTTTAGCTGTGCTAGACAAGGTTTCACAGCTCGCTCCTTTAGAAAAGCCCGTGCTTATTATTGGCGAGCGTGGCACAGGTAAAGAGTTAATTGCGGCACGTTTGCATTATCTCTCAGAGCGGTGGGATCAGGAATACGTCAAACTAAACTGTGCAGCCCTAAACGAAAACCTTTTAGAGAGTGAATTATTTGGTCACGAGAGCGGTGCCTTTACTGGTGCAAGCAAGCGCCATGAAGGTCGATTTGAACGCGCTAACAGTGGCACACTGTTTTTGGATGAGTTAGCTAATACCTCTGCGATGGTGCAAGAAAAGCTCTTGCGTGTAATTGAATACGGTGAGTTCGAGCGAGTTGGCGGCAAGCAAACCGTAAAAGTAGATACTCGACTGGTATGCGCTACCAATGAAGACCTCCCCACTCTTGCCGATGCTGGAGAGTTCAGACACGACTTATTGGACCGCCTCGCATTTGACGTCATCACCTTACCGCCATTAAGAGCGAGAAAAGAAGACATCTTATTATTGGCCGAACATTTTGCAATAAATATGGCTCGGGATTTAGGATGGGAGTTATTTAGCGGCTTTACCCGCAAAGCCATCGAGAAACTGCTTGATTACCCGTGGCCCGGTAATGTACGAGAGCTCAAAAATGTGGTGGAGCGTAGTTTATATCGTCATGGCAATGACCAAATTCCGGTTCATGATATTGTGTTTGACCCCTTTGCCAGCCCATTTAGGCCGAGTCAACGGATCAAAGCGCCAAATGCCCAGCCAACAACTGCAGCCACTCATAAAGTTGAGCCTTTGCCTGCAGCGCAACCGAGTAACGAACAACAGGCAGATCCTGCCCTCGAATTCGACTTCCCTTGTGATTTAAAATCGCTTTCCAACGACTATGAAATCACAATGCTGCAAAAAGCACTTGAATTTAGTCAATTTAATCAAAAGAAAACTGCACAAAACCTTGGTTTGACGTATCATCAACTTAGAGGTTATTTGAAAAAATACAACCTACTGGACCAAAACCAAAAACAAGAGGCATAGTGGTGCGTAAATTGTTTTTTGGTGTGCTGTGTACCGCTTTATTTGGCTGTACGGATCAGACGCCAAATAAAGTGAATGATAAGTCACAAGGCTTAGTATATTGTGCAGAAGCGAACCCTGTGTCATTTAATCCACAAGTGACCACAACAGGGTCTACGATTGATATTATTGCCAATCAGCTTTATGACACCTTGATCAGTATTGATCCTGAAAGCGGCGAATTCTTACCTGAGTTGGCAACGTCTTGGCAGGTCAGCGATGACGGTAAATCTTTCACTTTTACCCTGAGGGATGATGTCCAATTTCACGATACCCTCTACTTCACACCAACAAGAAAAATGAATGCCGATGATGTGGTATTCTCATTTAACCGTTTATTTGATGTTTACAATCCGTACCACTTTGTTGGTGATGCAAATTATCCTTATTTTCAAAGTATTGGACTCGACCAACTGATCCGCCAAGTAAAAAAAGTGGATGAACATACCGTTCGCTTTGATCTGTTCAACGCGGAAAGTAGCTTTTTATCCAATATCGCCACAGACTTCGCTGTCATTCTTTCTAAAGAATATGCCGATCAGCTTATACAGCTTGAACATAAGCAAGATTTTGATCAAAAGCCCGTAGGCACAGGTCCGTATAAGTACCGTGAATTTTTACGTGATAACCTGATCCGGTATTATCGCCATGAGCATTACTGGAAACACCCGGTATACATGGAACAATTGGTCTACGATATCACCACCAATGGCACTAGCCGCATCGCAAAAATGCTAACTAAAGAATGTGATATTACGGCGCACCCCAGTGCTACCCAGCTCACCGTGCTTGAGCAAAGAAAAGACATAGAAGTTGAAAAGGCCGCAAATCTGAATATAGGCTACTGGGCATTCAACACCGAAAAGCCACCATTTGATAATCCGTTGGTCCGCAAAGCGCTGGCGCACAGCATAGATTTTGAAAAAATCATGCAAGCGGTATTTTACAACAATGGAATTTTAGCCCGCTCGATGCTTCCCCCTTCTTCATGGGCATTTGAAGCACAGCAAAAAATGCCAACATATGACCCTGAAAAAGCCAAAGAGTATTTGAAACAGGCTGGTCTTGAGGGTGGTTTTTCCATGACCTTATGGGCCATGCCGGTGTCGCGAATTTACAATCCTAACGCGCGGAAAATGGCTGAGCTTATTCAACGTGATCTACGTGATATTGGCGTCAATGCCAGAATCGTCGAGTACGAATGGAATACCTTTATTGAACGCGTTGGCCGCCATGAGCATGATAGCGTGTTGTTAGGCTGGGCAGCAGATACACCTGATCCAGACAATTTCTTCAGCCCATTATTGAGCTGCACTGCAACATTTAGTGGCAAAAACCCTTCCAACTGGTGTAATCCGGAGTTTGACTTATTGCTCACTCAAGCGTTAGACACCAACGATATGGAAGAAAGAAAATACTATTATCAGCAAGCACAAAAAATGGTCATTGAGCAACTGCCTCTCGTCCCAATTGCGCACGGGCTAAGGTTCCAAGCAACTAGCTCTGATATCAAGGGCGTCTCATTACGTCCATTTGGTGGTATTTCGCTCGCTGAGGCAAGGAGAGACTAACATGTTCGCAAAATATGCTTATCGACGACTGAGCTTGCTTTGCTTTATGTTGTTTACCCTAACGATATTTACTTTCGCCCTCAATTACCTGTTTCCTGGTGAGTTGATCACTAACTTCAGTGGTGAAGTCAACTCGAGTTATGCCCAAACGCAAGCGCTAGTTGAAAAATACCGTATCGAAGAAAATATCTTTGTGCAATATGGCGCGTTTATGGCTCGTATGTTTGAAGGCGACTGGGGTTTATCTTTATCATCGGGGCAGCCCGTGCTTTCTCATGTGAAACATCTATTTCCAGCAACGCTTGAGCTGTGTTTATATGCTTTGACGGTTGCAGTCTTGATTGGTGTACCAAGTGGAGTAATAGCCAGCGCTTATCATAAAAAGTGGCCAGATAAGCTCATTAACTCATTAAGCTTGATGGGATTTTCCATTCCAGTTTTTTGGTTAGCCCTGCTGCTTATTATGGCATTTTGTCTGGGCCTTGGGCTTTTCCCCATGTCCGGTAGAATTGGCTTACTTTATGAAATACAGCCCATTACTCATTTTATTCTGATTGATATTTATCTTGAAGATTTTCCCTATGGTGGTGCCGCATTTTGGGATGCACTTCATCATTTAGCGCTGCCGACAATTGTGCTGGCTATGTACCCAACGACAGTTTTGATCCGCTTTACTCGCGACTCTATGCTCGAAGTCCTCGACCAGAACTATATTAAAACAGCTAGAGCAAAAGGCCTAAATCGCAGCCAGCTTATCATCCACCACGCGCTGAGAAATGCGCTGCTTCCAGTGATAAAACAAATTGGTCTCCAATTTAGCACGCTCATCACACTTGCGATGATCACTGAGGTGATATTCTCTTGGCCTGGGATCGGTCGATGGTTAATTGAAAGCATCTATCAACGTGATTTCCCCGCCATCCAAGGGGGACTGCTCGCGGTGTCTTTCTTTGTTATCATTGCCAACATGTTGTCTGATTTTATTCACTCGATACTCGATCCGCTCGCAAGGAATCAGGCTCATGGCAAAGTTTAATCTATTTACCGAAGAGTCTAATCGCTCACCTTTATTTAGGTTATGGCGTAAATTCCGCTCAAACCACGTTGCGCTTGTGGGTTTATGGCTGTTTGTTGCCCTGACGGTATTGGCTTTAACAGCGCCGCTGATCGCGCCCTATGGTGTTAACCAGCAGCATGCTGATGCCCTGTTGCTACCACCTTCTTGGCATGACGATGGCGATGTGCGCTTTATACTCGGTACAGATGATTTAGGGCGAGACATCTTATCGCGCTTAATGAATGGAGCAACCTACACGTTTGGTTTATCTATCATTGCAGCCTTGGTTACCACCGCGCTCGGCGTCGTACTTGGTACGCTTGCTGGCGCCAGTCGAGGCTTAAAATCCAGCTTTCTTAATCACTTATTGGATATTACGCTCGCCATTCCTTCGTTACTGCTGGCCATTATCATCATTGCTATATTGGGGCCAGGTTTGATGAATACAGTGTGGGCGATTATCTTCGCGCTATTGCCACAATACATCCACTCGATTAGAAACTTAGTGGTCACTGAGCTGAGTAAAGACTATATCATCGCCTTTAAGCTTGATGGTGCAACACGCTGGAAACTGCTCGTCCGTGGCATACTGCCTAACATTTACGAGCATATCGTGGTTATCTTCACCATGGCGCTGTCGACTGCTATTTTGGATATTGCGGCACTTGGTTTCTTAAAGCTCGGTGCGCAGCCTCCATCGACCGAATGGGGTGCTATCCTCCAAGAAAACTTAAGTTTAATTTATCTCGCGCCTTGGACTGTAGGCCTCCCAGGTGTATTGCTTTTTTTGGCAGTACTGTCTACCAACTTGGTTGGTGATGGACTGCGTGAAGCGCTGAAACAACGTAAGGCAGATTAATGCAATTACTAGACATTAAGAACCTCACCATTGAACTACGTACCGAAGACGGTGTTATTCGCGCGGTTGATAAGGTCAACCTTAGCCTTAAAGAAGGCGAAGTACATGCGCTTGTCGGTGAGTCTGGCTCTGGTAAAAGTCTGATCGCCAAAGCCATTGTAGGGGTACTCAATCAGCGCTGGACAGTAACCGCAGACCGCATGCACTGGCGTGGCGTTGACCTTATGCGTTTATCTTCAGAAAAGCGCAGAAAGCTCGTCAGCCAAGATATTGCGATGATTTACCAAGAGCCAAGTCGAAGCCTTGACCCAACCGCTACCATTTTCGACCAAGTCGCGGAATCTATTCCCGATAGCGTCTTAAAAGGTGGCTTTTTTGGTCGTAGAAAAGCACGAAAAGAAAAGGTCCGAGCGCTATTGCACAAAGCTGGGATCCGAGACGATAAAAAGATCTGCAGCAGTTACCCACATGAACTTTCTGAGGGGATGTGTCAAAAGATCATGATTGCGATGGCCATCGCCAGAAGCCCTAAATTACTTATTGCCGATGAGCCAACCACCGCACTTGAGAGTACCGCCCGCGCGCAAGTATTTCGATTGCTCAAGGCATTAAACCAGCTTAAGAACATGTCGATATTAATGATTTCGCATGAGCTGGAAGAGATCTCCGACTGGTCTCATGCAATGCATGTGCTCTACTGCGGACAGATGGTTGAAGCAGGTCCTACTCAGGCTATTTTTAAACAGCCATTGCATCCCTACACCCAGGCGCTGGTTAAGAGTTTACCTGACTTTGGTCAAGGGCTCGGCCATAAAGAAGCATTCTATGCCTTGAAAGGCACGATTCCACCATTACAGCATTTACCCATAGGATGCCGCTTGGGGCCTAGATGCCCTCAAGCGCAAAAAGAATGTGTCGTCACGCCAAGGCAAAGTCGCTCGCATGGTCATAGTTACGCTTGCCACTTTCCGTTAATTAAGGTGAAGCAAAAATGCAACCCGTCTTAAAAGTACAGTCTTTAAACAAGTCCTACACTTCTCGTCAAGGACTGTTCAGACGCCGCTCGTTACAGGTACTCAGAGATGTGTCGTTTGCGCTTGCTCCCGGACAAACCCTCGCGATCATAGGCGAGACTGGCTCTGGTAAAAGTACGCTCGCCAAAGTACTTGCCGGTGCCGACATGGCAGACTCAGGACAAATATTACTGAATGGCCAAATTGTAGAAGACGCAGGTATTCGCAATCATGACTGCCGTACTATTCGCCTTATCTTTCAAGACCCAACTCGCTCGCTCAACCCGGGTCTCACCATTGGGGACATCCTTGATGATTGTCTGCAATACAATACAGAACTCACTGAAGAGCAGCGCTATAAGAAAATCCGCATCACGCTCAGCCGCGTCGGGCTACTTGGCGAACACATAGACTATTATCCTCATATGTTTAGTGGCGGGCAGTTACAGCGGGTTGCCTTAGCGCGGGCCCTTATTTTAGACCCAAAAGTGCTGGTATTGGATGAAGCGTTGTCATCATTAGACCCATCCGTACGCGCGCAAACCGTAAATCTGCTGCTAGAGCTACAAGCAGCAACAGGACTTGCATACGTGCTTATCACACATCATTTGAGTTTGGTTCGTCACATGAGTGATGAGATTTTGGTATTAAATCGCGGCAAAGTCGTCGAATATGGCGAAACCGAACGTGTGTTCAATACTCCAAAATCTAAAACCATGCAGAAGCTGCTATCAGCATAATTTCGCGGGGAATAAGTAATGGATTTTAGTGCCCATCTGTTATTTTTCTTCTCACTTATCGGGGTGTTTAATGGCTTTATTCTCAGCGCCCTACTGCTAATAAAATTTCAGGAGGCAAAGGCACTGCGCTGGGTGTCGGTGCTCCTCATTTTACTCTGTATTCGAATTGGTAAATCAGTCCTTTTTTACTTTAACCCAGAGCTGGATAAAACGATCCTGCAAATAGGTTTGAGTGCCTACTTTTTGCTTGGTCCCTGCCTGCTTAATTTTGTACTTGCAAGCTACAGTAAAACCAAAAATCGTTATCTAACAATACACTTTTTGGCATTAAGCGGTTTTATTATTGGATTTGGTATACTTATGCCCTATCAGCTTCACCCTGAAATTTGGCAAATGTGGGGTTACAAAGGCACATCCTATTTTTGGCTAGGTTATTTACTGATAAGTTCTTATACTTTCTATCGTCTAGCTACAGGCAAAAGCGCCAATGGCAACGCTGAGTTTCATCTAACTTTGGTTGTGATCTGCGGTTGCTGGCTCATTTGGGCCGCGTATTTCTTTTCGTCATTCACTTCTTACATCACAGGAGCACTCACGTTCAGCTTTGTGCTCTATTTAAGCATCCTTTTCGCACCCAAATTACTACGAAAACCAACTGCTAATGAAAAGAAATATGCCAATACGCACATAAGCGACGATGAATACAATCAGCTCATAGCCAAACTTGAGTCGTTAATGTCAGAAAGCAAGCTAATTACTGAGCCGGATTTAACGCTCCCCCGATTGGCCAAACGATTAGGCACGAGCCACAACAAATTATCGCAAATAGTAAATCGCCACTATCATTGTAACTTTAAACAATATCTCAATGGCTTGAGAGTTGAATATGCGAAACACTTGCTTTCGAGCACCAACCTGCCGCTGGAACACCTTGCACTGGAGTGTGGTTTTAATTCTGCATCCACATTTTTTGCCGCATTTAAGAAGCTCACGGGGTACTCTCCAAATAGCTTTAAGCACTCCGAGAACATACTCTCAGACTCCTAAAATATACTCTAGGTGACTGCTTTAATTAAATAAGTTTATGTTTCTTCTGAGTCATTACAGGAGAAGCTTATGACCCTATCAAAACTAGTACCATTGTTATTTTTACTACTTATCCAAACCAGCATCGCCATCGCTTTTGAGGATGAGACCGCTAAAATTACCGCTACACTAAACCACTACATCAGTGGCACCGCGAATAACCAGCCTGAAATGATAAGAAAAGCGTTTCATCCCAATGCGATGCTTATTTTAGAAAAGTCAGACCAAGCGATGTGGCAAGTCCCGTTGAAAGAGTATTTGAGTTGGTATAAAGGTCCGAAAAAAGACACAGTCAGACGCGCCAAAATTCTAAATATCAGCGTGAATGATCACCTTGCACAGGCCAAAATCCGTATTGATATATTGAAGTCAAACGTGCAGTACATCGATCACCTACTCCTAAAGGAAATAGCTGGCACATGGAAAATCATCAGTAAATCTGCGCAGCAAACCACGCTAACTTCCGAGCAAGTAACGAACTTAGGTCGCCGAGTGCTCATTGTCGCATCAAGCAAGGCCTTTCACGGCGATAGTCAGCTGCCAGCTGGCACGAGCTTCGAAGAGCTTCTCAGTGCCTATGACGTATTTACTCAAGCAGGACTAATTGTTGATTTTGTCAGCACACAAGGTGGCGCGCTAAACCTGAGCTATATAAATACTTCAAACGGTGAACATAAAAAGTACCTTTACCAACCTGACTATATGTATGCGCTCAGCAACACAATGCGCCCAGCTGAAGTCGACCCTAGCCAATATGCGGCAATCTATTATGTAGGCGGCAGTAATGCCATGTATGAAGTAGCAGAAAACCTTACTCTACAGCGTATTGCTATGCATATATATGAACAAAACCAAGGTGTTGTTGCCGCTGTATGCCACGGCACAGCTGGTATCGTTAATTTGCGCTTGAAAAATGGCGAGTATCTCATCAAAGGAAAACAAATCACCGGTTACCCTACCGCATTTGAAAATCCAGATAGAGCGTATTTCAAGCATTTTCCTTTTCAAATTCAGCCTAAAGTGGAAGAGCTTGGAGGGAATTTTGTATATGGAGAGCGGGATGCGTCTTTTATCAAGGTAGATAGCCGCATAGTGACGGGCCAGAATTATCAGTCTTCGCAGGCCGTAGCAAGAGCTGTATTAACTCTATTTTGAATACCAGGGCGGCTATAATATTGACCGCCCTATTCAATCACCCTTTTAGTTAACCTTAGGTTTGGATAAGGAATGAACTAACTTATTGTTTTTAAAGTTCACCTTAATTTACACCCTTATCTAGCAAGAGAGTTTTAGAGGTAACACCGCTTCCACGCCCTGCTAAAGCTGACTGCTAGCAAGGCATTAATTATCCGCAGTTCAGATTAATTAGTCGTGTCACCCTTAAAATTCATACACTCACTGGTATGACAAAACTTTAAACCTTTCGCACTTGCATAAGCCAATACATTTTCAAGATTTTCTGGAGTGATATACCACTCATTTCCAGTTTTACCAATGACATGCGTTGCTAAATATAGCGTCTCACCACCTTTTAAGGTATCAATCGCATTCTGGATCTTGTCCAAATCAAAGCGATGTGAGTCCATAGATAATCCCGTTGTGATCGGTCTATCACTGCGTTCGCCTCTATAAATAACAGAAGACCAAGAAGCAAACTTACGTACATGAGTAAAATATTTCTTGATTTCACGATCAGTTTCTTTCGTATAAGCCCCGAATGGGTACGCATAAGATGTTACCGTCAAACCATCTTTTCTCATCGCGTCAAGCTGTGGTGTGATATCATCTGCTATCCACTTCTGAACACCATTTTCTTCGGAGTAAATCTTCGCATGACGATGTATTACTCCATGATGACCGATTTCGTGACCTCGGTTTTCTATATCAGCCACTTTTGAATGATCAATAGTAGAGTAATGGCTGACATAATAGGTAAATGTTGCGTTATATTTATCAAATAGATCAAGGTGGTCATGGATAGAGTTTAATGCGCCGCCATCGTCAAAAGAAATATTAATCTGTTTAGGCCAAACAGAGCTTTGATTATGAAGGAAGTCCTCAACTGCCCCCTGAAGCGCAGCATACTCAAAGTGGCTCTCTGGTATCGCTAAAATCAGCTCGTCATATGCCCACTGATCCAGTTTACCATCTTCAAAAAATATGCCCCTAAGCCCAACTTCCTTCAATCTATTAGGTGTGAGTAAAGATTTACTATTTAATTCAAAAAGCTCGACAACTTTGCACAATCGATGTTTGAGAGCCGCCAACTGTAATTCATCTTGTGTCGTATTAAAATATCCCTGAATTACAGATAGATTTTCCGCAGTTACACATCCAAATTCAGCAATTTCAAAGTCTTTTAAAGCAAGAGAGGTAGTACTTTCTGCTCCTTGTGCACTCAGAATACGCTTAATTACCTCTTCTTTTGTTTCTTTTACGGGATTATTAGAATTATCTGAATCGTCGGTATTGGTATTATCTTTATCTGAATTATCAGTATCCGAGGAGTTATCAGTATTAGTTCCATTATTGTCAGTTGAAGTGTTATCTCCTTGACCTCCCTCTACAGGTAACTCTATAACAGTCTTACTGTCACTGTTACAACCCGATACTGATAGCAATAAGGCTACAATCCATGCGCTATATCTATATTTCATAAAGTTCCTATTTTATATACGCCGTTCCCAAAATAGAGGATACTAAATAGGGGAACAATATTTGTCAATAAAGGAACAATAAAGAATTTATTATTTGAAATTAACCATCCAGAAAATTAATAATTAAAAACCTTTAAACAAACAAAATTTAACAAAAAAGTACCATAATAAGAGGCCAAAAACATAAAAAAGGCGCCGTGTTGGCTAATGCCGATCAGTTAAGAAGTTGATCGGTTGACCGATCAAAATGATCATGCACAATCCGTAGTTAGGCAACTAACTACGGATTTTTTGTGAATATAGAACAAGCTCTTCACTCAGCTTTTGAAGAAAGCACGCGTTACCATACGTTTGAAAAGTTATCTGAAATTTTATCTTCTGAACTTATTGAACAAGGTTTTCAACAAGCAGGAGTAGCCACCGTTAGAAAGCGTAGGTTACCTCTAGAAGCGGTGCTTTGGTCTGTTATTGGCATGGCATTATTCCGTAAAGAGTCGGTCTGGAATATTGCGAATAAACTAGACATTATGTTGCCTGGTAAAAATCAGTTAGTCGCGCCGAGTGCGATGGTTCAGGCTCGCCAGCGATTAGGGGATGAACCCGTTAAGCAAGTCTTTAATAAAGCTGCTGATAATATGTACCACAACGAAGAGTTTGAAACGTGGGCTGGGTTAAATTTGCTAGCGGTTGATGGTGTTGTTTGGCGTACGGCCGACTCAGATGAAAATCGCGAAGCGTTCTCATCAGCTAGCAACCAATATGGTGATACAAGTTTCCCACAAATTCGCATGGTATGTCATATGGAACTCACCAGCCACCAACTTATAAGCAGTGAGTTTGATAGCTATAAGACGAATGAAATGAAGCTTGCTGAACGACTTATTGAGCGTACACCCAACCACTCGTTAACCATGTTTGATAAAGGATACTATTCACTGGGTTTGTTAAATCGATGGCACAGCACTGGAGAAGAAAGGCATTGGCTAATACCTGCCAGACCTGATTTACAATACGAAGTTGTTTCTAAGGTTGGTAAAAATGACCTAATAATTGAGCTTAAAACCACTAAGCATGCGCAAAAGAACTTCCCTGATGTTCCCGAGGTTATTAAAGCAAGATTGGTTAGTAAAACCATAAAGGGTAAAAATTATCGAATATTAACCTCAATGGTAGATAGACTCCGCTTTCCAAGTAGCGAAATAGTTGATTTATACCGCCATCGCTGGGAAATAGAGTTAGGGTATCGAGAAATAAAGCAAACAATGCTAGATAGCACATACCATCCTCGAAGTAAGCGCCCTGATATGGTTAGACAGGAGCTGTGGGGGATCCTCCTCGCATACAATTTGATTCGAAGGTTGATGACCCTAGCAGCGAGAGCCGAAGGAATATGGCCTAATCAACTCAGTTTCTCAAGCTGCTCGATGGCGGTGATTCAATACTTCTCGTCAATATCAATAATGAGTCCCGGTAACATTCCGATTCACTGGGAGCATCTGTTAGGTACGCTAAGACTATTTAAACTGCCACCTAGAAGAGAAGATAGGCAGTATCCAAGAGCGATAAAGCCTAAGCCATCAAAGTACCCACATAAAAAAGAAATGCCAGCCAGCTTAACTGACTGGCATTGGCCGTGTTGGCGCCTTTCTGCTATCTAAAAACGATTATTGCTGCTCTGTGACCTGTAACTGTGGTCTTTTCACTTCAGACTTAGCTTCAAGTGCTGCTAGTAGCTCAAGATAGTTTTTGTTTGCATAAGAAGCCGTGATTGACTGCTTCTGCTGCGCATCAACTTTGCCATCAACTTCAGGCGTGGTTACAGACTTCAGCACCACAAATGCCGAGTCACCATTACCAAGCTCTACAAGTGCAGATTCTGTTTCTGCTACACCAGGCTGAGGCAATTTAAATGCTTCTGCTGCGATAGCTGGCGGTACGTCGTAGCTACGACGCTTAAGCTCAGTCACGCTTTTCACTTCGATATTTTGTGCTTTGGCAATCTCAGCTAAAGTAGAACTACCTTGTAGTTGCTCAAATAGTGACTGTGCTTTCTCTGCAATTAATGTCGACGCTTTTTCATTGCTCAACTGCGTTTTGATCTGCGCGCTGACTTCCTCAAGTGGCTTCGTCGCTGCCGCTTTATGCTCAGCAACACGAACCACCACGATATGCTCTGGTGCAACTTCTAACACTTCAGAGTTTACGCGGTCTTCTAGCAGCTCTGGCGTGAAGATAGTATTGCTTATCGCTGGTGAATTCAGTGGCTCAGGAAGCGCATTACGACTTACCAGCTCAGTTGATTTGATTTCAACGCCAGCGGCTTCAGCAGCGTCTTGTAGCGAGTCAGCCATTTCAAAAGCAAGTTCAGCTACACGGGTTTGCTTTTGATAGAACGCATCGATCTTAGCTGCTTTTTCAAGCTCTGCACGAAGGTTGTCTTTTACGTCTTCAAAAGATTGCGCTTGTTGGCGTTGAATGTCCGTTAGCTTGATAATGTGAAAACCAAACTCAGATTCAACCACTTCAGATACATCACCTACCGCGGCAAGCGCAAATGCTGCATCTTCAAACGCCGGATCCATCATGTCCCTTTCAATCCAATCTAGATCACCGCCAAGCTCAGCGCTCACCACGTCGTCAGATTTTTCTTCTGCAACAACGGCAAAATCAGCACCGTTATTCAATTCAGCCAGAATTTCATCTGCTTTTTGTTTAGCGGCTTCAGCATCTTCGCTTGCATCAACAAGAATGTGTGACACGCGACGTCTTTCAGGTTCAAGATATTGGTTTTTTTGCTCTTCGTAATACGTTTTTAACGCTTCCTCAGTAACTGGTTCTGCAGGCGCTAAATCTTCAGCTTTTAGCTCGATATAGTTAACCGCCACCAATTCTGGAGCTTGGAACTGAGTTTGATTCAAGTCGTAATAGTTCTGAACTTCTTCATCTGATACTGACACTTCATCTTTCACCAACTCTTTGCTTAATACCGCATAGTCGATAGCACGAGTTTGTTGCTGTAGCGCAATAGATTGCTGAAGTTCGTTTTTCAGTACAAAATCAGTGCCAGCAACTGCAGAGATTAACTGCGCACGAGTCATCTCGTCACGAAGATATTCACGGAAGCTATCTGGCTGGAAGTTCATTTGACGGATAACTTGTAAGTAACGGTCGTTACTGAATTCTCCACCAATTTGAAAATATGGCATTTCAACAATCGCTTTTTTAACCTGCTCATCGCTCACACGAAGACCAAGCTCTTTAGCTAATTGAGTTTGTAATTCTTGTTGTACTAATTGATCAACAACACCTTGGCGAATTTGCGCCATATAATTAGGATCGGCTGCAATCTGTGCAAAGTATTCGCCAAACTGTTGCTCTAGTCGTGCGCGTTCATTTGAGTAAGCACGAGAAAACTTGGTTTGTGAAATCTTTACTCCGTTCACTTCTGCGACAGGCTGCTCTGTGGTTTGACCTAGGTAACCACCGATCCCTGCTAACGCAAAAGATAAGATGACTAAACCTAATACGATTTTAGCCGCCGGGCCTTGCGAGCCTTCTCTGATCTTTTCAAGCATTTATTGTTTCTCTTATCTAAGTCAAAGCACTAAAGCACTTTGTGTTTGCTAGATTTGGGTTAAGCATTACACCAATCAGATTAGTGATGGTATAAAAAAAGCGTATCTTAGCAGATACGCCTTTTATCTTGAAGCAGTTCGCGATGACTCTGCACCGCCTAATTCAAATTGAATTAGTTTACTGCGTCTTTAAGCGCTTTACCCGCTTTGAAAGATGGGATGTTAGCTGCTGCGATTTGAATAGTCTCACCAGTTTGTGGGTTACGACCAGAACGTGCAGCACGCTCGCGCACTGAGAAAGTACCAAAACCTACAAGTGCAACAGAGTCACCGTCTTTTAGTGCACCCGTTACAGACTCAATGAATGAATCTAGCGCACGACCAGCAGCCGCTTTAGAAATGTCAGCATCAGCTGCGATTTGATCGATTAATTGAGATTTATTCACAATATCATCCTCTTCCATAGTTATTGTCAAAAGTTACTTCTTACTGGTAACTTTTGCTATTCATTTAGAGACATCACAGCGACTCTCTAATTCTCGAAATCTTTCTCAAGCCTAGTGATTACGGGGCTTCCGAACCAGTAGGCTTGAATACAGTGCCTAACTTAACACACCTTTTAGATTTGAAAAGCCTTTTCACTCAATTTTTTGGCTTTTTTCTTAGTTTTTTTGCGATTCCACACTAAAACTGTCTATTGGGTGCGCTAACGCCAGTGATAATACCTCATCAATCCATGACACCGCATGAATATCAAGCCCTTCAAGAACATTCTCAGGAATTTCTTTTAAGTCGCGCTCGTTCTTTTTCGGTATTAAAACTCGTTTAATTCCACCACGGTGCGCTGCCAATAATTTCTCTTTCAGACCACCGATAGGCAGAACTTCACCACGCAAGGTAATTTCACCTGTCATCGCGACATCTGCACGCACTGGATTGCCAGTGAGGCTTGACACTAAGCCCGTTACCATCGCAATACCGGCGCTCGGACCGTCTTTCGGTGTTGCACCTTCAGGAACATGAACATGAATATCACGTTTCTCGTAGAAATCGTCATTAATGCGTAGTTTGTCAGCACGGTTGCGCACAACCGTCATTGCCGCCTGAATTGACTCTTGCATCACATCGCCCAGCGAGCCGGTGTAAGCAAGTTTGCCTTTACCTGGTACTGCCGCACATTCGATAGTGAGTAAGTCACCCCCTACTTCCGTCCATGCAAGCCCGGTAACTTGACCAACTCTATCGCCGTCTTCCGCCTTGCCGTAGTCGTGACGTTGTACACCTAAGAAGTCTTCAAGATTTTCTTGGTTAATCACAACTTGCTTAACATTTTTATCTAGCAAGATGTTCTTAACGGCTTTTCGGCATAACTTAGAAACTTCGCGCTCTAGATTACGGACACCCGCTTCACGCGTGTAGTAGCGGATAATGCCAATGATCGCACTGTCTTCAATATTGATTTCAGACTCTTTTAATCCATTGCGTTTCACTTGCTTTGGAATTAAGTGCTGCTTGGCAATATTTAGCTTTTCGTCCTCGGTGTAACCAGAAAGACGAATGACTTCCATACGGTCTAATAATGGACCTGGAATGTTAAAGCTATTAGAAGTCGCAACAAACATAACATCAGACAGATCGTAGTCCACTTCTAAATAGTGGTCTGCAAAGTTGCTATTTTGCTCTGGATCTAACACTTCTAGTAGAGCCGATGCAGGATCGCCACGCATATCCGATGACATCTTATCGATTTCATCCAACAAGAAAAGCGGGTTCTTTACGCCAACTTTCGACATGCTTTGGATCAATTTACCCGGCATTGAGCCAATATAAGTTCTTCTGTGACCACGAATTTCAGCTTCGTCGCGCACGCCACCGAGCGCCATACGTACGTACTTACGGCCAGTCGAACGCGCGATAGATTGACCTAAACTGGTTTTACCAACGCCTGGAGGACCAACTAAGCATAATATAGGACCTTTAAGCTTATTGGTGCGCTGCTGTACCGCTAGATATTCGATGATGCGGTCTTTCACTTTCTCAAGACCATAATGATCGGCATCTAGTATCTTTTGTGCACCAGCTAGGTCTTTTTTCACCTTTGAGCGTTTTTTCCAAGGTACATTGATCATCGTCTCAATGTACGAGCGCACAACTGTCGCCTCTGCAGACATAGGTGACATCATTTTAAGTTTGTTAAGCTCTGAAAGCGCTTTTTCTTCCGCTTCTTGCGGCATATTCGCTTCGCTAATACGCTTTTTCAGGGCTTCAAATTCGTCAGGAACATCATCCAGCTCACCAAGCTCTTTCTGAATAGCTTTCATTTGCTCATTCAGATAGTACTCTCGTTGAGATTTCTCCATTTGCTTTTTAACGCGTGAGCGGATCTTCTTCTCTACTTGAAGTAAATCGATCTCGCCTTCCATCAACGCCATCAAATACTCGAGACGCTCAGTCACATCGTTAATTTCTAGCACCTTTTGTTTTTCAGGTACTTTAATTGGCATATGAGCAGCCATCGTATCCGCTAAGCGTGCAGCTTCATCGATACCCGATACTGAAGTTAGTACTTCTGGTGGGATCTTTTTATTTAGCTTCACATAGCCTTCGAACTGGCTAATTGCGCTGCGAACTAATATGTCTTGCTCTTGCTCATCCACATCCTGAGATGGAATGTACTGAGCTTGCGCCAAGAAATATTCGTCTGTAATTAGAAACTCATCTATTTTTGCGCGTTGAGTACCTTCAACTAGCACTTTCACTGTGCCATCAGGTAGTTTGAGTAACTGTAGTACCGTTGCAATGGTACCAGTCTGATAGACATCATCAGTGCTTGGGTCATCAACTGAGGCGTCTTTTTGCGCAACTAAAAAGATTTGCTTGTCATTGTCCATCGCAGCTTCTAGGCATTTTATTGATTTTTCTCGACCTACAAACAGCGGGATCACCATATGCGGATACACCACTACATCGCGTAGCGCTAGCACAGGAATTTCTACTCGATCCGTTCTTTCAAGCGTCATTATGTTCTCTTCGCACTTCAATTAATTTTGGGAATACTGAGCTATATGGGGATAACGCAGATAAAGTTCAATAGTTTATAGTAATCCGCATCAAGTAGAGATCAATTTAACGTATAAAAAGCTTAGTTTTGACACTCAATTTACCGTGGTGAAATGTATGAAATATTCACCCTAAAAACTTGTCTCGCTATTGCCCTTTATTGTTATAGCAATTTGACTATATTGGTTTCTATCTGATGTGGACTAAGAAATAAAAAGGAGCGCTAGGCTCCTTTTTTCAATCTCATACTGAGCTATTCAGACGCCGCCTTTTCTTTACCGTTATTTTCGTAAATCATAATAGGGTCTGATTCGCCTTTGATCACCGTTTCATCAATGACGACTTTACTCACTTCTTCTAGTGAAGGAAGCTCATACATAGTATCAAGCAGTACGCCTTCGACAATCGAACGCAGACCGCGGGCACCCGTTTTACGCTCCATCGCTTTATGAGCAATCGCTCGTAGCGCATCTTCACGGAATTCAAGGTCAACACCTTCCATCTTAAATAGCGCCGCGTATTGCTTAGTGAGTGCATTTTTCGGCTCATTTAGGATTTCAATTAGTGCTTCTTCGTCCAGTTCAGTCAAAGTTGCAACTACAGGCAAACGACCAATAAATTCAGGAATTAAGCCGTACTTAACTAAATCTTCAGGCTCTACGTCTTTAAACGTTTCGCTTAATGAGCGCTCAGAGTCTTTAGACTTAACTTCAGCACCAAACCCAATTCCGGTATTTTTTGTACTGCGCTGCTCGATGACTTTATCTAAGCCTGCAAACGCACCACCACAGATAAACAAGATCTTAGAAGTATCTACTTGTAAAAACTCTTGTTGCGGGTGCTTTCTACCACCTTGTGGCGGAACAGATGCAACCGTGCCTTCAATCAGTTTTAGTAGTGCTTGTTGTACACCTTCACCTGACACATCACGGGTAATTGATGGGTTGTCAGATTTTCTTGAAATTTTGTCGATTTCGTCAATGTAAACAATACCACGCTGTGCTTTCTCAACGTCGTAATCACATTTTTGCAGAAGCTTTTGAATGATGTTTTCAACATCTTCCCCCACATAACCGGCTTCGGTTAATGTCGTTGCATCTGCCATGGTGAATGGAACGTCAAGTAAACGTGCAAGCGTTTCCGCTAGAAGGGTTTTACCACTACCCGTTGGACCAATTAGTAGAATATTACTCTTGCCAAGTTCTACATCACCTTTACCACCTTGGTTACGCAGGCGCTTGTAGTGATTATAAACCGCAACAGACAAGACTTTTTTAGCGTGGTCTTGACCTATCACATAATCATCTAAGTGATTTCTGATCTCTTTTGGCACAGGTAATTTATCAGACGCGTCATGCTTAGGCGCAATATCTTTGATTTCTTCCCTAATGATGTCGTTACAAAGTTCAACGCACTCGTCACATATATAGACAGATGGACCGGCAATTAACTTACGAACTTCATGCTGGCTCTTACCGCAAAATGAGCAGTAGAGTAGCTTGCTATTCTTATCGCCGTCTGTTGGAGTGTCTGACATTCAGCTACCTCATTCAATTGCTGTTATCTCTAGATAACATCGTATTTCTTTTAACTATACCAAAGAAATTTGGCTTTGGCACAGTAGAAGCCAATGAATTCAATTCATCGGCTAATTCATAATCACTTAAGCTCTCGACGAGAGTGAACCGCATCAATCAGACCATATTCTAACGCTTGATCTGCAGTCATAAAGTTGTCTCGGTCTGTGTCATGCGCAACCACATCATAAGGTTGACCGGTGTGATCCGCCATTAAGCGATTCAATTTTTCTTTGATCGCCAAGATTTCACGAGCATGAATTTCAAAATCAGAAGCCTGACCTTGGAAACCACCTAAAGGTTGGTGGATCATCACACGCGAGTTCGGCAAGCAATAACGTTTACCTTTAGCACCGCCAGATAGCAAAAATGCTCCCATACTCGCAGCCTGACCAACACAAACCGTACTAACGTCAGGCTTGATAAAGTTCATCGTGTCGTAGATTGACATTCCAGCAGTCACAGAACCACCTGGCGAGTTGATATACAAGAATATATCTTTGTCAGGGCTTTCTGATTCCAAGAACAGCATCTGCGCCACAATTAGATTGGCCATATGGTCTTCGACTTGACCTGTTAAGAAAATAATACGGTCTTTTAACAGTCGTGAGTAAATATCATAAGAACGCTCGCCTTTAGCCGTTTGCTCCACGACCATAGGTACTAACGCATTGATTGGATCGATCATACCATCATTCATGTTTTTTATTCCTTATTAGCACAGAATCTATTGCCTATTCGCAGCAACTTTCATTGGACTTAGCGCGGTCCATAAAAACATTCTGTGATCGGTGTTTAGGCTAATACTTTTTTGAGCGAATTGAAACGAGTAGATATAACTGTATCAGTAATACTCAACGAAACCTGACTCGTAAAATAAGTATAGCTAATAAAATAAGCCATGCCTCAAGATATAAGTACTTAATGCTTCAATATCAAGGCTTAAAAACAAAAATGGCCCGAATTCTCTATTAGAGTAACTCGAGCCATTTAAACTTCAGCTTAGCTGTAAGTCAATGATTTCTTCAAAGACTTATTGAGCAGCCTGTGGATTCATGATGTCGTCGAATGACTTTTCAACATCAGAAACAGATGCAGCAGCAAGTACAGCTTCAACTGCTAGCTCTTCCATCGCAACGTTGCGCATTTGCTGCATTAGTTGATCGTTTGCTTTGTAGTATTCAACTACTTCACTTGGATCTTCGTATGCAGAAGCAACTGTATCGATTAGTTCAGCAACTTTATCTTCATCAACTTTGATGTCGTTCGCTTTGATCACTTCACCTAGTAGTAGGCCAGTTTTCACGCGAGTTACCGCTTGCTCGTGGAATAGCTCTGCAGGAAGCTCAGGCATGTTTTGAGCGTTGCCACCAAAACGTTGTGCTGCTTGTTGACGAAGTGCGTCGATTTCTTGGTCGATTAGCGCTTTTGGCACTTCAACTTCGTTAGTTTCTAGAAGACCTTTGATCGCTTGATCTTTCACGTTAGCTTTAACCGCTTGGTTTAGCTCACGCTCCATGTTCTTCTTAACTTCTTCTTTAAGTGCGTCAACACCACCTTCAGCAACACCAAACTTAGTTGCGAACTCGTCAGTTAGTTCAGGAAGCTCTTGAACTTCAACTTTCTTCACAGTGATTGTGAATTGAGCCGCTTTACCTTTTAGGTTTTCAGCGTGGTATTCTTCAGGGAAAGTTACGTCAGAAACAACTTCTTCACCTGCTTTTTTACCAACGATACCGTCTTCGAAACCTGGGATCATACGACCTTGACCAAGCTCTAGAGGGAAATCTTCAGCTTTACCGCCTTCGAACTCTTCACCGTCGATTGTACCAACGAAATCAACCGTTACACGGTCTTTTTCGCCAGCTGCAGCATCACTCTCAGTCCAAGAAGCGTGTTGCTTACGAAGCGTTTCAAGCATGTTCGCTAGGTCTTCATCAGTGACAGAAACTGCAGGTTTCTCAACCGCGATTTTGTCTAGATCTTTAAGTTCAACTTCTGGGTATACTTCAAAAGTTGCATCGAATTCTAGATCTTTACCTGCTTCTAGTGACTTAGGAGCAAAAGATGGTGCGCCTGCAGGGTTGATTTTCTCAGCAATGATTGCTTCGATATAGTTACGCTGCATCAGATCGCCAGCAACTTCTTGACGTACAGCCGCGCCGTAACGCTTAGTGATGATTGACACTGGAACCTTACCAGGGCGGAAGCCATCGATACGCTGTGTTCTTGACAGTTTTTGTAGGCGTTTTTTAACTTCAGTCTCAACGTTCTCTGCAGGAACGGTGATGGTCAGACGGCGCTCAAGGCCTTGAGTCGTCTCAACAGAAACTTGCATGATTTACCTCAATCTTCATTTTTGGGCGACAAAGCGCCTTCCTTACTAACAAGACAACCATCATGCTTTTTATGGGCCTTCGGCTAAATTGCCAAACTCTCCGTTGCATGTGACGCTTGTTGCCTGCCCTACGGGCACTACGTTAATTAATAGACGCGGCATTATAACCTATTCAACGACGGAGTCGAGCAATCAGGTTAAATAATTAGGCATATTGGTGCTAATTGATTAAAAGTTAGTAAATTTGAAATAAAGGACTGAAATACTAGAGAGGAAGTGGTCGGCGATGCAGGATTTGAACCTGCGACCCCTTGGACCCAAACCAAGTGCGCTACCAAGCTGCGCTAATCGCCGAACATATGTATTTTGTAGAAGTGGTCGGCGATGCAGGATTTGAACCTGCGACCCCTTGGACCCAAACCAAGTGCGCTACCAAGCTGCGCTAATCGCCGACTAATTTTGGCATGTAGATGGGGCGACTGATGGGACTTGAACCCACGACAACCGGAATCACAATCCAGGGCTCTACCAACTGAGCTACAGCCGCCACTACATGTGGATTAAAATAAGATGGCGCACCCTGAAGGATTCGAACCTTCGACCGACGCCTTAGAAGGGCGTTGCTCTATCCAGCTGAGCTAAGGGCGCAAACTCGTAAACATCTTCATGCTACATTCTTATTTTAAAAGTGGTCGGCGATGCAGGATTTGAACCTGCGACCCCTTGGACCCAAACCAAGTGCGCTACCAAGCTGCGCTAATCGCCGACTGTGACCTTGGAGAACTAAGAACCTTTTTATCGGTGAGTCCTCGTTGGCAACGGGGTGCATAATAGTGATTTGCCCGAAGTAGGTCAAATATTTTTTTTAGTTTTTGTTTCAACTGCCTAATTTTGCCACAAATTGTTGATAAAACAGCTGACTTAAACAATTTTTGAGCGGTTCTTGTAGAACAGATCATGAAAACCTTTGCTTTTACGCAATGCAAACTTGGCGGGCTGGCTGTTTTTTGAGAAAATAGCGGGCAAATGTCCTCCTTTGTTGTAACTAAAGGGACATATAAATAGAGCGACCCCATTTTCATCTTTATTAAGCAATCATTTCATCAATACATGAAAGTGCTTGTATAGAAAAATTTAAAGGCTCTATCATCGTTCAAGTTTTTTAACCCTTAATATAGGTCAATCATGACGGCAAACATCATTGATGGCAAAGCTATCGCGAAACAAGTTCGTTCTACTGTTGCACAACGAGTTCAAGACAGACTAGCGCAAGGCCTAAGAGCGCCTGGCTTGGCTGTGGTATTAGTAGGCCAGGATCCCGCGAGCCAAGTTTATGTTGGTTCAAAGCGTAAAGCCTGTGAAGAAGTCGGATTTGTTTCTAAATCTTTCGACTTACCAGGTGACACAAGCGAAGAGCAATTACTTGCGCTTGTTGATGAGCTTAATGCAGATCCTGAAGTTGATGGGATCTTAGTACAATTGCCGCTACCTGAAGGCCTAGACGCAGAAAAAGTGTTAGAGCGTATTGATCCTCATAAAGACGTCGACGGCTTTCACCCATATAACGTAGGTCGTCTTGCCCAAAGAATGCCAGCACTGAGACCTTGTACGCCAAAAGGGATCATCACCCTACTCGACTCTACCGGTGTGCGTTATAAAGGCATGCATGCTGTTGTGGTTGGTGCTTCAAACATCGTTGGTCGTCCTATGTCGCTAGAACTATTACTTGCCGGTTGTACTACAACCGTTTGCCATAAATTTACGCAAGACTTGGAGGCTCACGTTCGTCGCGCCGATCTATTAGTTGTGGCGGTTGGTAAACCTGAGTTTATTCCAGGCGACTGGGTTAAAGAAGGCGCGATTGTCATCGATGTAGGCATTAATCGCTTAGAATCTGGCAAACTGGTAGGTGACGTGCAATACGACATCGCAGAACAAAACGCGAGCTTTATTACCCCAGTGCCAGGTGGTGTGGGCCCAATGACCGTCGCAAGCTTAATCGAAAATACGCTAGAAGCGTGTGAAAAATATCACAGCTAAACGCTGTTAGTTTATAGCTGTAATAAAAGCCTCAGTTGAGGCTTTTATTATTTTAAGCCTCACTAACTCATTAGCGTGTCCTTGTTCGCTTTGTTTTCTTCCTGAGTTACCGCTTCTCTCATCGCTTCTTGTAAGGCAGCCATCCGCTCTTCTAATTCTTCAGGTGAAATTTTTCCCTCAGCCGCAAGCTTTTCAAGTTCTGCCATTTTCTCTTTTAATTCGTCAATTTTCTCTTTATTTGCCCCTAAGCGGCTAAACATTACCGCTTCTCTCATTTTTTCGAGAAATGACTGATTACGCTCCACCACTTCATATTTATATGGCTCGCCAGCTTTATTATCCAGTACAGGGGATGATTGGGTTGCGATGGTAGCAGCCGCGACATAGTCTTGCTCCTGCGCAGCGGTATTAGCTCGTTTAGTTTGGGCAAGGCTTTGCTGCTCCGAAACAGACTCAGTGGTACGAATTGCGGAGTGGGTTTGGTAAGTGATCATGATTGCTCTCCTTGATTTGTCCAAGAAAAGCAATCACTGTGCCAAAATTAGCTTACTCGCTACTGGCTAGATATGACCAGGAATTGGCTTATGCGGCAAATTGACGTCTTGGTTTTGACCACGGTGACGTAATAAGTGATCCATGAGCGTAATAGCCAACATGGCTTCTGCGATTGGAATGGCACGAATACCAACACAAGGGTCATGGCGACCCTTAGTCACAACTTCTTGTGGTTGGTTGTGGGTATCAATACTCTGCCCCGGTACCGAGATACTTGAAGTCGGTTTTAGCGCAATTGATGCGATAATATCTTGCCCTGTAGAAATACCCGCTAAAACGCCGCCTGCATGATTAGAAGTAAATCCCTGTGGCGTTAGCTCATCTCTATGCTCAGAGCCCTTTTGCTCAACCACATCAAAGCCATCACCAATCTCTACACCTTTTACGGCATTAATGCTCATCAAGGAGTGCGCTATCTCAGCATCCAGACGGTCAAACACTGGCTCACCTAAACCAACAGGCACATTTTTCGCCACGACTTTTACTTTCGCGCCGACTGAATCACCTTCTTTTTTCAGCGTACGCATATATTCATCTAGCGCTTCTAGCTTAGCTTCATCGGGAAAGAAAAATGGATTGGTCTCAACCGCTGACCAATCATAATGCTCGGCTTTAATCGGGCCTAATTGAGAAAGACAGGCATTGATTTCGATGCCGTGGACTTGCTTGAGATACTTTTTCGCAATTGCACCTGCTGCAACTCGAATGGCAGTTTCACGTGCCGACGACCTACCACCACCGCGATAATCTCTATGCCCGTATTTGTGCCAATAGGTATAGTCGCCGTGACCCGGACGGAACAAGTCTTTGATGTTTGAGTAATCTTTTGAACGTTGGTCGGTATTTTCAATCAACAATCCAATGCTCGTACCTGTGGTCTTGCCTTCAAACACACCCGAGAGAATTTTTATCTCATCGCCCTCTCGGCGCTGTGTTGTGTAGCGGCTTTGACCTGGTTTACGTCTATCTAAATCGATTTGTAAATCAGCTTCAGTGATCTCAAGCCCTGGTGGTACACCATCCACCACGCCACCAAGCGCGGCGCCATGGCTTTCACCAAAGGTCGACACCTTAAATAATTGGCCAATGCTATTGCCTGCCATCGTTTTTCCTCATTCCTAAATAGACGATAGAGAGCATTGGCTCCCTATCAGTTTTTAAAGTATTCCAATAGTTGTTGTTTGGATACGACAAAGACCCCTAAACCACCATGCTCAAAGTCTAACCAAGTAAATGGCGCTTCAGGAAATTGCTGCTCCATATGTACCATAGAATTGCCAACTTCGACAAATAACAAACCATCATCATTTAGATGATCGGCCGCTTCTGCCAGTAGTGTGCGGGTCACATCAAGGCCATCTTCTCCTGACGCCAAGCCAAGCTCTGGCTCATGATGGAACTCCTCTGGCAGATCTGACATATCTTCTGCATCAACATAAGGAGGGTTCGCTACGATTAAATCGTACTTTTGACCCGGTACACCACTAAATACATCAGATTGGATAGCAAAGACTCTGTCTTGCATCATATGCTGATTGATATTGTGATCAGCCACTTCTAAGGCTTCAAAAGAAATATCGACTGCGTCTACTTGTGCGCGCTCAAATGCTTTGGCCAATGCAATCGCAATACAACCAGAACCCGTACACATATCTAAAATACGCGTTACTTTATTCGGTGCAGCTACCCAGGGGGCAAAATGTTTTGCGATTAACTCTGCAAATGGTGAGCGTGGTACTAATACGCGCTCATCAACATAAAACGGCATACCAGCAAACCAAGCTTGATTGGTTAAGTAGGCGACGGGAATACGCTGCTCAATACGTGCTTTGATAAACTCCATCAGATGCGCTTTTTCACTTTGTGTCATACGCGCATGCATGATTTCTTTGGGAGCATCAATTGGCATATGCAGCACGGGAAGCACTAAACTGACCGCTTCGTCCCAAGGATTATCCGTACCATGACCAAAAAATACCTCGTTACTCACAAACTGGCTCGCTGTCCAGCGTACCCAGTCCTGAATGGTATGTAAGTCTTGAAAGGCTTCAACGGCCATTTCTTCGGTAATAAGTGGTTGCGACATTTCCGTCATGATGACTCTCTAAAGATCAAACTATATGGCGCTATTGTAGCGGTTTTTAAGCTAGGTTTTTATGCTTTTTTTATTTAAAATGCCATCATGAACAGAGAATCTAAAACTAATGCTGACCTAAATGACGATTTCGCGATGTTTCGTGAGTCTTTGAATGGTGTAAAACCCCTCAAACAAGATCAGGTGCAGCTCAAACAAAAGAAAAAAATTCAGAGCGTTGAGCTGAAGCAACAAGTCAAGCAGCAGCAATCTGAGTTTTACTTTTCTGACGAGTATATTCCTGATATTGATACCTCGGGAACCATTAATTTCGTAAAGCCCGGAGCTGATCGCTATTTAGCAAAGCAGCTAAGGCGTGGTGACTACGCGCCCGAACTCATCTTAGATTTACACGGACTAAATAAAGAAACGGTAAAACAAGAACTGGCAGCATTAATTCATGCTTGTAAGAAACAGCATATTGCTTGTGCGTGCGTGGTGCATGGAATTGGTGAGCGTGTGCTTAAACATAAAGTACCGCAGTATCTTGTCCAGCATCCAGATATACTGGCGATGCACCAAGCACCTTTAGAATATGGTGGTAAAGGGGCGGTATTAATCTTGGTTGACCTACCTGATGACCCTAACTTTGGCCGTTAATTCGGCCCAAACCTTGTTTTTCATCCTTTCTTACTTCGCTTAATCCAGCCTTAATAAATTTAACTAAATCTTAGCCATTTCACCCATTCTGCACTGGTCAAATTCACCACCCCATTAATTCCTCTGTGCCAAGAAAAACTTAAAACACATAAAAATCAATAAGATAAAAATTAAATTCATTTTGGCACAACCTTTGTAATAGTTATTGCGACTAACAAATTACAAGGAAACTTATTATGACTACTTTAGCGAAAATCACCATGACAACTTTACTGTTTACAGCAAGCATGACAACAACAGCTGCAGAAATTGATGCTTCATTACTTCAAGAAGTAAAAACCAAAGTAACGCAAGCTATCACTGAGTCAATCAAAGCGAATCTAGAAGAAATAAAAATTGAGACCAAACAGTCTTTAGAGAAAGCGTTTCAAACAACCAATAACAACGAGCAAGAAAAAAAGGAAGAGACTAATGATTAATGAACTCGAATTTCTGAGTCTGCTCGCAACTCCCGTGATCAGTTTATTTGCCGCTTACCTAAGCATTCAACTGATGAAATCACTGGGTCAGTTTATCAACTTTAACTAGCATGGCACTTGCTAAAGTAGGCAAGGTAGCCGAGTAGTCAAAGTTTTACCCTGAGAAAGCTATTGAGGTATCAGTAGCCATTAAAAAACCCGCCAATTGGCGGGTTTCTTTTTGATATCAGCGAGATATCACAAAGTCGACACTAAATTATAGTGCGCCTTCGTTTTCAGATAGGAACTTAGCAACACCTTCAGGGCTTGCATCCATACCTGCTTTACCTTCAGTCCAACCAGCTGGACATACTTCACCGTGCTCTTCGTGGAATGCTAGTGCATCAACCATGCGAAGCATTTCGTCGATGTTACGGCCTAGTGGTAGGTCGTTAACTACTTGGTGACGTACATTACCTTCAGCATCGATTAGGAAAGAACCACGGAAAGCAACACCAGCTTCTGGGTGCTCAACGTCGTATGCTTGACAGATTTCGTGCTTAACATCAGCGATTAGATCGTATTTAACTTGACCGATACCGCCTTCGTTTACTGGAGTGTTACGCCATGCGTTGTGTGAGAATTGAGAATCGATAGAAACACCGATCACTTCAACACCACGCTTTTGGAACTCTTCGTAACGCTTGTCGAACGCGATTAGCTCTGAAGGACAAACAAACGTGAAGTCTAGTGGGTAAAAGAAAACAACCGCTTTTTTACCTTTAATACGCTCGTGCAGGTTGTAGCTATCTACGATCTCACCGTTACCTAGTACTGCTGCTGCTGTAAAGTCTGGTGCCTTGCGGCCTACTAATACACCCATTTTTATCTCCAATAGTTAGGTTTATTTCCAATCTTATTTGGTATCTCGTGTCGAGACCAAAATATCTTGTTCATAATATTGTGGCGTGCTTATGAAAAAACAACCCTAGCTAAATTCATAACCAAAGTCTCTTTGTCATTCTCACCGCCAAAAACTGCGCCTAGTGTATTTGGCAAGCGCCATAATTAACAATCGAATTTACCGATAGCACCAATCTATAAATTCGATGAGACAAAAATGCCTCCGCTCAAAATGCCATTCGGAGATCAAAAAAGGCTTCACGAAGAAGCCTTTTTAAGATGTCTATCACTCAGTGGACATTAGTCCATGATATTTTCAGGCATATCACCGCGGATCTGCTGCCAAATTTCACCCGATTGGTGACCATACTTACGCATCAATGAAATAGCACCATCGTGTTCTTGATTTTCTGCCAGTTTGGTTAAATCTGCATAGAACTGTCTCGCCAATCCTCGTGTTCTTGAATCAGAAAAGTAATGGCAACCAATTTTTGAGTATAAACCTCTGAAGCCATTTAAAATAAGCACATAAATTTTGTTTTGCCCAGCACCTGCCAGCTCATGGTGAACTTGGTAGTCATAATCGGCAAACGCTTCTGCGGTGTCTTCTAGCTCTTCATGCTTAGACAAAATATCGATAACACGCTGCGGATTGAATTTTATCGCCGCACGCGTATAGATAGCACTAATATTGGTACGCGCAGACAGCAGCTGATCGGTCAACTCAGGCATCTTATCTTCATCAAGACGCGCTAAGGTTTCTAATATATTAAGCCCTGACGTTTCCCAAAAGTTATTCACCCGGGTTGGCTTACCATGTTGGATAGTCAACCAGCCATCACGAGCTAGCCTTTGTAATACTTCGCGCAGTGTTGTTCTTGTTACACCAATGAGTTCAGAAAGCTCACGCTCAGCAGGTAGAATGGATCCCGGAGGGAATTCGCCGTTCCAAATTGACTCAACAATATATTCTTCAGCAAATCCAGCTGGGCTCTTGGCTTTGAAAATTCTCATCTCACACCACTTTATTATTACATCAATGCCTTGATTGGCAGGTTGTGCTTGTTAATCCACTGATTGTACCAGATGAAGCTCAACTAACAAGCTACAAATCACCCTAGCTGAAAATAGCCATGTTTAATGCAGATGAGATTGTTACGCGGTGTGAGACTTAGAACTCACTTAAGGCGATATAGACTTGGCCATAACAGGCTCATCTTCGCTCAACACTGAGCTGTTAATGTAAACAAATTGCTCCTCATCAGACCATCCTGCCTCTGCTTTCATTTTGTATAACTCAAATACTTCTCCTTAAAGTGCACACGGAACGACTGCGAAATAAACAGACAAAGCGGCATGTAATAATGTTATTGGACATCTTTTGCAATTTATTTTTGAGCGTTGCTTGCAAACAACAAAGCAGCTTAAGGAAACCAAAACTCACAGGCAACAAAATCGAACTCTGTTTTTAAAAGCCAATATCAAAGTCTGCCGAAACACAGAACCCCTATTCAAGGAATCACCAAAAAAATTCGCTCCCTACTTTTAAATCACATAGCGAACTTTATACCTGAGTAACCAAACGTATTAGAGCTCGTTTTGTCTGCTTTCAAGCTTATTCAGCCATGCTTGTTTAAATTCGTGGTCTGATGTCAAAGCGAGATAAAGATCCGTAGCAAAAAAACTATCATTGTAGTCGGGTAACCAACCTGTGTTGAGCAGCTGCGTTAGCGCTTGTTTCGTTTCTGCTACGTCATTGTTAAGTGCAAACCAGTAAGGAGATAACGCTGCATCTAGCTGATTTCCTTGGTTAAGGTATTGTGCCAACAACTGTGTTACTCGCTTAAGCTTGCTTTGTTCACCTGTACGTTTCAGCATCAGGGCATAAGTAAGGTATTGCCCTACATTACCTGCCTCTGGCAATTTAAGCGCCGCGATATCAGCAAAATGCTGTTCAAAAAGTGTTAGCGCAGGTTGTATTCTCTGCTGTGCAAGTAAAGCAAGAATATAAGGCATCACATAATGATTACCCTTTGAGTCGAGCTCGTATCGCTGTTTTAAGAGTTCTTCGGCCTTTTCGAAATCGCCTTGTCGCCATGCGATCCCAGATTCAACATAGAGTCTAAATGCTGTAGAAATTGAACCTAAATTTGCGGCTTGCTGATATTTTTCCTCAGCTTCTTCTGCTCGCCCTAAACTCAATAACACCAATATGTGGCTCAACTGCTGCGCGGGGTACAATTTACTATGACTGATGTGATTGTTGTGGTACCACAGCAAATATTGGCTTGCTCTATTCTGGTTAAGCGGATAAAAGTCTAGCGCATAGAGCGGATTGTTCTTGGTGTGAGGGGCTACGGCAACGCTACGATCAAAATATTTTCGAGCGAGTACTAACTCTCTAAAATTCAAATAGGCATAGGCTAACCCTCGGATAATAACCGCATCGTTTGGTGCTAACTGATACGCTTGTTTATGCGCAGCAATTGCATCGGATATTTTGTGTTGGTCCCGAAGAAATCGACCGTACCAATGCCATAGGCGAGCATGCTTGGTTGAGAGCTCAAATCCGCGCTTAAAATAATTCTGTGCTTGCTCAATTTCATTCTCCATCACCGCAAAGCGTGCAAGAGAGGTTATCACTTCAATATTTGTATCATCTAAGATCCGTGCTTTTTCTAACAATGGCCGACATAAAGCAAGCGATTCATACTCTGACACCGCGCCATATACGCTTAGCCCCATAAAGACATTGCACAAGCCACTAAGTGCCTCGACATTATCACTTTGTTTAGATAACACTTGTTGATAAATCGTTTTCGCTCGCGCTAACTCTTCCACCGCTGTACTTTGGGATAGGTGTGTGGCAAGAGTGATCTCATCAAAGTACGGGTTGTTTTGTGTCTTGTGCTTTTGATCAGTTTGAATATAAAAAGCAAAAAAAGCGATGAGAGCGAGCAACGTAATGGTGACACCAAGCAGCCAAATTCGCTTTTTGCTCACAGGCATCACAGCCGCTTTATGCTCTCTAAGCGCAATGTTTGGATGAATGCGGTAACCTTGAGCTGATATTCTTTCTATGTATTCTTCGTATTGCGGATCTGTGTTTAAAATCTTTCTTAACTGCGCAACAGCTTGATAGACCGAATTGTCAGACACCACCTTCGGGTGCCAAACTAACTCGACGAGGTTTTCAATACTCAGAGGCTCAGGTTTCGCATCGACCAGCACCAACAGTAATTTCATCACTTTTGGGGTGACGGTATATTCACGGCCAGTCGGATACTCCACAATCTGGTTCAATTTAGGCACAACAAGCCAATTTCCCAAAAGCAAATTTTTCAACCCAAGAACACCTTATGCTATTGATTATTTTAGTTTTAATTAAATTAAGAAAAATTTCAGAGTTAATTTATATGAAAATTAAAACACAAAGTACCTCGCCAGTTATGCTCGAAGGCATCTAATACGACACTAACTGGATTTCATTATGAAAAAACAAACATTAATATTTGCGGCCTGTTGCGCCCTGTCTTCTCATGCATTATTTGCAGCAGTGGACCTTCGTATCGACAATGCTACCATTTTAAATCCTATTGATAAGCACCAAGTCAATATCATTTCCAATCATTGGCTCGCCATCCAAGATGGCAAAATTATACAAGTCTCTGACTCAAGTCAAAAACCGGATGCAGCACAGGTCATTGATGCTCATGGTCAATACCTCATACCAGGGTTAACCGATAGCCATGTCCACCTAAAAACTATGCCGGGGTTGCTTAACACTTCTCCTAGAGCTCGCCAAATGCAGGCAGCATTTTTACAACGGCAAGGCGCTAATTATCTTTACTATGGCGTCACGCAAGTTATTGACCCGTCAAACACTGCAATCGGCATGACCGAATTTACAGCAAATGGCCCCGCACCCGACGCCTACTTTTGTGGCGCAATGCCAGTTTACCAAGGGTACAACGCAGAAGGCCTTAGTTACTCAAAGCTACATCAACATAAACCCTACTTTGCTGCACAACACGGCGATCCTGCTTATGAGCTGACGCCATCTCAAGCACACGCTCACCAAGGAGCTCAGCCCTTGACGCGAATGAAATCTGACGGTGCAACTTGTGCCAAACTGTACTTTGAAGATGGCTTTGGAGAAAACAGTGCTATACCGCTTATTAACCAAGAAACTGCTAAACAATTAGTCGAGTCCGCAAACTCATTGAAGTTACCCGTAATGGCACATGCGAATGCCGTTGATATGCAACAACTTGCTGTAGATGCCAATATCAACGTTATGGCGCATGGACTTTGGAACTGGTTATCGCCAAATACAGCCCCTAGCGAAAGCGAACTGCCAACCAATGTAAAAGCTGTGCTGGATACCATCATCGAAAAAGGCATAGCATATCAAGCCACATTAAATGTGATGAATGCTCTGGCGAAAGTGACTGACAACACTTTTACCTTCTCCTCTGAATATCGTACCGTATTACCTCCGTTTCAAATTGCTTGGTATCAAAGTGAACCTGGTCGCTGGTTTTCTCGAGAAATGGGTCAAGGCTGGGGTGAAATAAGTAATCAACAAAAGGTCGCTAAACTTGAGCAAGTTTTCTCACAAGGGCAACGAGCACTAAATTATCTATATAAAAATGGCGCAACCTTGCTGCTTGGCTCAGATACGCCACCCGCACCAACTTATGTCTCGCAACCTGGCTTATCGACTTATCAAGAATTAACGATGATGGATCAAGCCGGAGTAGGCCTCGTTAGCTTGCTATCTGCTGCTACCATTAATAATGCGAAAGCATTTGCAATAGACAACCAGTACGGCAGTATCGCAGCTGGAAAAGTGGCAAATCTATTACTTTTAAATAGTAACCCTTTGCAGTCAGTCGCGGCTTACAACGATATTGAATACGTTATCTTACATGGCTCCGCCATTGAGCGTGCTACTTTTCATATCGATGCCCTCGAGAAAAGTGAATGAGTAAATACGTCAGAATAGAAATACTGATAATGTCGGTCTCAACTCTATTGACTTAATCAAGTGGTCTATTTTGATATTTTCGAACTTCTGCAGGTAACAAGAGTCGAAAAATCGTCGCAAAGATAGCACACACTGCGAAGTAAGGTTGCTCTAACGCGGCCAGATAAAGCATAATAAAACAAAAAGGGTTTCTCTATAATGAAGATTTCATCTTTTCATCTCTCTAGGCAATCTTGGGGATTGCTAGCACTATCCGCTGCTATTTTTGAAGCCGTTGCACTGTATTTCCAATACGGTATGGGTTTAGAGCCCTGTATTATGTGCATCTATCAGCGTTTTGCTATGTTGGGGTTATTAGCAGCTGGTTTAATCGGTATGATTTCTCCTCGCTCTTTCGCACTGCGTAGTCTGGCATTTGTTTCGTGGGGTGTAGGCAGTATTTGGGGTTATTTTATCGCCCGTGAACATATCAATATGCAAACCACAACGGATCCATTTGCTTTTACCTGTGACTTTGTACCAAACTTTCCTGCGTTTATGCCGCTGCATGAATGGCTGCCAAGCTTTTTTGCTGCAACGGGTGACTGCGGCAACATAGATTGGTCTTTTGCAGGATTATCTATGCCTGGATGGATGGAAATTATCTTTGCATTTTATAGTGTTGCATTTATTCTTTTCTTATTTTTCCACGTTACCAAAAGAACTTGAGATATCACATTCATGCATTTTAGGTTAAGCCAAATTGAGCAACTGAGAGCGTTTAAATTACGTGACAAGCAGATGATCTTACGTCTTGCACTTAGCCACCTTGATGCAAAAACAAAGGTCGTGTTAAGAATAGCCAAGTTGCTACTGCTCACACCGTTTTTTGCCTCATTGGTCGTATTTGAAGGCTGGCTGTTATTACCTGTCTTACTCGTGGCAGGATTAATTTATCCGCTACTGATCACACCACTGGAAATACAATTTGGCAAACCCAAGTTAGCTCAGGCAATCGCTGAGTTTAACGCCTCGAATAAGCCCTGATCTTCAATCTACCTGTGTGCGAGCAACTAAGCTCGCACACAATAACTACGACTAGACTCTAATTTTCCCCTCCAGTTTTGCCAATATTCCTTTCCCAATTCCTTTTACTTCCAGCAACTCCGTTGTTGTTTTAAAGCGCCCCATTTTCTTACGGTACTCTACGATGGCTTCAGCTTTACGAATACCAATCCCTGGTAAACTTGAAAGCGCCGAAGCGTCAGCGGAATTAATATCGAGTACAGCACTTTGCTGCTGTGTTTGAGAGACAGATTTTGCTTGATCCGTAGGTTTTGCGAGCACACTTGAACAGCTTAAACCTAGCGCCAATAAAATAGAAAGTATGGTGGGTTTATTGAACATATATACACTCCTTGTGCGTAAAAAGTATCCAAAGCTTACTGCATTTACCTCGGTGAGTGATTGCAGAAGCTTTTTAAATAAAGATTGGAATATTGACTTTGTCAAAAAACATTCATTCTTTCAAAAATCAAAATAAACATTAAGCTTTTGTTTTTAATGAATTTAATTAATTCTACTTCACTCAACAGCACTTGAAAAATTTTCAAAATAACTTGCTTAATCACTCGATTCGATTTACTGTATAAAAAAACAGTGACTAGGGGAATAACCATGGCCGTTATCATCAAATATGTTGTTGAAAGAAATGGAGTCGAGCGTATGACTTTCACGTCTAAAAAAGAAGCTGATGCTTATGATAAGATGCTAGATGTAGCTGAAGCATTGGAAGACATGCTAACGAAAGTTGACGTGCCGCTGAGTGAGCAACAAGTTGAATCCCTAGCGCTTGAAATTGCAAAACAAAAAGATGACTTTGTGTCTGTGTTAAAAGGTGGCAAAGTAGCACCAAAGGCCAATACCAAAAACAAAGCTGAAAACGAAAAAGCGTCAGATCCAGATAAAGTGACCAAAATTAAGCAAGCCTAAATGATAATAACCACTTACTTCAGTGGGTGGTTTAGGCTGAAAATAAAAAACCGCATGTTCTGCGGTTTTTTATTTTGTGCTGTGTAGCGTGGTATTATTTAATCACGCTTGCCACTGCGTCAGCAAAGTAGTCAATATTGTCTTTGCTTACGCCAGCTACGTTAACGCGGCTAGAGCCTACCATATAGATAGCATATTCAGTGCGTAGTCTGTCAATTTGCTCTTTATTAATACCCAAGAAAGAGAACATACCGTGCTGACGGTCGATGAACGAGAAGTCTTGCTCAACACCTTTTGCAGCTAGGCTTTCTTTGATCAACGTACGTAGACCATTGATACGACCGCGCATTTCGTCAAGTTCGTCATACCACATTTGCGTAAGTTCAGTACTGCTTAGAATGGTATTTACAATATCAGCACCGTGTGCTGGCGGCATTGAATAGATACTACGAACCACACTAAGTAATACTGAGTTTGAAACATCAGCAGTTGCACTGTCTTTTGCAATGATTGAACACGCACCGATACGCTCGCGGTATAAACCAAAGTTTTTAGAGCAAGATGAACAGATGATCATTTCATCAACTGTATCCGCAACCGTTCTAAGGCCTTGTGCATCTTCTTCAAGGCTAGTACCAAAGCCTTGGTATGCAATATCAATTAATGGCGTAAAGCCTTGCTCTTTTGCAAGTTCAGCAACCACTTTCCATTGCGCTTGATTTAAGTCCATACCACTTGGGTTATGACAACATGCATGAAGTAGTACTACATCACCTTTAGGTACTTGCTTCAGCGCATTGATCATCTCATCAAACAACAACCCTTTGTTTTCGTAGTCGTAGTAAGGATACTCTTTAACTGTTAGACCCGCTGCTTCAAATAGGCTGATGTGGTTTGCCCAAGTTGGAGTCGTAACCCAAACAGTTGCATTGGTGTTGCAACGTTTAATAAATTCGGCAGCAACACGTAATGCGCCAGTACCACCAGGTGCTTGCGCCGTACGTACGCGATTTGCCAATAATGTACTATGCTCTCCAAGTAACAGTGTTTCCATCTTTTGACAGAAGTCTAAATTACCAGCCAAACCAATATAAGATTTTGTCGTTTCGTTTTCTAAACGAAACGCTTCCGCTTTTTTAACCGCTTTAAGTACCGGCGTGTTTCCCTGCTCGTCCTTATAAACACCTACACCAAGGTCAATTTTGTTTGGGTTAGTGTCCTGTTTATAAGCGGCCATCAGGCCTAAAATAGGATCTGTTGGAAGTGGTTTTAGCTCTGAGAACATGGCTTATCTCTTTTATTTTAATTAATGCAAACTCGAGCGGCTGACGCCCGATTCCAGTAGACTTGATGGTAACATAGAGACTTGCATCTCAGTTACCATATTTATCTAGAATTTTATTCATTTTTGTAAACTTGGCAGCACCACAAAGGCGTCAAGTTTACAGCCGGACATTCCGATAATTATTTGGGTAAATATTCAGGGATTCTCGTACATGCTGCTGCAAGCAATGCTAAAATTTCTTCGTTGAAAAATGACTCAGAAAACGCTTCTGCATCAATAATTCCAATACAATTTTGAGCATCATCGAATAATGGCATACAGGTTTCTGCTTTCACCTTTGGATCGCAAGTGTAGTACTCTCCACCACTGGCGACATATTGAGGGATGTCATTAATCACTCGAGCTTTAGCACTTAATACCGTTTGAATATTATTTGACGTAGCGGCAAAAGCCTCCGTTATTGGGAATAGCGGTCTACTCGGCGCGCCAGAGTACGCTAATTTGAGAAGTTGTTTCCCTTCATTTGTCGCTCTTGCTTGGTATATGCCAAACCAATCAACAGCTGTAAATTCAACTACCGCTGACACTATCGTTTGCAGCTTAGCAAGCGATTGCTCATTCACCGTGTTCTTTTCAACGTAGTCACTCAACAAAAAAGGCGCTTCCTGAAGGTGCCCAAACAAGCTACAAGCGCCTCCTTCCCCAAGCTCAGGGATCTGATATGACCACACAGCAAGGCTTGAGTTTTGCTCAATATAAGCATCTAGTTTTTCTAATTGCAGCAAAAGCAATTCGCGGGAGATAGATAATCCACTCAATGAAATATAATCTGACATTTTAGCCATCTAAACATCTAAAGTTAATGCAACTTTACCACGCTCTTTATACCTTGCCAACACTAAAAAACAGGTACATAGAGTAATAGGAATAGATATTAAACTAAAGCAGAGGTGAAATGCGCTTGAGTGGAATTTAGACCGATTTGGAGGTGAGTGAATAAATCATTTCTACTTCATTTCCAGCACTGTTGTAGCTAACGCTTTGGGCAATCTCGTTAAGTAAGCTAACACCTCGACCGTGGCTATGCTCTTGCTGCGCTTTATTGCGCTCGCTTGATTCAAAACCATTACCTGAATCACAAATGTTGAAGTATAGCTTTAGCTCTTCAGGGCTATAGCGCACAGAAATAATAATGAGCGCTTCTTTTAGCTCCTTCAGAACACTCTCTCGCAGACTATAGAACTCAAAAAACCCATCTTCTTTGTTTTTAATCTCAGAATCTAACCCCAGCACACCGTGATCTAAAGAATTATTGTAGGCCTCTGAGAGTAATAAGAAGATGTTAGAGCGATGCGCCGAAATACCGTCAACCTCACTAAGCAAATCCACCAGCTCAAGTACCGGATCTGTCGTTTTCATCTGCTTGGCATCTAAAGATAACGAAATATTAAACGGCAAACTTGAATAATGGTTAGGCACAGAAACAATTGAATCGCTAGCAACGCAATTAACAATCGCGATACTTAAGTCATCTTGTTGCTCTGTATTGCCAGAAAACTCGCGAACTTCAGAGATAATTTGATCCGTGGAAATATGCTGCCGACTCGCCAGCAAGCGCTTTAACCGTCGTTCGCCATACATTTCCCCCCGCTCAGACTCAGACTCGATGATACCGTCTGTCGCCATTACGAGGCGTTGGTCGGGGCTAACTTCAAAATGCAGCAGATTACGTTCAAACTCATCGACTTCTAAAATGCCGAGTGCCATATGTTGGCTCTCAATGGTTTTAATAAGGCTACCATTTTGGTCAATCAGATATAAATCTGGCAAACCACCAAGCCAAGCCGAAACACTTTTCCCTGAGCTGCTCAATTCAATGATTGCTGCTGCACAAAACATATGACCGGGTAATAACTCATTAAGGGCGGTATTGAGCTCAACGGCTATATCACTCACCGCCATCCCCTTTTGCACCATAGTATAGAAAATGCGCGACGCAGGAAGCGCGCCGACCGCAGCTGCTAAACCATGGCCAGTAAAATCACCAAGTAAACAATAAAAGCCACCCATCGGGCTCTTGGCCATTAAAAACATATCGCCATTAAACATTGACGCGGGTGACAAGTGATATTCACAAATCTCAGGATATTCAGATTGTTGTGCAAGCGCATTACTAAAGATGTGCTCAACAATCTCGTGCTCTCGCTCTATTTGGTTATAGTGATATTCTAGTTGTCGGCGTTGTTCGTTGCTTTGTTGGCTGAGCCTACGGGTCCTCGCATGCGCTTTGATTTTGGCTGATAAAATGACTTTATCAAACGGCTTATGAATAAAGTCATCGCCTCCTACAGCGAGACACTTTTCAAAGCTGCTTTGATCTTCAAGTGCAGTGATAAAGATGATGGGGAGGTATACGTCGCCCGCATATTGCTTTATTTTGGGGGCAGTCTCAAAGCCATCCATTACGGGCATGACAACGTCTAGCAGCACGATGTCGATGTCCTGACTTTCGAGAATTTTTAATGCATCACGACCATTGTGCGCACAAAAAACGGTATAAAATTGTTGCTCAAGCATCGCCTTGAGCAGCTTACAGTTTAATACCTGATCGTCGACTACCAAGATATTCATGAGGGGCTAATCTATCGGCGTTCAGTCAATATCAAACTTCTTATCAAAACGAGAGATCTGGAGGATTTTCTTAAGTTGTGGACGACAATTACTAATTTGAATGCTAGAAACTGAGCTTCCTAGTGTTTTTTTCATATTTAACAGCATACCCAAAGCGGAGCTATCCATATAGTCGGTTTCACGCAGGTCAACAACAACCTTTTCGGTTTGATCATTCACCTCCGCATACGCCTGACGAAACGATTGCACCAAATTAAAGTCGAACTTGCCTCTAATTTGAATGGTTAGTGTCTTACCGTCAGCAGAAGCGTTTTTACTCAAGCTCATCATTAAGCTCCTAAATTATTTTGATTTGTTTCCCCTCACCAATTTAAATATAACGCTTAAAAATCATTTAGCAAAAAATAAAAAACATCTAATCTGCTTTTTGCTATGATCTCTGCAAAGAACCCGTAAGAGGACCAGAATCAATGTCAGAATCAAGACTTGTGTACTCCACAGATGTAGGCCGTATTGACACCAAAGAGCCAAAGCAAGAAGTTCAAGGGAAAGTTTTTAAGGACGGCGCCGTTCGTATTGAAAGACAAACTAAAGGGCGCAAAGGTAAAGGTGTTATGCTTGTTGTTGGCATCGATAGTGAACAGCACGATCTCAAGAAATTGGCAAAAACGCTTAAATCTAAAATGGGTCAAGGTGGTGCAGTTAAAGAAGGCGTTATTGAAATTCAAGGCGATGACAGAGAAAAGCTTAAGCAATTATTAGAAGGCCAAGGCTTCAAAGTGAAAATCGCTGGTGGTTAAGCGCTTATTATTTTCAGCCCCAAGCTTTGGGGCTGAGTCGCTATACCGCTGGGGCAAACCGCAAAATCTCGGCTTCACTTAACGGCGGGCTGTAGTAATAACCTTGTACAATATAGCAGTTATTTTTCGCCAAGAACGTCATCTGAGCCTCAGTTTCCACCCCTTCAGCAATAACCTGCAAATTTAATTTTTGCGCCATCGCAATGATAGCTGCAGTGATTTCCATATCGTTCGGATCTTCAGGGATATCCTTTACAAAAGAGCGGTCTATTTTGAGTATATCAACTGGGAAACGCTTAATGTAACTCAAAGACGAATAGCCTGTACCAAAGTCGTCAATAGACAGTGAAACACCAAGCGCTTTGATATCTTTAAGTTGTATGATTGCCGCTTCCACGTCTCCCATCAACATACTCTCGGTAAGTTCAAGGTGTAGTAGAGTCGGCTCCATCTCAGTTCTGTCAATAATATCTGACAGCGTACTGATCAATTGTGCGTCTTTAAACTGTCTCGCAGAAAGGTTGATGGATACGTTGGCAATCTTGCCCGCGGCTTTTAAACGACGAGAAAAATGGCATGCTTCTTCTAGCACCCATGCACCAAGCTCTACGATTAGGCCTGTCGCTTCAGCAATTGGAATAAACTTACTTGGCGGAATAGTTCCTTCGCTTGGGTGGAACCAGCGAATAAGTGCTTCATAGCCTACAACCTCTCTACTTTCACTGTTCACTTGTGGCTGATAATGCAAGGTAAATTGTTGCGCTTTAATTGCTATACGCAGCTCGTTTTCTATATATAGGCGCTCGTTAGCAGCTTCGTCTAAATCTTGGCTATAGAAATGGTAAGTGTTCCGCCCTTTTGCTTTGGCCTGATACATTGCCAAATCTGCATGTTTAAGCAGCTGCTCCTCTTCTTTACTGTCAAACGGAGCCATGGTGATACCAATACTTGCACTGACGATCACTTCGTTATTCCCCAGTTTTATTGGTTCTGCCAGTGTCTTTTGAATGATATTGGCAACTTCCATGGCATTTTCTCGCTCATTGATGCCACTCAGTAACACCGCAAACTCATCCCCACCCAATCTGGCAATGGTATCTTCTGCACGGAGCCGCTTTTTCAATCTCGTCGCGACTTCAAGCAATAAGCGGTCACCCGCGTCATGTCCCAAGGTATCATTGATGCGTTTAAACTCATCTAAGTCAAAGTAAAATAGAGCAAAGGCGTAATGGCCACGTTCGGCAAGCGCCATGGATTTACGTAACTGCATCCTGAAAAACGTTCGGTTGGCAAGGCCAGTTAAGGTATCAAAGTAAGCCAATTCTTCCATTTTACGCTGGCTTTCTTTTACAAACGAAATATCTTGGGCTGAGGCGACATAACTTGAAATTGCGCCGCCTTCTTCACGGATCGGCGACACGCTCAAACTGACCCAAATAGGCGCCTCTCTGTTACCCGCCAACATGGTATCCCCGCGCCAATGATTGCGACTGCGTAAGTCAATATCGATATCATCAATGAGAATTGCCATGTCTTTTGAAATAATACTCAAAAGCGGAGAGCCAATAAAATGCTGTTCATCATAGCCCGTCATTTCCTGCATTTTTGGATTGACATACTCAATTTGAAAATGCTCATTGGTCAATACAACGCCAGTACCAGAGAAAGCCACAGCTTTTGACAACCGGTTTGCCGCCTTTTCAGCGATTTCTTTTTCTGTAATACGTTGATTTAGGCCATTTACAAGCTGTTTTATCTCAACACTCATGTCATTAAATGAGGCGTTCAATTGACCTATTTCGTCATCGGTATGCGGTAAGGTTGGCGTATCCCACTGTCCTCGACCAAATCCCTTCACTGCTTTAACAAGCGCATTGATGCGTTTGAGTACTAATTGATATAGCACCTGATGCAGTAATATCGCGACAAAAATGGCATACAAAATAAACAAACCAAAGAACTTAACTTTAAGCTCTTCAATGGCCGAGATAGCCGACGCCCGCTTCTTGTAGATCCCAATGTACCAATCTAAATTGGCAATATGGGTCACGTGCATAATATGCCAGTTGTCTTTATACCTAAATTCATCTTGGATATTTGGTAGCTTAGTAATAAGTGCAGTTTGTACTATTTTACTCAAGTCTTCAGGTAGTTTGTTGTGGTCCAGTAGCTGCCCGGTCGTAGCGGTGGTTTTAAACAGACCGGGAGCTGCCAATAATCGACCCTGTTTATCAAAAACGATGAAGCCTTGCTGATGGTCAGATTTAGGTAATTTTTCGAGTAAGGTGGTCAACTCTATATCGCTACCCGTTAACCCAAGGTATTTATCATGTAAGTATAAAGGCACCAAAATACTCACCACCCACTTGTTCCAAACCCTATCAAAATACACGCCCGACCAAACCGCTTCCCTCGTTGGGTTTTGTTCAGCGTGTAAAACAGGCAAGTTATGAAGCTGATTATTTACCAGCCTCGGGTCTTTCGCTAATAAGGCATTAGGAGGTGCAACACGAACAAAGCCGTCTTTTGTAGATAAGTAAAAATTAAAGAAATCTTGTAACAGTGGGGGCGCCAGAATATTCCAGAGCAATTCAGATTCAGAAAATAGCTTTTGCACTGACTGCAATTTTAAATTGCCAGTATACATAGCTGCGGAGAGGCCATTTTTAGCTGTACTCGCTAAGTTTTCGCCACGCACGTCAACGCTCGCTTGTGCGCCAGATAAATCTTGTACGCCATAAAGTAAATGCTTGGAGACCACTGAATTGGCTTGTTCGGCCAAGTTAGCTTTAAGATCGAGGTAATTTGAAAACTGATTGTTCACCTGCGCGCTAAAACGCTTGAGCTCATCATACTCTTCATAGATTAACTGCTTTTCTTCAGATTTTAGCATCAATGCCGCAGCAAAAACCCCCGCGATCAAACACACGGCCGAAATCAACATCGACAGCTTTACACTTAAAGAGCTTGCACCATATCTTGATGGGGGACGACGATTGCCCACAAGTTAGCCTATTCTTTTATTTACAGTGGTGGTGTTGCCTGAATATACCAGAATATTTTTCGACTCGCCAATAAGTTACGTTTGATTAACGTACTTAACTCACTGAGATTGGACACTTATCTACCAAATAACTTAGGTTTTTGCGCATACGTCCAAAGTAGTACTTGTTTTCTCGTTTAGTTCTATGCTAATAATGTATTCAGTTTCAAAGTAAGGTTTGAATAAATGAATTTCATCACACGCAACAGCAACACATATTTCTTTTTTAGCTTCTTTAGGTGAAGAGGCTTGACTGTTCGCGAGTGAAAAAGAATAGCTAAGCCTCCCAA
Source organism: Pseudoalteromonas sp. JC28 (assembly GCF_013319255.1). NCBI lineage: Bacteria > Pseudomonadati > Pseudomonadota > Gammaproteobacteria > Alteromonadales > Pseudoalteromonadaceae > Pseudoalteromonas > Pseudoalteromonas sp. JC28. Next base: position 241,464 of record NZ_QOKX01000005.1, on the reverse strand, counting down.
CTTCGGGAGGCTTTTTTTTTGGCTAAATGGGAGTGAGGACCTATGACACAAAATACATTAGATGCCCTTAGGCATGACATCAATGAGATAGATTCAGAATTACTGATTTTACTGGCAAAGCGACGTCGCATTAGTCATGGCGTGCTGGAATATAAGATTACCAACAACAAACCTATCCGTGATGAAGCACGTGAGCAGGCATTGCTGGAGAAACTGATCCGATATGGTAAATCTCTGGGTCTTGATGCCTTTTATATAAACAGCGTTTTCCAAACTATCTTAGAAGACTCTGTATTAAACCAGCAAGCCATGCTGCAAAAGAACTTAAACCCCGATGCCGTAGGTGATACACACCGCGTTGCCTACTTGGGTGGACAAGGCTCTTATAGCCAGCTTGCTTGTCATAAATACTTCAGTCGTCGTCCCGGTAAGCTTGTGGAAATGGGTTGCCAAAGCTTTGAGCAAATCACCGAGCAGGTAGAGAAAGGCCAAGCTGACTTTGGTATCTTACCTATTGAAAATACCAGTTCAGGCAGTATCAACGAAGTATTCGATTTATTGCAACATGCGCAAGTATCTATTGTGGGTGAAGTAACGCATACCGTAGAGCATTGCCTCCTGGCTTTGCCAGACACAGAATTACAAGCGATCGACAAAATTTATGCGCACCCTCAACCTTTTGCGCAGTGCAGCCGTTTTATTCAAGGTCTTGGGGATATTCAGCATGAAACTTGCGACTCAACCTCTAGTGCATTAAAGCAAGCTGCAGAGCACCCAAATAGTGCCGCGATTGGCTCTGCACAAGCTGGTAAAAATATGGGTCTAGAAGTGGTGAAGTCTGGCCTTGCGAATCAGACCGAAAACCATAGCCGCTTTATTGTGGTAGCAAGAAAAGCACTTCAAGTGTCTACTCAAATCCCAACGAAAACCAGTTTAATTATGGCCACCAAACAGCAAGTAGGCTCACTTGCTGACGCGCTGATGGTATTTAAACAGCACAATATCAATATGGTTAAGTTAGAGTCACGCCCAGTACCTGGTAACCCTTGGGAAGAAGTCTTTTATGTAGATTTGCTTGCCAATATTGCAGACTCACAAGTCCAAGTAGCACTTGAAGAATTAAAAGACCATACCCAGTTTGTACGCTTGTTGGGCTGCTACCAAAGCGAGTCTTTGCAAGCAGTAGAGGTGTTATAATCCCAATTTGACTCAATACTTGCTCAATTTGAGGGATTAAATCTGACGCTAGCTGCGTTAAAAATTTCTCATTTAGAGCAACTAAATAGCAAAATTTTTGCCTTGCCTACACGGAGGTAGGTACCTTGGCGATAGCAGGACGCGGTAGCGGGGCTATCGACAAGATTTTCTTGCCTCAAAATAGACCTCTTAATTAAGTAAATTGGCATAATCAATCATATTAAGTCACTCTCATTGAGAAAAATAAAAAGCCAGAGCGCAAGTTGCATTCTGGCTTTTTTTGGTTGAGATTTGTTTAACCTTAGGATATTCAGGCTATTCGCCGCTAAGGCCTAGGAGCTCGATTTCTGAGATCTGTACTAAGCCATCGTTATTCGCATTTTTGCTAATATTTAGACGATAACTGCTATAGGCAAAAGCATTGGAGAAAGTAAACGCTCTTCGTTGTAAGCGCTCATCCCAGCTTTCTCCCACCCAAACCGCAACTTCTGTCCACGTCTCACCGCCATCATTAGAACCCAGTAACTGGAAGTTTTCGGGATCGCGCTCTGGTGCATCATTGGCACTGGTGATTGCCAAACCACTCACAATCTGTGGCGTAGTAAAATCAGCTTGGATCCAAGATGGTGATTCCTCTGTTGGCGGGCCTTGCCACTCATTGTGATCTAACCATTTTGTCTCGATATCATTATCAAACGCCTTTTGTTCACTTTCTGCATCTCCAATACGATTACGCGCGGTAAAGCTTGTTCCAGCCAAATCAGATAAATCTTCAAGTGCATACTGAGGTCCAGCGAGTTCAATTTCAGCTACTTGCACTAATCCATCATTATTCGCATTTTTACTGATAGACAAGCGATAATGTGAGTAAGCCAAACCATTAGCAAACGCGAAGGCACGACGTTCAAAACGCGATTCAAACGATTCTCCTACCCAAGTATTTAATACTTGCCACACTTCCCCATCGTGAGATGCTAAAAGTTGGAAGTTTTCAGGGTCACGCTCCGGCGCATCATTGGCGCTGGTAATGTACAAAGTATTTACCGCTTGCGCTTGCGGCAAGCTAACTTGAACCCAAGCCGGATTTTCAACAGTGGGTGGCCCCTGCCAGTCGTTGTGATCGAGCCATTTAGTCTCAACATTTTTATCAAATGCTTGCGCTGCGCCCTCTGAATCACTAATGCTAAAACGCGCCGAGTAACTCGCACCTTGTACTTGTGCATGATCTAATCCAGAGATTTCTGGACCGATTAATTCAATCTCAGCAAGCTGCATCAAGCCGTCATTATTTTTGTTCTTGGTTATCTCAAGACGATAGCTTTGGTATGGCAATTGATTCGCTACCACAAAGCTTTGACGCTCCCCTCGCGCTTCAAAAGACTCACCAACCCAATTACTCAAATGCTGCCATGTAACCCCGTTATCGTTAGAGCCAAACAAAGCAAAGTTCTCAGGATCTCGCTCTGGTGCATCATTGGCGCTCGTTATCGCAAGCTGATTAACCGCCACCGCCTCATTAAAGTCTACTTGGATCCATGAAGGCGCTTCGACGGTAGGCGGGCCTTGCCAATCATTATGATCTAGCCACTTAGTGGTTGGGTCGTTATCAAATGCCTTATCTTGGTTTTCCCCCTCACCGATACTGTTGCTTGCCGTGACCGCAAACGTCTCAGTATCAGTATGGTCAACGCTCGGATAAACCGGCCCGACAAATTGAATTTCTCCAATTTGCAGTAAGCCATCGTTATTTTTGTTCTTTGTCACTGCAATTCGGTAGCTTGTATACTTTTGCGCATTACCAAATACAAAGCCTTGACGTTCAAAGCGCGCTTCAAACGACGCCCCAACCACATTACCCAAATTAACCCAACTCGCACCCTCATCATTAGAAGCTAGTAAAGAGAAGTTTTCAGGGTCTCGCTCTGGGGCATCATTAGCACTGGTAATGTAAACACCGCTAATTGCTTGTTGAGTAGGAAAATCCACCTGGATCCAAGATGGCGCTTCCTCAGTAGGTGGCCCCTGCCAGTCATTGTGGTCAAGCCATTTAGTTTGTGGATCGCCATCAAATGCTTTGTCTGCACTCTCGGCATCACCAATAGCATTTCTTGCTGTGATAGTGGCACCTGATGTCACGACTTGCTGCATCGGCCCCGTGGAGACCGGCTCATCAAATAATGGTAACGCTAAGTCCATAATACTATCGGCACTAAGATCTAGCTGCGCAGTTAATGGGTGAGCTTGAAGCGCGTTGTAAATTGGCAATCGAAGCGCTTCAAGTGCAACTTCATCACCGCCAAGTGCGGCGCTAAGATTGCTAGCTGAGTCGCTTAAGACGCCTTGCAAAGAGCCTTGCTCGTCAAACTGTGCAAACGCGGCATTGAATAGAGAAAGCTTTTGCACACTTTCGGAAACATATGTCATCTCACAACTTTGCTCACCAGAGTCAGAGGTTGTGCAAGTTTCTCCTAATTCAAAATTCGTTAATTGATCAGCGCTAACCACAGGTAACTCAAAAACATTGATGTTCCCGGTTTGCCAGCCAAGGGCCCGAAGCAATAACGCAGACATCTCCACTTTTGCCAATGCCATTAATTCGGGAGTAGAGACATTACGCCCCTCAGCAATTTGCTGCTCTACCAGCATGGTTGCTAGTGTCGTCAAGGCGTTGATTTGTATGGTAGCATCAGCACTGCCATCGGCATTTGAACCAAACGGCACGGCGACATGACTTAAGGTAGCCAAAGTCACACCAGCAATGTAATCGCCACTTACCTGCTCCCCAATTCCTGCAGAACCACAGCGACTGGCGTCGCAGCGCATCTGCGAGCCTTCACTCGTTGTGGCGGTCACTTTAATGGTGGAATTAATGCCAAACCCGGCTTTACCCGTCAGTTCAATAAACAACTCCCCCGATTGACTGGTTGCCGAGTTCTCATCCATCATCATGCTAGAGCCATTGAGCGCCGTCACCGAAATGCGGGCTTGGCTCAACGCGCCTTTTATCACTGAACCAGATACTTCTGCCGTCGTCACAGCAGGGGTTACTGGCACTTCTTCAACTTTTGGGTCATCGCTCCCGCCGCCACATGCAGCCAATAAACTGCTAACGGCAATGAGCGGGATCGCATTTCTTATTTTATTTAACGTTTTCATATTTATCCCTTCTTACATATCAACCAACTCGTGTGACTAGGTTGATATAAACGCACCACAAGCAGGTGATAAGCCGTGATATTGTTTCTCGTTGTGCTGACACGACTTCACCCTGTTTGCATTACTTTATGGTTATCGCCAAAGTTAAAATCGATAGGTGATCCCGGCATAGTAGCGCTGCCCGGTGTAGCTGCTGCTGCGCAATCTCGCTTTAGAATCTTCACCATAAAAGGTTCTCGGTTCTTCTTTGGTTAGGTTGATCACAGACGCGGTTAGGATCAAGTTTTCCATCAAGTTATAAGAAGCGTTCACATCAACTTGTTGGTATGGTTCCTGATATACAGTGAGTCCGTCGGCAAGCCCCAAAGCGGTTTCTCCTCGGCGGTTATATGATGCTCTGACACTAAAAGTGTCATTCTCGTAATAGGCGGAGAAGTTAAATTGATTATCGGCACTGCCAACAAGCGCAGACTCACCGACCTTTTCACCGTCTACGCTAATGTCTGCCTGATTGGTATCGTTTAGGGTGTAGTTAACGTTGAGACCAAAGCCATTGTCGAATGCATGTTGTGCAAACAGCTCTATTCCCCGAGAGGTTGCGTTTGTACCATTGGCGGTGGTGGTAAACGGCGTGACGGTAATATCACCCGGCGGTACAATTTCAACACCGGTAAAAGGGTTATCAAAGCCCTCAAACGGCCTTACTGAGGTAATAATCAAAGGCACGATAAAGTTATCTACGTCTTTGTTGAATACCGCAATGCCAACCGCAGATCCTTCGCCATAATAATACTCCGCAGATAAATCCATCTGTACCGATTCAAATGGTTTTAGCGCCTTGTTACCACCTGAGCCGCGCCACCCTGGCTCCACAGGGTTGCCTCTAAACTCTAGTCTATCGTCTGCCCATTCTTGAGAGATAAAGGTCAGCTGCTCTGGCGCACCCATGTCGTTGAACGGAGCTCGAGACATCGTTTTGGCGATAGCACCACGTATGACAAGATTGTCGCTGGCATCCCAGACAATATTGAAACTAGGTAAAAATTGTGAGTCGGTTACGGTACGCACGGTGGTGGTTTCAACATCAATGAGACGTTCATCACCTAAAATATCCTCTTCGGTGACATCATCAATGTCATCTAAAAAGTAGTTAATTTTATCCGACGACATAATCTGCGTTTCAGTCTCGACATAGCGTACTCCGATGTTTCCTCTAAAATCTCCAAAAGAAAAATCGGCCTGTAGATAGGCGGCCATGATCTCTTCTTCTATGTCGAACACAAAATCAGGCTCACGGCGCGTGTGCTTAACATATTCACTAGTCACGATTTCGCGGTATCGATCCCAATTGATCGTGGGCATCGCATTCACTTCAAAACCGCCTGGGATATTTTGTTCAGACGTTGCATTCAAAATATCCTCCAGTTTTGGCATACCCCCAATCCACTGATAAGACACTTCATCAATGGCACCTTGACTAAATGGATCTAGCTCGCCACTGGCAATTCTGTCAGCCCCATCTTGAGTAATAAAGAAGGTGTTGTTGGTTTCGCGGTGTAGTGTTGCTTTACGATATTTAGCACCGACGCGCAGCGTATCAACGATGCCGTACCCGACGCGATAATCAAGGTCTAACTGAGCATAGTCCTCTTCTAAGTCACTGACGACAAAGCTTGAGCCTGTCGAACCCGGATCGGGATCGCCGGCAATACCAGCCTGAAGGTTAGACAACAAAGCGGGATCAGCGTACAGCGACACTCTGTCACCTAATCGCCACCCTGCAAATGAAGCGGCGTTTTCAACCTGCCCGGAATCGCTGCGACTCGCAGGTTGGCCGCTTTTATACGCCGCACTCCAAGATTCTGAAGGGCCACCGCTGGCTTCAGTGTGACCAAATTTACCGCGTAAGTCATATAAGTCACCGGCATACTCAAAGGCGAAGTCGTAGGTATCCGAGGTATCTTTTTCTACCGTATAACTACCAATGATCCAAGGAAATTCAAGATTCCCTTCAGTGCCACCTGCGCCACTGGTAAAGTCCATGCCAGTCACAATCGTACCGGTTTCGTCTAGAGTAATACCGGTAAGATAATCTGGGTTGTACTTCCATTCTGGGATCCACATTTGTGACGTGGTGCGATTTTGCCCAAGCTCAAAATGAAAATGATTGAATGTTAAAGATAAATCATCTATTGGACGCCATTGAATGGTGGCTTGTAACCCCTGACGTTCACGTTTTTCTTTGGTTACCCCAATACCTGCAACTTGCGGTGCCCAAACACCATCATAAACGTTACCATAAGCATCTTCTAACGCTGCAAATCGACGTGTACTATCAGCAATCACATTGCCCGCCGTGTCCGTTGCTTGCAAGTCTGAACTCGTTGCCCAACGCCAACCGCCACCGCCCGACATATCACCGCCTAAAGAACGGTTGGTACGGTCTTGTTTAGTATAACCAACTAGCAAGCCAAAGGTTTCTTCTTCGTTCTTCCAAGAATAAACGCCGCTAAAATTAGGCTCGTACTCTTCAGTCACATCAGCGTAGGTATATTCAACATTCAACGCCCCAGAATTTGCCTCCATATCCAGCGGTTTCCGGCTGTGTAGAATAACCGTGCCGCCAACCCCACCTTCATCTAAACGCGCCTCAGAAGACTTAAACACCTCAACCGATTGCACCATGGTAGAAGGCAACAAAGAGTAACTAAAAGAGCGCGACGGCGAGCCCGGAGAAGACGCGATAAAGTTGCCGTTTAACTGCGTAAAAGTAAGATCAGAGGAAAGACCACGAATACTGACGTTTTCCCCTTCCCCGCCACTACGAGAAATCACCACACCGGGTACGCGTTGCAGTGAATCCGCCACATTTTTATCGGGAAACTTGCCAATGTCTTCTGCTGTAATGGCATCCACAATCGCGTTTGATAAACGCTTAATCGCCAAGTTTTCGGCCATAGATGCGCGGATCCCACGCACCTCAATCGTTTCGATTTCCTGCGCTTCCTCTTTTTCGGTTTCTTCAGCCATTGCCCAGTTAGTAGCTGATAACATAGCGAGGACCAGTGCAGACTTGCTAAATTGCCGTGACCTTCCTGTCACATGGCGTCTGTTATTATTATTGGCCATTCCTATCTCCAAGTTTTTTATAATTTGTAAAGCCACGACGTCCCTTGCTGCTCCATGACGCATGACTTTGTGACGACCCTTTTTTGTTTCCCTATAGGGGTTAATGGTTTGTGAAACACTCGTTCAGAATAGGAGCGCTCTACAAAAAGTGATAATAGAATTTCGGTTTGCACTAAGACAAAATCGGCGTTTAGGTCAAAAAAAGATCCAATTTCAATTTCCTTGGTTTATAGTCTGATTAACATAAAAACTCATTATTAGTTTCTATATTAGGCAATTTAAAAACGTTCCAAACACGTGTAACTAAATGTTTTTATTGAACTAATTAAATATTCAAAACCAAGCATTTTAAACTTTAAAATTATTCAACTTCAAGAGTGAAATATGAATTCGGCAAACTATTCAGGTAAAAACTTGGAAATATGCCTCAGCAGCGATAATCCTCATTTGTTGCAGCGAAATGCACAAATTGCTTTTGCATCAGGTGCAACAAGGATAGAGCTCTGTGGTGTTCTGAGTTGCGGTGGCTTGACCCCAAACCCGACGGCGATAGCGGCAGTTGCCCAGTATTTACCAAGCTTTGGCGAATGTATTGTGATGTTACGCCAAGCGCCGCATTTTTTTATTGATGACACCATGCTCTATCAGTTACAAAAAGAGATAGATGGCATTGCTTGCGCGGGTGCAACCGGTATTGCGCTTGGTTTTATCGACGACAATCAGGAGATAGCGGCTGACCACTGTAGCGCACTCATTGCCACGGCAAAATCCTTAGGCCTTTCTGTCACCTTTCATCGCGCCTTTGATGCCGCTGCAAACTGGCAGCAGGCAGCCGAGACGCTGCTAGAGTTAGGCGTTGAGCGGGTCTTAAGCGCCGGCAATACATGGCAAAGTGGTAAAGGCGCAGCGTTTGGTACCAGTCAGCTCATTGCCTTACTGAAAAAACTCAATGCTGAAATCGAAGTGGTGATCGGTGGAGGGGTCAACACGAAAAACGCCGCGGATCTTTGGCTTTTAAGTGAATTTGGTCCACTCTCTCTACATACTCACTCTGGCGTGCATCATGGCGATGAAGTTTGCCCAAGGCTAGTTAATGCAATACTCACCGGATCAGAAAAGGCAATACAATGACAGCATCGAAGCTATTTTTAGGGATTGATGGTGGCGGTACGAAATGTAAAGTCCGCCTCGAGGATCAACATGGACAGCTCCTTGCCGAGGCCACCAGCGGCCCTGCAAACATAGCAACATCAATACATCAGGCCCAAGAGTCAATGTTGAGCGCAACAATGACAGCGCTGACAAACGCAAAAATCCCCCACCACGATATTGCCAACATCAGTGCTTTTGCAGGACTTGCCGGCGCGAATGTCACGACGGCTTGTGAGGCGATGCAGCAATGGCGTTCCCCTTTTGCACGTTTTCAATTTTCAACCGATGCACACATAGCTTGCCTTGGTGCGCATCAACACGAAGATGGCGGTGTAATCATTCTTGGCACCGGATTTTGCGCGGGTCTGGTGACGCATGGACAATTTAGGGAGTTCGGTGGCCACGGATTATTACTCAGTGATGGTGCAAGTGGCAGTTGGATCGGTTTGAGTTTAGTGAAGCATGCCATCGAGGTGCTTGATACACTATCCCCTAGCAGTCTGATGATTGAGTCGTTTTTGGCTGCCATGAATTGCCACAGTACCGAACAGCTAGTCAAACTCACGCTAAACGCCACTCCCCAGTATTTTGCCCAGTTTGCTCAACATGTTTTTGCTACGCCAAACGATCCCTATGCCGAGCAGATCTTAAATGGCGCGGCACGGTTTATTGAGCGTTATGTCCGTCATCTGCAGAGCTTAGGGGCACATAAAGTCGCGTTAGTTGGAGGCATTGCCACGCCCATTCGTCCATGGTTAGCTTCTGAGTACGCAGATACGCTGGTGACACCGGCACTACCACCAGAAGTCGCAGCGTTAACGCTCGCTCGACGTTAATTCCTTACGTAATTGCGACGGGATTTCACCAAATAAACGACGAAACTGCTTGCTAAAATAACTTGGCTCTGAAAAGCCGCACTGATAAGCGACTTGTGATACTGGTAAACGTGTTTCGACCAATAATTTACGGGCATTTTCCAATCTCACTTCGTTGATAAATTGATTGGGAGTTTTGGCTAAATGCTTTTTAAATCTACGCTCCAGTGCGCTTACCGACAGGTGAGCAAGTTCCGCCAATTCTTCGATACAAATATGACGATGGTAATGTGCCCGAATAAATTCAACGGGCGCTTCAATGGCTCTTACGTGAGACAACGCCTTTGACGTTTTCGCTAGATGTCGTGTAACACCATAAGTGCCCATAATCGCATTTTCGCCATCAAGTAACACTTTTTTTGACGTGGAAAACCATGCCAATTCCCCATTTGCGGTTTGATTGAGTTCTAATCTATCCGTCACGATAAAGCCTTCCATCACTCGTTTATCATCGTTAACGTATTGGAATGCCAAGTGTTGCGGTGAAAAGTCAAAATCGGTTTTCAGTAAGATTTGATCTAGGGTTTTATAGCCCTGATGTTCAACAAAGTGTTGGTTCGCATGCACTATTCTACTTTTTGTGTCTTTGACCCAAAAGAGGATGTCTGGGATCAGATCAAATGCTGCAATCAATTGATTTACGCCAGCTTTATTCAATATTGTTTGCTCTTCCATTGCCCTACTTACCGCCTTTTTATAATTATAATAATTTATTTTAAACGCCGATTTTGTTGCATTGTCAACCGAATTTTTATTATCACTTTGGCGCCTCTGTTACCTATTATCAATAACATCAGATTAACTTACCTCGATAACTCGACGGAGACGGAGCTAAACGATGGATAATAACAAAATCCGCATGGCCATGATCGGTGGTGGAGAAGGCGCTTTCATAGGTGCTGTGCACCGCATAGCCGCGCGTTTAGATGGTCAAATTGAACTTGTTGCAGGCGCATTTAGCGCCGATCCAAACAAAAGCCTAGCAATGGGCCAGCAACTCGGGCTTAACCCAGCACGTTGCTATACCAGCTACCAAGCACTCTTACAACAAGAGGCGGAACTACCAGAGTCGGAGCGCATCCACTTTGTTGCCATCGTGACCCCAAACCATTTGCATTTTCCGATTGCCACAGCCGCTATCGAACACGGCTTTCACGTCTTGAGTGATAAACCTGCAACGCTCAATTTATCTGAGGCTCTGCGTCTACAAACACAGCTTCAGAAGAGCAATTGCTTGTACGGATTAACACACACCTATACCGGCTACCCAATGGTGAAAGAAGCACGCCACCGCATCGCAAATGGCGAACTTGGCAAAATACGCAAAGTCGTCGTTGAATATAGTCAAGGATGGCTTGCAAGTGCTGATGACGAAAACAGCAAGCAAGCCAGCTGGCGACTAGATGCAAGTAAGTCTGGCGTGAGTTGTTGTATGGGCGATATCGGTGTGCACGCAGCGAACCTCGCCGAATATGTGAGTGGCTTGGAGATAGAGGCGCTTTGTGCGGATTTAAACACGGTTGTGTCCGGCCGACAGCTCGACGATGACGGCACCGTGTTACTGCGCTTTGGCAACGGTGCAAAGGGCGTGTTGATGGCAAGCCAAATAGCCCTTGGCGAAGAAAATAATCTCACCTTAAAAATCTATGGTGACAAAGCCAGTATCGAATGGTCGCAAATGGAGCCTAATAGTTTGTGGTTACGTGCGGCAAATGCTCCAGCTCAGTTGATCCGCACAGGAGTGGGTTCACTTAGCCAAGCAGCCATTAGCGCAACTCGTGTGCCAGCCGGTCACCCTGAGGGATATCTGGAAGCATTTGCAAATATCTACCTTAACTTCGCCAGCCTTATTCGTGCGCATCAGCTGCAACCCGATGTGCAGCACGAAGAATTTGACGTGCCAAGTATTAACGCTGCAGTCCGTGGCATGGCATTTATTGAAAACGCGGTCGCAGCTAGTGCAAAAGACACTAAGTGGCACCCCTTTACCATTGGATAAAATAAGAATGAAGCAAATTAAAGGACCCGCTATTTTTCTCGCGCAGTTTGTCTCGGACGAGGTGCCATTTAACAATTTTAATAGTATTTGCCAGTGGGCAAGTAACCTAGGTTATAAAGGTATTCAGCTACCAAGTTGGGAACAGCGACTGTTCGATCTGCAAAAAGCCGCTGAAAGCCAAGATTATTGCGACGAGATCACTGGTATTGCTGCAGAGCATGGCCTTACTATTTCAGAGCTATCAACCCATTTGCAGGGTCAATTAGTGGCGGTGCACCCAGCTTATGACCAAATGTTTGACGGCTTTGCACCAGCAAAAGTGCATGGCTCGCCTCAGGCTCGTATGGAGTGGGCAACCGAGCAGCTAATGTTAGCGGCCAGTGCCAGTGCTAAGCTTGGGCTAACTAGTCACGCAAGCTTTTCTGGCGCCTTGCTCTGGCATACCTTTTACCCCTGGCCACAACGTCCAAATGGCTTGGTGGAACAAGGGTTTGAGGAGCTCGCAAAACGCTGGTTGCCTATTTTGAACCGCTTTGACGAGGTTGGTGTGGATGTCTGCTACGAGCTTCATCCAGGTGAAGATCTACACGATGGCGTGACTTTTGAGCGCTTTTTAGCGGCGACGAATAATCACCCGCGAGCCAATATTCTTTACGATCCAAGTCACTTTGTTTTACAGCAATTGGACTACTTAGCGTTTATCGACATCTATCATGAACGTATCAAAGCGTTCCATGTAAAAGATGCCGAATTTATCCCCAATGGCCGCTGCGGTGTTTACGGCGGATACCAAGGATGGCAACAACGGCCAGGTCGGTTCCGTTCATTAGGTGACGGACAGGTCGACTTTAAGAAAATATTTAGTAAGTTAACACAGTACGGTTTTGATGGTTGGGCTGTATTGGAATGGGAATGCTGTATTAAGCACCCTGAAGATGGGGCCAAAGAAGGTGCCGAATTTATCAAACAGCACTTGATAAGACCAACCGAAAAAGCCTTCGATGATTTTGCAGGAAGTAGCACCGATACCGAACGCAATAATCAAATCCTCGGCATAAAATAAACAGGACTACGACCATGAATAATAATAATCATAATCGGACCGTGTTTCAGCTCTGTTGCCTTGCACTGGTCGTCACATCAATGACGTTCGCTATTCGCGCAGGCATTTTGGGGCAATTAGGTGCGCAGTTTGGACTCTCAGATACAGAACTTGGTTGGGTTAACGCTATGGCATTTCTGGGCTTTCCCGTTGCAACCATGTTAGGTGGCGCAATCTACAACGCCATTGGCGCTAAAAAGTTAGTTGCCCTCGCCTTTATTTGCCACTTTGCAGGATTGGTTTTAACCATTACCGCTGACGGTTTTTGGTTACTGCTGATCTCGACGTTTTTAATCGGCTTTGCGAATGGTTCAGTGGAAGCTGGCTGTAATCCACTGATTGCCGAAATGTATCCGAAAAACACCACGACCATGCTCAACCGATTCCATGTCTGGTTTCCAGGCGGCATTGTGATTGGTGCTCTGGCATCGAATGCCATGACTGCATCGGGCTTTAATTGGCAATGGCAAGTTGCTTTGATATTAATTCCAACGCTGATTTACGGAGCAATGATGGTCAAGTCACGGTTTCCTGAATTTGACCGCACAGATCATTCTACCACCAGCAATCTCAAGCACCTGTTTTCTCCGCTCTACCTATTTTTAATTTGCTGTATGACATTAACAGCAACCACTGAACTTGGTACACAACAGTGGATTGAACGCATACTGGGAGCGTCAGGCGCCTCTCCTATGATGATCCTCGCACTGATCACAGGCTTGATGGCATTAGGTCGCTTCTTTGCCGGCCCAATAGTCCACCGTTTTAATCCAACAGGCGTGTTACTCGGCTCTGCGGTATTGGCAACCGCGGGGATTTTCATGATGAGCCAAGCACAAGGGTCAGCAATCTACTTGGCTGCAATATTATTTGCCTTGGGTGTCACTTATTTTTGGCCAACCATGCTGGGCTGTGTTGCAGAATATACCCCAAAAACAGGCGCACTTGGTATGTCTTTAATGGGCGGTGCGGGGATGTTCGCTGTCAGCATGTGGAATCCAGTAATTGGTAGTTGGATTGATTCGGCGCGACTCGAAGCCCAAGCGGCGAACTTAACTGCGCAGCAATCAGAACTAGTTGCAGGTCAAGCGGTGCTTGAAAATATCCTGTTATTCCCAGCTATTCTCATTGCCGCTTTTATCGGCCTTTACCTTTATATCAATAAAAATAAACGCGTTGAGAAATACGCGTAATACCCTTTGTATTAAGTAGCAACAAGTAAAAAGTGAACAGACGAGGTTCCAATATGCTCAACTCTATAAAAATACTAACGCTGGCATTGGCTGTTAGTTGTGCGGCTTGCGCTAGTACAACTGACAACCAATTGAGCCCGCAAGAACAACAAGCCGGATGGCAACTGCTTTTCGATGGCAAAGATATGTCGCAATGGCGCAACTTTAAAAGTGACGGCCTAAATAGCCAATGGCAAGTTGAGGACGGCGCGATGACACTTACCCAAGGTGGTGGCGGCGATATTCTGACCAAAAAACAGTATCACAATTTTGAGCTCCAGCTCGATTGGAAGATTTCTAAAAAAGGCAACAGTGGGATCTTTGTATTGGCGGATGAAAGAGGCGGTGCAATATACTCCCACGCCCCAGAAATCCAAATTCTAGATAACAAAGAACACCCAGACAATAAAATAGACTCTCACCTTGCAGGTTCTATATATGACCTGTTTGCAGCGCCAAGTACGGCACATAAACCTGCCGAAGCTTGGAACCAAGTTCGCATTAAGCTACAAGATAGTCACCTACAAGTTTGGCAAAATGGTGTAAGCACGACGAGTATCGTGATTGGCAGCACCACTTGGAATGCTTTGGTTAAGAATAGTAAATTTGCAACATGGCAAGGGTTTGCTGAAGGTAAAAAAGGCCACATCGGCTTGCAAGATCACGGCGACAAAGTCTGGTTTAAAAACATTAAGATCAAGGAGCTGTAACCATGGCAACATTTGATCATAAAGTATTGGTCGTTGGCTCAGGTGCCGGTGGCGCAATGGCCGCTTATACACTCACTAAGCTAGGCCACAAAGTTTTATTGCTAGAAGCTGGCAGAAATTACGACCCAAAAACAGAAAGCCCGATGTTCCGTCGCAATAGCGAAGCCCCACTCATGGGCGCTGGTAATAAGGATAAGAACTTTGGTTTTTACGACGCGACGATTGATGGCGGTTGGCAAGTGCCAGATGAACCATACACACGCGCAGAAAACACCGATTTTTATTGGTGGCGTGCACGTATGCTCGGTGGCCGAACCAATCACTGGGGTCGCTACTCGCTGCGTTTTAGTGAACACGACTTTAAGGGCAAAAGCCGTGATGGACATGGCGCTGATTGGCCGTTTGAATATCAAGACATTGCACCTTGGTATGACAAAACAGAAGAAATAGTTGGGATCTGTGGTACCAATACTGGCTTGGATGACATGCCCCCTTCTGCGCCTGGCGTGTTACAGCCACCACCAACACCAAGAGTACCCGAATTATTGGTTGCTGCTGCCGCAAAGAAAATGGGGATCCCAGCGGTTCCAATGCACAGAGCTGTGCTGACTCGTAATAAAGACGACCGCTTAGCATGTTTTTACGCCACACCTTGTGGCCACGGTTGCTCAATTGGTGCGGCATTCCAAACTACAACCTCGCTTATTCCGATGGCCAAAGCGACAGGAAACCTTGAAGTGATCACCGATGCCATGGTGAAGTCGGTCGCGGTGAATGAAGATGGCAAAGTAACTGGTGTGACTTACGTCGATAAAAAGTCTGCGCAAGAACATACACTCAATGCAGATGTAGTGATTTTGGCGGCCAGCGCCTGTGAATCTGCTCGTATTCTGCTTAATTCTAAACATGCAAAGCATCCCAAGGGACTTGCAAACTCAAGTGGTCAGGTAGGTCGTAATCTAATGGATTCTACCGGCGCTTGGCTTGGTGCACAAATCCCTGCGTTAAAAGGTCGCCCACGTTATAACGAAGACGGCCATACCGGGAACCACCTTTTTATTCCCTGGTGGGGACACAAAGCCCATGAGAAAGGTGAGCTTAATTTCCCGCGCGGCTATCACTTTGAAATTAGCAGCGGCTTTAATCAACCGGGCTCTGGCGTGTCTGGCAATAAACAAGGTTATGGCCCCAAATTAAAGCAGCAAGTGCGTGACGCTTATGGCTCCTATGTTGGATTTGCACTGCGTGGAGAAATGCTACCGAACAAAAATTCTTACATGGAAATTGACGAAAACGTCAAAGATAAATGGGGGATCCCGGTTGCTAAGTTCCATTTCAAATGGTCTGACAGAGAGCTCAAGCAAATCGAGCATGGTCTCAAAACCGCTAAGCAGATCCTTGAGAACATGGGTGCCAAAGTCGGCGAGCTACCGCCTGCGGAAAAAGCCATTTCAAAAGGCGGTGAGATCATTCATGAGGTCGGCACGACGAGAATGGGCAGCTCAGCAAAAGAATCGGTAACGAATCAGTGGGGGCAAACATGGGACTGTGACAATCTATTTGTGATGGATGCCGGCGTCTTTGCGTCTAACCCCCATAAAAATTGCACCTTAACCATTATGACCTTAGCGATGCGAAACTCCACCTGGTTAGCAGCACAAATTGATAAAGGAGCGCTGTGATGAATACACCTGTCCGCGTTGATTCTTATAAATATATTTCAGGCATGACACGTCGCGAGTCATTAAAGTGGTTAGGCTTGCTTGCTGCTGGATCTGCGGTGACACTCACCGCTGGTTGCAGTAAGGCCATTGAAGGTGAAACGGCTGCAGCTGGGCACTGGCCAGATATTGAAATAAAGCCAGTTAGCGCTCAAGGGTATGGCACCGATCCAAACATGATCATGCCGCCAGAATCACCTTGGCCGCTCACCCTCACCGAAGCGCAGCTCACGTTAGTTGCAGTACTAGCTGATTTTATTGTGCCAAAGGAAGGAAATCATCCATCGGCTTCTGAAGTACAAGTACCGAGTGTGATCGATGAATGGGTAAGCGCACCGTATCACGGACAACAAAAAGACAGAGTGACAATACTCCATGCGCTTGCTTGGATTGACGATGAGTCGACTTTGCGCTTTAAAAAGCCATTTATACAACTTAGCGCAACGCAGCAAAGTAAGATTATGGATGATATTGCTTATTTTAATGCACAAACACCAGAGCAATTTCAGCGTATAGGTAAAGCATTCTTGCGCTTTAAAGATCTCGTTCTCGGCGCTTACTTCTGCACACCTGAGGGCTGTCAAGACATAGGTTATCTGGGCAATATGCCAATTGCAGGTGATTATCCAGGGCCTACTGCCGAAGCCAAGGCGCATCTAGATGGCGTACTCGCAGAGCTTGGGCTAAGCCAGTATGCGTACCGCGACTAACCCTTGAGTCATTTTGTTATGACTAACCGAAGCAGAGTCTAGCTCTGCTTTTTCTTTAGGAGTAGATCATGTTTGTTGAAAACACCAACCGATTAAAGCAAGTAATGCTGTTCATTGCTTTAATTTTTATCTCGCCACTGTATGCACAGCCTTCCCTTCAACCTTTGCCCGTTAGCGTTCAACTGTGGTCGGTAAAAGATGAATTGGCAAGAGACTTCGACGGCACCTTGCAAGCAATCGCTAGCATGGGATTTGATGGCGTTGAGTTTGCGGGAAACTTTGGCAGCTATGCCAATAACCCAAGTAAATTAAAACAAAGGTTAGCCGAACTCGGCCTAGTTGCGAGCAGCGCCCACATCGGCTTTGACGCATTAGCTGAAGAAAAACGAGCAAGCACCCTACTCTTTTACAAAACCTTAGGCGTATCCACGCTCTTTATTCCTTGGGATGAAAGAGCATGGGATAAAAACCAAGTGCAAGCATTTGTAAAACAGCTTAACCAAGTGCACCAAATTGCCAAACGTTATGATATGAGGATCGGATTTCATAATCATGAGAAGGAATTTAACCCATACGCTAATAGCACGTTTTGGGATTATATCGCCACCAATACCCCTAGCGATTTCCCACTGCAGCTCGATGTCGGCTGGGTGATTTACGCAGGTAAATCACCCAGCGATTATGTTAAGCGATATGCAGGAAGAACCGTATCGACACATATTAAAATACGTACTCATCAAGGAGATGACAAAAGCCCAATCATTGGCGAAAACCACTACCCCTGGAAAGCGCTCATCCAAACCATGCAGCAACACGGCGGTACACAGTGGCTGATAATCGAACAAGAAGAATACCCAAGCGGCCTAACACCACTAGAAAGCGTCGCCCGCTCAAAAGCGAATTTAGATAAGATACTGAGTGAGTAACAAGCGGGAATATGTTTATCTGAAATAGCTAATAGTCACTGTCAGGTTTGAGCTTTAGGGTTAATCAAACCTGACTGCTGTAATGGTGCGAGAGTAGAAAATGGTAATATTAAGGTAAGGGAAAATATGGTGCTATAACGCGAAGATACGCTACGCTTTAGGCCCGATTTGTGAAGCGAATGTTTTAAGCGCTTGTATGTGCGTTTACCAGAAACGCCACCAAGGCTTCCCCTCAACCTCATGCAAATAAACAGGGTACTTGGTATTTAGTAACTCAACTGGTGAAGGCAACTGTTCCATCGCTTCTTTAGTTGGATTCATAGCAATAACTTCATTTGCATATGACTGACTAAAGCTGTTGAGGAGTATACCTATTTCTACATTTTTTCTCGTTTTGGGGATTATTTTTCGATTGCACTCAATTAAAGTCACCTCGGCAGATAGACTCCCTTCATTCGTCTGAAAAGAAACTGTCTGTCCCGTTTTTAATACACCGTCCAACACGTATCCACGAAATACGATCCCACGCCCAGCCAGCACAAAAATATCTTCAGATTTGAATCGAAACTTCATGTTAACCCTTTAACACATAATGCCTGTTGCTAGAAAATCGCTGACACCCCATCTCAAACCTGTGCGTTCCAAAGATAGCTTTTTCAGCATCATACAATTAGTAACCGTGTCATTGATTCGTCTATTAACGACTCACCGACATAACGAAGTTGTATAGTTCTAAGCATTGCCACTACAAATTAGCAGCTAAAAAGAATCGTAATGCATACTTGAATGGAGAAAGCTAGTATGCATTAGGTGAATTAATCACCATAGAACAACAAGCCCGTTTTATGTTTTATTGCTAACTCAGCTGCTTCAGATAATTGCGCTAGAGTTGACATAATTTCGCATTTATTCAATGAAACCAAACCTTTCTCAATAGTTTCGTATCTCACAACTGACTTTGACATAAGAGCTAGAGTTTCTTTAGCGAAAGCTACCGTATTTATCAAACGACGGCAATCTTCTACGGTGTAATTAGTTTGCCCATATTCATCGAAATTTTGTCCACCAACATTAATGATTGGTAATAAATATTCTTGAATTTCAAATGATGGAAAGTGCCAACTGCTTTGGCCTTCCTTAATGATAGCAATATTCCACAAAATCAAAAGTTCACCTAATGCTTTAAACAATGGAAAACACGAGCACAGCGGGTGGTTTTCCAGTGCTTTAACTTGTTAACTGCTTTTGCAAACATGATAGATTTCCTGTGTATCAACAAACTTGTTCACTTGGGACCAATTTTGACCATCGTAATAATTAACAACAACACCATGCTTATGTACATATATCGTAATTTTGTCTGATTTATAAAAATATCCAGGAGCAGCAGTTGCTACATAGTTTTGCCAGTTTGAGCCATTTAATTTCAACCATTTATTAAGTCGGCTATATTCAACTGAACCCTTGTTGATTTTTCCATTACATGTAGCCCAAAAATCTGGTTGATAAGCAGAAAAGTCTATATCTTGGGAACGGTCAAACCACAGAAACAATGCGCCAACTAGAAGTGCTGCAACGATAACAACACATGCAATAACTTTAAGGAACTTGACCATGCGACTCCATGCAGTTAACGAGTCAGTAGAATCACTTGTTTTTAATACATTTCCCATTGTGGTATTAACCTTAGCCGTGTTCTTTATTTGATTCAACCATTCACTTTAAAAAGAAAGAAATCGCTGACACCCACCTCATGCTTGGAGCTGTATTATCAGCATTGATGCAGATAGTAACGGGTATTATTTGATACTTCGCTTCGTTAGGCTAGGGCTAAGAACAAATTTCTTTTGTATCAGCATCTAAGTTATTTGTCGCCATAAATGGCGACCTACATAAAATCGTGGCGTAAAGCCACTCCCGCAACACTATTTGCACTGTGATGTAGGAGACATACCTTGACGCTAAATACTTTCCTCATAATCCAACACTTTTGCGTCATTGGCTTTGTTAAGCAGGCCTCGGCTTTGTGATAAGAAGTGTTTCGCGCTTTCTGAGAAATACTGTTTGGCCTCTGAAAAAGATTGCATTAGGCCTTCTTTATCGCCTTGTTGTAGCTTGGTCAATGTCTGCTCAAAGGTATCTTGATAGCTTGCCAATAACCCTTCTACATCATTAAATTGCGCGAGCATAATATCTGAATAAAGCTCAGGGGATTGCGCAAACAGCCGTCCCACCATCATCAGCTCTAATTGGTAGATAGGCGATGAGCAGCTTCTTAGCTCTTTTAATGAATGGCACTGCTTAGATAAGAACTGACCGTATACAAACGTAGTTAAGTGGCGCATTACCTGAATGATCTGCATGGATTGGTCGTGTTTTTTAGCGTCCATCGGTACCAACTGGCTGCCCCAGATCTTTAGTTGCTTGATTAATCCTTCGCATTGCTTTGGCATACGTCCTTCGCACACCACGACAGTTTGCTTAACCCAGTGAGATATATCTGGACCAAACATAGGGTGTAGACCGACCACAGGGCCGTTGTGCTTGTTCATTAGTACTTTGAGCGGGGCTTGCTTCACAGAGGTAATATCTGCAAGAATACAATCATCAGGTAGCGCTGGTAACTCGTTAACGACTTGCTCTAGCGCGTTAATTGGTACGCTCACCAGCACCAATTTTGCATCACTCAGTAGCTCAGTAGCCTGTGATTGATTGTCTTTGTCTAAAATGCGTACTTCGTAGCCTGAGCGTCTAAACTGTTTCGCAAACAGTTTACCCATGGCGCCTTGGCCACCGACAATAACAACCGGAGACATTTTTGGTGCGGCACAGGCGAGTTCACTTTGCTGGTTTTCGTAGGCTTCTCGCATCATACGACGCAGAATATCTTCAACTAAATCAGGGTTTACCCCTTTGGCATCAGCTTCTGCGCGCCGGGCTTTGATCAGCTCAGCTTCGCGCTTCGGCACATGTAGCGGTGCGCCCTTTTGCTGTTTTATTTTTCCAACCTGTTCGGTCAATGCTTTGCGCTTTGCAAGTAGCGCGACAAGCTCGCTATCGCAATCATCTATTGCAACGCGTATTGCTTCTAAATCGTTAGCCCCATTCATGATGTAAACTTATATATACAGTAGTAAATTAAATAATACACCGAGTCTAACAAGAAGTACGCCGCTTTAAAAGTAAGCAACCATGAAAATATCGTGACAAGACGCCTGATATGTCAGTGAGTATTCACAGAATGGAAATAATGAGAGGGATAAAACCAAAACAGGCCGCATAAAGCGGCCTGTTTTATCTGCATTTGATAAATGCGACGTATTAGTTAAGTTTCTCTTTAATACGTGCAGATTTACCAGAACGCTCACGTAGGTAGTAAAGCTTAGCGCGACGAACCGCACCACGACGCTTAACTGCTACGCTGCTGATAAGAGGGCTGTGCGTTTGGAATACACGCTCAACACCTTCACCGCTTGAAATCTTACGAACAGTGAAAGATGAGTGTAGACCACGGTTACGCTTAGCGATTACAACACCTTCAAAGGCCTGTAGACGCTCTTTGTTACCTTCTTTTACGCGTACCTGTACAACTACTGTATCACCAGCGCCGAACGCAGGTACGTCTTGCTTAAGCTGTTCAGCTTCAAGCTCTTTAATAATATTTTGGTTTACTTTTGCCATTTTATTTCTCACATTCCTAGGTGTAACTGTCTTCTAGCCACAAGCTTGGCCATTCTCTTGCTGAAATTCAGCAAGTAATGCCGCCTGCTCCTCAGTCAGAGCTAGGTTACGCAACAAGTCAGGACGACGTTGCCAAGTTCTACCCAAAGACTGCTTTAAGCGCCATTTGGCTATTTCTTGGTGGTTTCCGCTGAGTAATACAGCAGGCACCTGTTTATCATCCAATGTTTCCGGCCGAGTATAATGAGGACAATCCAACAAGCCATCCGAAAATGAATCTTGTTCTGCTGATTGGTTATGACCTAACACACCTGGCACTAATCGCGCGACTGCATCGATTAATGTCATGGCTGGTAACTCACCACCACTCAGTATAAAATCGCCGATGGACCACTCTTCGTCTATATAAGACTCGATGATCCGCTCATCAATACCTTCATAACGACCCGCTACTAAAATCAACTTTTCAGATTGCGCCAATTCAGTCGCACCTTGTTGATCTAGCTTTCGCCCTTGAGGGGACATATAAATTACTTTAGCGCCTGCTCCTGCTGCCGTTTTGGCATCAAGAATAGCTTTTTTCAGAGGCTCAACCATCATCAACATTCCCGGGCCACCACCATAAGGGCGGTCATCCACGGTTCTATGTTTATCAGTGGCGTAGTCTCTCGGATTCCAACAATTAAACTCAATCAAGCCGTTTTTCACAGCTCGACCCGTTACGCCTTGCTGAGTTATCGCATTAAACATGTCAGGAAAAAGTGAAACCACTCCAACCCATAGCTTTTGCTGATCGCTCATTAAAACGCTGGATCCCAATCTACCGTAATTTTTCTCTCGTCATGATTAATATCCAAAATAACAGAGTCTGTTAAGAATGGAATTAATCTTTCCGATTGGCCAAATGCATCTTTTTTGTTTGCTTTCACAACCAAAACGTCGTTTGAACCAGTCTCCATCAAGTCATCAACTATGCCTAAGTCGTAGCCTTTATCGGTTACTACTGACATGCCGATGAGATCTCGCCAATAAAACTCCCCTTCAGGTAATTCAGGAAGCTGCTCAGCATAAACAGCGATTTCAGCATTGGTATAAGCCACTGCTTCGTCTCTGTCGTTTACCTGTGCAAATTTAGCGATATATCCCTTGTTGTGACGACGCCAGTCGCTCACTTCAAGGTTTTGCCATTTACCTTGTTGCCCTATCAACCATGGGCTGAAATCGAAGATCCCTTGGGGATCGTCAGTAAATGAATGCACCTTAAGCCAACCCTTGATGCCATAAGGAGCACCAAGCTTACCAACAACGATTGTCGAGGTTTTACTTTGACTCATGGTTACACTTACGCCTATTAAGCCGCTTTACGAGCGTCTTTAACCAGCTTCGCAACACGATCTGAAAGAGCTGCACCTTGACCTACCCAGTGATCAACACGAGATAAATCTAAACGTACTTTTTCTTCCTGACCTGCAGCGATAGGGTTAAAGAAACCTACCTTCTCGATGAAACGACCGTCACGCGAGAAACGGCTATCCGCAACCACGATTTGATAGAATGGACGCTTTTTAGCGCCGCCACGTTGCAAACGAATAGTTACCATACCGTCCTCTACATAGATTGACTGTTTTCATTAATAAGTTTGTACTTCCCATTACGGGAAGCTCGGGCATTTTACGCATTTTCACGCGCAATGCAAGTTAATTCCAAAGTTGATGCTTTATTAGACCCTGCTACAAAGTTACCGCTGAAGTTTCGCACGGCACATTCGTCCCAATAGTGGTACAAAAAATTGGCTTTTTCAGCACTGCTGGAAAGTCGAAAATCCCTGTTGTTTCATTTATAAGGAAAGCACACATATGAACCAAATGCGCAAAGCAAAACGTTCAATTAAACATCTACTTCTAGGTATACCACTCTTTTCTTTTGCGCTCATTGCTACTTCAACACTTGCAGCAAACAATGAAGAAATAACGGCTTGTAAACTGTTACGTTTTGGTGACTTCTCGCAGCTAGAGCAAGGTAATGCTGCAATGAGTATCACCAACGCAGAATATGTACCAAGCCAAACCCTAGATGCCGACACCGAACTCTGGACATATAAGTATAGTCGCCTATTGGGTGCACCTATACCAAAAGGAATAAACTCTTTACCTGAGCACTGTTTGGTTGAAGGCTATGCGGCACCGACGATACGTTTTCAGCTTAGGTTGCCAATGAATCAAGTTTGGAACCAACGTTTCTTGCTCAATGCCTGTATGGGCTTTTGTGGCGAAGTATCCAACTACCCAACGATGGCTGGCGTTATGCGTAATTACGCGACCATGTCTCATGATGGCGGCCATACCGCTGCTGGATTCGATGGTTTGTGGGCTAAAAACAATGTGCCGTTAAGGGAGGACTTTGCCTACCGAGCGAATCATGTGGTTGCTGTTGCAGCAAAGGCGGTTATTGAGCGCTTTTATAGTAAACAACTTACGTACTCATTTATATCGGGTTGTTCGAAGGGAGGTCATGCAGGGATAATGGCCGCAAAGCGTTACCCAAATGATTTTGATGGCGTGATTGCCAGAGGACCGACGATTAATTACACCAAAGTCAACCTAATTAACTGCATGGATAACGCAAAAGCTATTTTGGATGAAAACGATAACGCACTGCTCGATGCAAGCTACACTGACTTTATTTCACAGGCCGTCATGCAAGCATGTGACCATAAAGATGGCTTAGTTGATGGATTAATAAGCGACCCAAGACGCTGCGATTTTGACCCGCAAACGCTCCTGTGCAGCAACAACACCACGGGTAAATGCCTGACACCTCGCCAAGTCAACGCAATTAAGGAAATATATGCACCATCCTACGACCAACAAGGCAACGTCATTTATGGCGGCCTCCCCTATGGCTCCGAGCCTGAATGGACAGGTTGGTTGTTTCCTGAAGCACCGTTTATCAAGCCTTATCACTATTATGCTGCAACCGAGTACTTAAAGTACTTGGCTTTTCCTCGAGAAAGATACAATCAAGGCAACTGGAGAGACTTTTCTTATAACAATGAGGTTGGCGAGCTTTCACCTATCTCAAGCTTTATGGACGCCGATCACCCTGATCTCACTGGGTTTAAAAATAGCGGTGGCAAAATGATTGTATTACATGGATGGTCAGACGCTGCAATACCCGCATATGCAACTATTGATTGGTATGAGTCAGTTATCAACTATATGGGTAAAGACAACACCTACGACTTTGCTCGGTTATTCTTGCCACCAGGATTGGTGCATTGTGGTATCGAGGGACCTGGCGCTGAAACCTTTGATGCCATCGCAGCGTTAGTGCATTGGCTTGATACAGGCATAGCACCGGATGCGCTTATGACGCAAAAAGAAGATCCGCAGGGCAATATTCTTTTCACTCGCCCTGTTTACCCCTATCCACAAGAAGCCCAGTACATTGGTACAGGCGACCCTAGAAAAGCAGAAAACTTTAGGCCAATAGTGCCCAATTTTAAGAATAACTAAGTAAACAAAAAGGCAAGCCTCATGGCTTGCCTTTCACATTATACAGACTATAAAACGGTGTTAGAACTTAGGCCCACCGCCACCGAACATGCCCGGCGGCATCATGCCTTTCATGTTCTTCATCATTTTCATCATGCCGCCTTTGCCTTTCATCTTCTTCATCATCTTCTGCATTTGGGTAAATTGCTTCAGCAACTTATTAATGTCTTGTACTTGCGTACCAGAACCCGCAGCGATACGCTTTTTACGCGAGCCTTTGATGATTTCAGGACGTGCACGCTCTTTTGGCGTCATTGAGCTTATGATGGCTTCCATTTGGTTAAAGGTCTTATCATTTACTTGACCTTTTACTGCATCTGGCAAGTTCGACATACCAGGCAGCTTTTCCATCATCGACATCATACCGCCCATGTTTTTCATCTGGCGCAGCTGCTCAGCAAAATCTTCCAGTGTAAAACCGTCGCCTTTAAAGACTTTCTCAGCCACTTTTTGGGCTTTGTCTTTATCGACTTTCATTTCGACTTCTTCAATAAGCGACAGTACATCGCCCATACCTAGAATTCGAGATGCAACACGGTCAGGGTGGAATGGCTCTAGAGCATCAGTTCTTTCACCCACACCGATAAACTTAATGGGTTTACCGGTAATATGACGAATAGACAGAGCCGCACCGCCGCGCGCATCACCATCCGTCTTAGTTAAGATAACACCGCTAAGTGGCAGCGCTTCATCAAACGCCTTTGCTGTATTTGCAGCATCCTGACCTGTCATTGAGTCAACGACAAATAAGGTTTCAATCGGATCAATCGCCGCGTGTAAATCTTTGATTTCGTCCATCATGTCTGCATCTACGTGCAAACGACCTGCGGTATCCACAAGTACCACATCAATGAACTTTTTCTTCGCGTGAGAAATAGCACCCGTTGCGATATCTACCGGCTTTTGTGAAATATCACTGGGGAAGAACTCGACGTCAACTTCTGCTGCTAACGTTTCAAGCTGTTTGATAGCCGCTGGACGATAAACGTCAGCACTCACCACCAACACAGATTTCTTTTTGCGCTCTTTAAGGAATTTAGCCAGCTTACCAACACTGGTGGTTTTACCCGCACCTTGAAGACCTGCCATCATGACGACAGCTGGCGGCTGCGCGTTTAGGTTCAGCTCCTCGTTGGCCTCACCCATCGACTTTTCAAGTTCTTCGCGAACAATCTTGATGAAAACCTGGCCTGGGCTCAGACTCTTTGTGACTTCTACACCAACCGCACGTTCTTTTACTTGTTTTACAAAGTCGCGCACAACCGGCAAGGCAACGTCAGCCTCAAGCAATGCCATGCGTACTTCACGGAGTGTTTCTTTAATATTGTCTTCAGTTAGTCGGCCACGGCCACTGATGTTTTTAAGCGTTTTTCCTAAACGCTCTTGGAGGTTTTCAAACATGTATCGGTTCCAAAATCTCGAAATTGTCGGGCATTATACTGATATGCGAGCCACTAATACAGTATTCAAGCCGATTGTTCTGCTTTTTACGCTTTCGTTGAACGAAAATAAGAATAAGTTAACGGATTGAAATAAAACCCTATGCAAGCGCAGAGGCTTTAAATACAATAGCTAAAAAAGGAAAGCAAAAATTAGGCACTTATTTTTATGTTGATTGTTAGCTTGTCATTAATCGCCTGTCTCTTTTACGTCATGGCCACTAGCCATGTTTTATCGCGCTTATTTGACAAACAAGGTCCAGATCAAAAGAAAACCTTAATATTAAGCACCGTCGCCATTTTGACTCATATGCTAGTGTTGGTGAATTCAGTGTTTACGCATCAAGGACAAGATCTCAGTACCGTCAACGTTGCCTTGTTAACCTGTTGGGTTATCGTCGTTTCTGTAACGACCGTATCTTTGCGCTTCCCTGCAACACTATTACTACCTGTGGTGTATGGCTTTGCCGCCATTTTGTTATTAGCAAGCCTGTTTATTCCGCACCATATTATTATGCATACAATAAACATAGATGTTGGTCTCGTTTTGCATATTTCACTTTCATTGTTGGCTTACTGCGTACTTATCATCGCCACCCTCTACGCCATTCAATTTATGTTTATTGATAAACGTCTAAAACAGCGGGATTTGGCGATTATGACCAGCCATCTACCGCCACTTATGCAAGTGGAAAGGCAGCTTTATCAACTGTTATTTGTAGGCACAGGTTTATTAACGCTGGCATTGGCATCCGGTTTTTACTTTTTAGACGGTATGTTCGCTAAAGAGACTATTCACAAAACCATTTTATCTATCGTTGCATGGCTTATTTATGTCGTCGTCGCATTTGGGCATAAGCAGTTCGGCTGGCGCGGTAAATCTGTGGTGATTTCAATCATAGCGGCTTCTGGCATCGTAACTTTAGGTTACTTTGGTAGTCGCTTTATACAAGAAGTGATTTTAGGCAGGTTTTAAACTTTAACTTGACTATCGTAACTCACTAACGCTTAATACTCTTTCGTAAGTAAAAAAGGGATCCACTGTTGGAAGACATATCGACCAGCGCCTTGTTTATCATACTCGGCGTGCTCATTTTGATGTCGGCTTATTTTTCTAGTTCAGAAACCGGTATCATGTCAATCAACCGTATTCGTCTACGCCATCTTGAAAAAGAGAATCACCGTGGTGCGAAGCGTGTAAGTAACCTCCTTAACCGTCCTGACAGACTGATTGGTCTGATCCTGATTGGAAATAACCTCGTCAATATTGCCGCTGCGCAAGTGGCTACCATCATTGGATTACGCCTGTATGGCGATATGGGTATCGCAGTTGCTACTTTTGGTCTCACACTTGTGGTTCTTATCTTCGCTGAAGTTACACCTAAGACTCTCGCGGCTTTATACCCTGAGAAAGTCGCGTTCCCAAGCTCTGTTATCCTCAAAGTATTGTTGAAGGTCTTGTTCCCTTTGGTTGTGGCAACCAACTGGATCACCAATGGTATGTTGCGATTGGTCGGGATCACACCACAAGAGATTGAAGAGCACAGCCTAAGTAAAGAAGAATTAAAAACCGTGGTAAATGAGTCGAGCGCTATGCTGCCCTCAAACCACCAAAACATGCTCACTTCTATCTTAGACTTGGATCACGTGACCGTAGAAGACATTATGATCCCACGCAGTGAAATCAATGCGATAGATATCAATGACGAGTGGAAAGATATTGCTCGCCAGCTCACGAATGCGCAGCATACCCGAGTGCTACTTTACCGTGACCAAATTGATGATGCGGTTGGTTTTATTCACGCTCGTGATGCGCTACGCCTACTGACAAAAGAGCAGTTTGATAAGCCGTCACTACTACGTGCGGTAAGAGAGATTTACTATGTACCAGAGAATACCTCGCTCAATACACAGCTGATTAAATTCCAAGAAGCCAAAGAGCGTATTGGTCTTGTTGTTGATGAGTATGGTGACATTCAAGGTCTGGTTACACTCGAAGATATTCTTGAAGAAGTTGTTGGTGACTTTACCACCACGCAGACGCGTGCGCCGAGCGAAGACGTAAACATGCAGCGTGATGGCTCAGTTATGGTTGACGGCAGTGTAAACGTGCGTGACTTAAATAAGGAAATGAGTTGGGACTTACCTACCGAAGGTCCTAAAACCCTGAGTGGCCTGATTGTAGAGCACCTTGAAGATATTCCAGATGCGCCTCTTGGCTTAACGATTTCTGGTTATAAGATGGAAGTCATTGAGATAAAAGAAAACATGATCAAGATGGTGAAAATTTCCTCTAATACCAATTAGCTTAATTAAGTGGTCTATTTTGAGGCAAGAAAATCTTGTCGATAACACCGCTACCGCGCCCTGCTATCGCCAAGGTACCTACATCCATATAGGCAAGGCAAAAATTTTACTATTTAACCTGAGGTTTGGATAAGGAATGTTCCAACTCATTGTTGCTAAAGCACAACTTAGTTTTCTCCTTGTCTAGCCAGAGAGTTTTAGGGAAAACAAGGCGAATTTACGCACCAATAGCTGGCTATTGGAAGTGAATTCAACGCAGTTAGCGCTAAAACTGGCTGCTAGAAAGGCATTAATTATCCGCAGCTCAGGTTATTTAGTTGTTCTAAATGAGAAATTTTTAACGCAGTTAGCGTCAGATTTTATCCTTCAAATTGAGCAAGTATTAAGACTAATTGGTATAACTCTTAAGCAAGTAAACTCAATTGTGGTGTTGAAAATAACACCGCAATTTCCTCAAGAAAAAATTCGCTCGAACCAGTTCTTATCTAAATCATCTTCACAGCGTTTAAGTTGAACGGCATAGCGCGCAGCTCGATGCTTTACCTTATTTGCGACTTGCATTAACCATTTCTTATTTTTATAAGTGCCACGACGATAACCGCCCCAGCCTTCATGATAATTGAGGTATTGTGCATAAGCGTCCCATTTTGACACGCCGTTTACTTTGTGAGTTTTGTATACGAACCAAGCCATAAAATCGATGGCGTCTTCAAAGTCATCGCGATCTGCACCTGAGTTTCCAGTTTCACGAATATAATCAGACCAGGTCGGAGTTTTGGCTTGAGAGTAGCCATAAGCAGAGCTCACTCTGCCAACAGGAATAAACCACAGGAAATATTCCATAGGAGGAGCCGCATCGTGACGAAAAGAGCTTTCTTGGTACATCATGCTCATCAGTACATGCTTTGGTGAGCCCCATTTTTCTTGAGCATCACGAGCATCATAATACCAATCTTCTTTTTCCTCAAAAATTTTACAAATATCATGAGGTTGTTTAGGTGGTGCAGTAGCACATCCGGATAAAACGGCGACGAGGCTAATTAAAATTAATTTTTTTTGCATTTTTTCGAAACCTAATGAACTTTTACAATTTGCATTGGTCTGAACTTATGAATGCAGCAGTTTAGCATTGTTTCATCCCTGAAATTTATTTGCGCAGCCTTATGGCTGCGCTTTTTTTTGTCTTGTGCATTATGCCCTTGAAAAATAATCGTCAAGGAAAGCCGTGAAGTCTACCGTATCCGCAGCTCTAACCGCAGCCTCATCTTCGAAAGACTGACGTGCAAATGACTTCAGCGTATCTTCATCGTAATAACCATATTTGATATCTTGATGAAGTTGCTTATATTTTTTCGCAAGTTCAATGCCCATTGAGCCTTGTTCTAAGGTACGACTCTTCAGTTGAGATAGCAACTGCCCAGAAAAAGTAAGTGCAGGCGTTTCAATTGACAACATTAATTTTTCCACCGTCGCCACATAGACTGATTGTTCAGTACTCGCATCTAACATTTTTGCGACTTTGAGTAAGTCTGTAAAAATCTCTGTGCCCCACTGTTTCACACTCACAGGCTCACCCGCTTTACTCAGTTCGAGTGCTGTGCAGCGACCTTGGTTAACCACCTGATGTAAATTCTTACCAGCGAGCTTCTGCGCTTCAAACGAAAGTTCAGGGCTTGGCTTTAACAAACAATAGGTTAAAAACACGTCTAGGAAGTGGATTTGCTCCAGACTCACACCGGTGTGCTCGAATGGGTTAACATCCAGCGCACGAATTTCGATATATTCGATACCACCACGTTCAAGTGCCTGAGTCGGCGTTTCACCAGACTTGGCATTGCGCTTTGGTCTAATTGGTGAGTAGAACTCATTTTCAATTTGTAAAATGTTGCGATTCAGCTGTTTTGGCTCTGCTGCTCGATAGTCTGGAATTTCATGATACAAGTCGGAGCGGCAACGAATGGCTTGTCGCAAGCCTGCAATATACTCATCCAGATCGTTATACATCACCTTAAGCGAGCTTTGTGCGCTATTGGTATAACCTAAATCACCCAGTCTAAGTGCGGTGCCATATTCAAGATATATGGAGCCATTTTCTAGCTTACTAAATGGCAAGTCGCTCTTTTTGCCTTGCAAAAATGACGGACAAAGCGCAGGAGATGCGCCAAACAGGTAGCTTATCAGCCACATTTCACGCTTGAAGTTACGAATGAGGCCTAAATACTGCTGGGAGATAAATGATTGTTGAGGGTTATCATCTTCAGACATCACTTGCAGGCTTTGCCATACGGTCTCTGGAAACGAAATATTGAAGTGCACACCCGCAATGGCCTGCATCATACTGCCATAGCGATTTTTCAGCCCTTCACGATATAGGGTTTTCATTTTGCCGATATTAGAAGTACCAAACTGTGCTAGGACAATATCTTCTTCATCCTCAATAAAGCACGGCATCGACAAAGGCCACAGTAACTCATCACCCATGTTAGCCAAAGTAAACTTCTGTAGATCAGAAAGTTGCGCTAATGTCTCTTGTGGGTCCTCACTCACTGGAGTGATAAATTCGAGTAGCGACTCAGAAAAATCAGTGGTGATATGACCATTGGTCAATGCATGGCCCGTCTTTTCTGGATGCGGTGTTTTCGCTATTTTTCCCGACCCTTGGATCCGCAATGCCTCACGTTCGATACCTCTTTTGATACCTTTGAAAACGCCGCGATGCGCGCCGTCAGACAATAAGTCCAGCTTAGTGTTTAAGTCTAATTGTTTCAAAAATTCTTCCTCGAACCTACAGGCCAATTTCAAGTTTATGGGGTCGAAACCAAATTATACCAAGTGTATTCATTAAATGAGTGATTTAAACCGAGCAATCAATTTAAATATGGTTACTTTTAGTACACTTAGGCCTTAATAATAACTTTGCCAACATGCTTACCACTTTCCATACAGTGATGAGCCAGCGCAATATCCGCCATAGCAAAGTAATGACTTACATTTATGCTGATTTTGCCAGCTTGGTACGCCTGATACAAATATTTAAGATCGTCTAAATTACTCGCAACCAACATCCCCTCAGCCCTTACACCCCTTGTCGTAGCTCGCTCACAGACCATTTCTTTGGTGACGCTGGGAATAGTCACTAGGTGCGAATCCGGCTTCATCGAGTCGACACACTGTAATGCAATATCGCCACCAATTAAGTCCAGTAAATCGCATTCAACTTGGTGCTGATAAAATTCGTCATAACTTATTGCCGTTACCTTAAGCTTTGACAACAATTCGTGCTCAGGGCGGGTCGAGACAGCAACTACCTTTCGACCTTCAAGCTGTGCTAGTTGAACTGCTAAATGCCCCACGCCACCGGTTGGTGCCAATACATATAGTGGACGATTATGATTCGAAAATTTATCTAGCGCTTGTTTTGCCGTAAGACCCGCAAGACAAAGACCTGCAATATCTGGATTTTCTTGCAAAGAAACCTTAATGAGCTCTGGCTCAAGCGCCACGACATAATCACTATAGGTTCCGGGGTTACTTGCAAACCCAATCATACCGATGACAAGGTCGCCTACTTTAAATTGGCTATCTGGGCCATAAACCTCAACCACCTCACCATACAGATCATATCCGAGCGGCAAAAAAGCATCTGCGCTTTTTTGCGCTGCAACATAACCAAGGCCTTGTCTGGTTTTCACTTCAATAGGATTTATGCTGGTACTGTTTACTTTTATGCGCACTTGGCCTGAACTAAGCGCTGGCAAAGAAATGGTGGTACTACACAGCTGATTGCTATCACCAAATTCGTAGATACCGTAAGTGGTTGACTTATTTATCATGTGCGGCTTTCTTAGAAGACAGTTTGTTATCTTTGTAGAATACGCGAAAGGGTAAAGAGTTTGAAGAAATTTACAGTATGGGAAAGAAAAACGCTCTTACAGTATGGCTGTAAGAGCGTTTAGCCATATTAGTGATTGAACACTATCTGGTCGTCGACAACCTCGACTTTAATGGTATCTCCAGTCACAAACTTCCCTTGTAACAAGTCCTGCGCCAACGGGTTTTCAATGTATTGTTGCACTGCTCGTTTTAGAGGACGGGCACCATATACAGGATCAAACCCGCTTGCAGCGATTTTATCAAGCGCGGCGTCACTGAGCTCAAGCGCAAAGCCTTTTTCAGTTAAGCGTTTACTCAATCTGTCTAACTGGATACTCGCAATTTCTTTAATATGCTCATTGATAAGCGGGTGGAACACCACAGTTTCATCAATGCGATTAATAAATTCAGGCCTAAACTGACTAGCAAGCACGCCCATAACACGCTCCTTGAGTGTCGCGTAGTCGTTATTTCCTGCTTGCTCTTGAATGACATCCGACCCTAAGTTCGAGGTCATGATGATCACCGCATTTTTAAAATCAACCGTGCGACCTTGACCATCGGTCAAGCGACCATCGTCCAAGACCTGCAATAAGATGTTAAATACATCTGGATGCGCTTTTTCCACTTCATCAAGTAAAATCACAGAATAAGGACGACGCCTTACCGCTTCTGTTAAATAGCCGCCTTCTTCATAGCCAACATAACCAGGAGGTGCACCAACCAAGCGCGCAACTGAGTGTTTTTCCATAAACTCGGACATATCAATGCGCACCATGGCGTCTTCTGTATCAAACATAAAGTTGGCTAACGCTTTGGTCAGCTCCGTTTTACCGACCCCTGTTGGACCTAAGAACAAAAACGAACCAATTGGGCGATTTGGGTCTGCAAGCCCGGCTCGTGAGCGACGGATAGCGTTGGCAACCGCATTAACGGCTTCGTCTTGCCCAATCACTTTTTTATGGAGCTCGTCTTCCATTTGCAGTAACTTTTCACGCTCACCTTGAAGCATTTTTGCTACCGGGATCCCAGTCCAGCGAGATAAAATTTCTGCAATTTCATCTTCACCGACCTGATTTTTTAAAAGGCTCATTTCCTGCATTTCAGCCTGAGAAGCAAGGTCTAGTTTTCGCTCAAGCTCAGGGATCCGACCGTATTGCAGTTCGGACATGCGTTGCAAGTCACTTGCTCGACGCGCGACTTCTAGATCTAAACGCGCTTGCTCAAGCTCAGCCTTAATCACTTGTGTGCCTTGTAGTGAGGCTTTTTCGGCATTCCACACCTCATCAAGCTCACGATACTCAGCTTCTAATTCATTAATGAGCGTTTGCATCTCAGTGCGACGCTTTTGACTCGCTTCATCTTTCTCTTTTGCCAGCGCGTTATCTTCCAATTTTAGTTGGATAATACGGCGCTCTAGTCTGTCTAATTGCTCCGGCTTTGAATCAATTTGCAGCCGAATTGAAGACCCTGCTTCGTCTATCAAATCGATAGCTTTATCTGGAAGCTGCCGATCTGAGATATAACGATGTGATAAATTAGCCGCAGCGACAATCGCGGGATCGGTAATATCGACCGAGTGGTGCAATTCGTAACGCTCTTTTAAGCCACGTAGAATCGCGATGGTGTCCTCTACGGTTGGCTCTGCAACAAATACTTTTTGGAAACGACGCTCAAGTGCCGCGTCCTTTTCAATATACTGACGATATTCATCGAGCGTGGTCGCCCCCACACAGTGAAGCTCACCACGAGCAAGTGCGGGTTTTAGCATGTTACCTGCATCCATTGCACCGTCGGTCTTGCCAGCCCCTACCATAGTATGGATTTCATCAATAAAGAGAATAACTTGACCTTCTTCTTTAGCCAACTCGTTCAATACCGACTTTAGGCGCTCTTCAAATTCACCACGGTATTTGGCTCCTGCCACCAATGCGCCCATATCTAGCGATAGTACGCGCTTACTTTTCAAACCTTCAGGAACTTCACCGTTGATAATACGCTGCGCGAGCCCCTCAACGATGGCGGTTTTACCAACGCCCGGTTCACCGATAAGTACAGGGTTGTTTTTAGTACGGCGCTGTAGCACTTGAATAGTGCGGCGAATTTCGTCGTCACGGCCAATAACAGGATCAAGCTTACCTTGCTCAGCACGCTCAGTGAGATCGATGGTAAATTTCTCAAGAGCTTGGCGAGTGTCTTCGGCATTAGGGTCATCCACTTTTTGACCCCCTCGAATAGCCTTAATGGCTTGCTCAATCTTTGGCTGGGTGATGTTAAGCGCTTTGAAAATCTCGCCTAATGGGCCTTTATCTTCGCACGCAGCAAAAACAAATAGCTCGCTGGAGATATATTTATCTTTACGCTTTTGTGCATATTTATCACACAGATTGATCAGCGAAATAAGGTTATTTGAAAGCTGTACATCACCACCTACACCTTCTACTTTAAATAGCTTTTCAATGGCTTGTGACAACTTAGTATTAAGCTCGTCGGCGCTCACACCTGCTTGTGCTAATAATGCGCGCACACTCGATCCGCTCTGTTGGAGCAAAGCATACATTAAATGAACAGGTTCAATAAATTGGTGATCGCGCCCAAGCGCTAATGACTGCGCATCAGAAAGCGCAGCTTGGAATTTGCTTGTAAATCTATCTAAACGCATGATTTATTTACCCATATAAAATATCGAATTACCTTATTTATGGGTATTAACTGAACGAAGATCAAGCGTAAAAGTAATAATTTACCCTGATTATTTGCGCCAAATCAAAGTTGCCATACGGCCCGTTGTTTTGTCTCTACGATAGGAAAAATACTGCTCGGACATAGTTACTGTACAGTGTTTATCGCCGTAAAAATTTTTTACACCTTGCTCGCGTAGTAACGATTGTGCAAGCTCGAAAATATCCGCAATATATTTACCGTCTTTTTTGGCAACAAATGCCGTATTTCGTTGCGCCTCAAAAGCCTCTACTACGTCTTCGCCCACCTCGAATGCTCTAGGCCCAATAGCAGGGCCAAACCATACACAGATCTCTTCAGGTGCACAGTTAAACTTAGCCAGTGTTTGCGAGATAATTCCAGCCGCAAGAGGCTTCCTACCACCATGGATAGCGGCCACCTCTTCACCATCTTTTGATGCAAGCAGAATGGGTAAGCAGTCTGCTGTCATGATAGCCAGTGGTGTTTGACGCAATCGAGTGTATAAGGCATCGGCTTGATGGACCTGTGCGATTTCAAACTGCTCGTCGACCACCACCACTTCTGCGCCATGTACTTGCTCAAGCCATACAATCGGGTTGGCCACATAACCATGTAAAATTCGACGGTTTTCGGCTACATGTTCAGCATTATCACCAACATGAAAGGCTAGATTGAAGCTATCATACGGCGGCGCTGAAACACCGCCCTTACGCGTTGTTGATAATGTCCCAACTAATTGGGTTAATGGCCACTGAGCAAGTTGCATCTTATAACGTTAAATCCGGGTTTTCTTTGGTGTCTTCTCTGAGCGCTGCCACCAACTTAATCATATCTTCAGGCACAGGCGCTTCCCATGTCATCTTCTCGCCAGTAATAGGGTGAGCGATACTCAATTTTATAGCATGCAATGCCTGACGTTTAAACTCTCTTAATTGCTCGGTTAATCCTTGAGTTGCATTTCTTGGTGGACGAGGACGGCCGCCATAGAGCTGATCGCCAATTAGTGGGTGATTCAAATACGCCATGTGTACACGAATTTGGTGCGTTCTACCGGTTTCTAGGCGCAGGCGCAATCGCGTGTGTGCTCTGAACTTTTCAGCAACACGGTAATGAGTGATAGCTGGCTTACCCATCTCATGTACTGCCATATGTGTACGCTTGGTTGCGTGACGACCGATTGGCTTTTCAATCATGCCACCTGCGGTCATCGTGCCATTACAGACAGCTTCGTATTCACGTGTGAAGTTTTCACGCGCTTGCAGATTCTTCACCAAGTGCGTTTGTGCTTGAATAGTTTTCGCTACGACCATTAGACCAGTCGTGTCTTTGTCTAGACGGTGTACGATACCAGCACGTGGCACGTTAATGATTTCTGGGTGATGGTGCAGCAGAGCATTTAACACAGTGCCATCTGGGTTACCGGCACCGGGGTGAACCACCAGCCCCATCGGCTTGTTTATCACAAGAATGTCATCATCTTCGTAAACAATGTCTAACTCTATATCTTGCGCTTCGTATTCACGTTGTGCTTCGATAACCGTCTCGATAGCGACACTTTCACCACCAAGTAACTTTTCACGAGGGGTGTTGAATACTTCGCCATCTACGGTGACTTTATCTTCAAGGATCCAAGTTTTTATTCTTGAACGAGAAAAATCCGGGAACAATTGCGCCAATATTTGGTCTAGACGTTTACCACCGAGTTCGACTGGAACCTCCGCTTGGAGGGAAATTTGCTCTGACATCTGAAACTTTACCTAATTTACCAGTGCAAGCCGTGCTCGACTGGGTTAGAATCGTATTAATGCATAGTTTACTCGGTTTTGCCGAGTTGGCCTAGCCGAAGAAAACAAAGGTAGTAAAATAAAATGATTAAAAACTTAAGGACACACGCCTTTAGGCTGGCGTTAGCCGCGTCTGTTTTGGGTTTGGCAGCCTGTTCATCCGCACCAGAACAAGAAGATATTGAGCGCGTACCAAACAAATCCGCCCAAGCGCTTTATGAAGATGCTAAACAAACATTAGATTCAGGTTTATATGCCCGCGCCATTGAATTATTGGGCGCGATTAATGCTCGTTACCCGTTTGGCCCTTATGCAAGACAAGTTCAAATGGACTTAGTCTATGCATATTATCAAACAGGTAACACTGACCAAGCACTTGCCACTATTGATCGTTTTATTCGCTTAAATCCAAATCATAAAGACCTAGACTACATGTACTACATGCGAGGTCTGGTAAGTATTAAAGCTGACGAAAACGCATTCCAAGAATATTTCGGTGTAGACAGAGCCGACCGCGATGCCAATCGCACCCGCGTTGCTTTTCAGGATTTAACCACGCTGGTTAAAAACTACCCAAACAGTCCATATGCACCAGAGGCGAAAAAACGCTTAGTATGGTTACTAAACAAAATGGCTCGTTACGAACTGAGAGTCGCTGAATATTACTTCGAACGTGAAGCATATCTTGCCGCAGCAAACCGTGGCAAATATGTAGTAGAGCACTACTCTCAAAGTAGTTATCTGACCCAAGCTTTTGACATTATGGAAAAAAGCTACCGAAAGCTTGGTCTTCCTGACCTTGCAGATAACGTGAAAAAAGCCAAATCGGTTAACGCACGTAACAAATAAAAAGAGTGCTAAGTCACGATATCACCAATGTCGTGACGCCTCTTTCACCAGTACTCGCCTTCAAGCATTCTACAGCAGTAAAAAATACTTGTTTCCTGTACATAGACATCAGCCGTCAGCGTGTTTTTTTGATTGTAGTTGTAATAAGGAAGGATTTAGGCTGCCCATAATAGAAGGTAAGCAGCCTTAAAAGGTAAGCATTTGACTGAGCAGCGTATTAAATTGCTTCTTCGTCCTCTTCACCTGTACGGATCCGAACCACACGCTCAACATCGGTCACAAAGATTTTACCGTCACCAATTTTGCCCGTTTGAGCGGTTTTTAGGATAACTTCAATGGCTCTGTCAACGTCTTCATCTGCGGTAACAATATCAAGTTTTACTTTAGGCAAGAAATCTACCATATATTCAGCACCGCGATATAACTCAGTATGACCTTTCTGACGACCAAAACCTTTTACCTCACATACCGTCATACCCGTGATCCCCACATCCGAAAGCGCTTCTCGGACATCATCAAGTTTAAACGGTTTAATTATTGCTTCTATTTTCTTCATGACTATCTCGATTCCTTTGGTATAGCGTCGATTTTAGACAATCCGCTTGCCCAAGGCAAACAAAGACATTGAAAGTTGAAGTGATTTCACGCAATAATATTAATCATAAATTATTACTTTTTGGTTGTGAGGCGGTAATGAAACAATCAGCAGGATTCAATCTACTAGAACTGATGATAACCATCGCTATATTGGCTATCGTGTTGGCCATTTCATTTAGCTTTGATGGCAACCTGCTGCAACGTAACCGAGCAGAGTCCTTCTTACAAGAATTACAACGCAATATCGCTTTTGCTCGTGTAAAAGCAACCGCTGCAGACGACATTGTCATTCTCTGCCCCGCGCCACCAGCCAATATTCAAGCTAGGACTGCATTTACTTGCCAAGATAATTGGGCAACAAACAGAATTAGCGTGTTTGTTGACAGAGATAAAAATGGCACATTTAGTAATGGAGATACTATCCATCGCACTATGGAGGTCGTAGACGATAACGACACTATGGTGTTTAAGAACAAAGACCAGCCTGCAGGCAATCTTCTAAGGTTTGATTCAAGCGGACTCTTAAGTGGTTCAAACGCTGGCAATTTCACCTATTGCCCAGGCGATGACAACAATAATCAGCAGCTGAGTGTTTCAACCGCTGGCACAGCATTATATCGAGGAAGTACGACAGAATCCTGTGAATAGACGCAAAACACCGATACGCAAATTATCTCGAAGTTCCAATCTTGCCTTTAACATATAAACGACTAGGCTTAAAGAAAATATAATACGAGGCAAAGGATATGCATCGTCATATGGGTTTTTCCCTATTGGAATCTTTAGTGTGTTTGGCGATTATCACCATCGTCAGTTTATTTTCTCTTCCCACTCTTACTGCTTTGTTTCAGTTTGATAAACCAAAAATAAAATTGGAAGCATTACGACGGGCCATTAATTTTGCTCGCATTCAAGCCGTTGCAAGCGGTGCAACCGTTACTTTGTGCCCATTGAAAAACAATCGCTGCGACGACAAAGAATGGCACACTCAGTTAACGGTTTTTATCGACTACCACCCTCAAGGTGAGTTTTCAGACGATGATTATAAGTTAGCGGTTGTGGACTCGGTAGACTCAGGTGACAAGCTCACCTACCCAAGAAACGCCATTATATTTCGTCATTTTGGTCATCTCGCAGGACTCTATAACGGTACTTTTGTCTACTGTAACGCAAGTTCTACTGTGGGATTGTCGTTGTCAGTTAGCTACACAGGGAAAAGCACTCTAAAAGATACTGATGAGTGTCAAAAGTAAATAACCTAAGCTTCGGATAATTAATGCCTTTCTAGCAGCCAGTTTTTGCGCTAACAGCGTTGAATTCACTTCCAATAGCCCGCTATTGGTACGTAAATTCGCCTTGCCTACAGGATGTAGGTACCTTAGCGAGAGCAGGACGCGGAAGCGGTGTTAATCCCAAAACTTTCTGGCTAGATAAGGAAATAATTTAATGTAATATTAAAAACAATGAATTAGCTCATTCCTTATCCAAACCTCAGGTTAAATAACCTAAGCTCGGGGATAGTTAGTATTAATAAAAAGGGAAGTTAACTACTTCCCCAGAAAACTAGCGCTCCCAACACCTGTCTATAGCGTCTTGATTCGTTGTCCCAGTAACACCACGAACCCCAAGTTCATCGATAGTTAAAGCAGGACACTGCTCATCACCTTGTACGGGCCCCGATGCAGCTGTTGCAACAATTCTGAAAGTATCATTGGTGACGTTTTCAAGTGTCATGTTGAAGTAGCCATTCTCTGTTGCTGTTGGTACACCGATTGCTTCAAGATCATTCGAATAAGCTCTGTTGTCCACAAAAAATTGTTCTTGCTTATTCGCAGCGTCAAGTAACAAAGTCATAGCGTCTGCTCTTGCCCCCCTCCTAACGTATTCACTGTAATTAGGGTAAGCGATAGCTGATAGGATCCCGATAATCACCACCACTATCATTACTTCAATTAAGGTAAACCCTCTTTCGACTAAACAACCTGCGGAGTTATTTCTATTCATCTTTCCCTTTCTCATCGCTATCTTCTCTCTTATAGATATAAAGCTGTTTAGTCTTTATCTTTGTACTTTTGGTTGTGAATATTTCAACCGGTTTTTTAACGGGTACCGGTTCACTAGGAATACTCGGTGGTGCAAATGGAGTACTTGCATCAGGTCCTGCTTCAATCCCTGGACCTGGAATATACACAATATTGTCTCTTACTATGATCGAGGGCTTATCTGGTAAGTCTTGTGATGTAATATAGGTTTTACCCGTACCATAGTGCAAGTGAAACATATAGAGTTGGCCTTTGCCGCCCGTGAGCGTACATTGCTGAGTAGTCTGGTCTGCTGGGGTAAATGACGTAAAATAAGCGACCCCACCAATCACTGTTGATTCTGCTAGCGACTTTTCTCCACCAGATAATTGATACTTCCAACCTTTAAATTGAGCCAGCTTAGCCTCTTGTTTAACGAATTTGTCCAAGTCATTTACCGCATTACCAAAAGGATCATCTTTCATTTCCATTAAATCACTGATGACTATCGGCTCTGGGATATCCTCGACAAATGACTGTGTTTTGGTATTCACATCCCTAACCATAAATAGATAATCCGTTACACTTGAGTCTGTTGGTTTTGCGCGGTTGCCGCTACCTATTACAATGGCATCAAACGGTGTATCTTTTCGCTCCATACGATAATCATTCGCTCCTGTACCGAAGATAGTTTTAGTTACCTCACTATAAAACGTTCTCGCAATCGTCGGTTTATAGAAAAAACGTCTATCCTGATCAGCGGCTGTACTACCCAGTTGTGCAAGCTCAAAGTGTGTCCACGGCTCCGTAGGATCATTAGGGTTTGGTCCAGGCATATCTATTCGCCATATACTGCCTGCGGTATCCGCTAAATATATTCGGTCGCTAAAGCCATCGTAGTCCGAATCCGTCAATGCAGGTTGCGCAACGATGCTATGCTCCCCCTTAAACGCATCCCCCGTAAGCGACCAAACGATATCAGCATTGTTTGACATAATATCGACCATGTAAATGCCAACACCTTTGTTATTCTCGTCGACTGAGCGCGATACATTATCTTTGTTGGTGTTGTAACCTGCAGCAAAAATCAATACGGGTCTATTCTTTTGCTTCTCAATAAAGCTGACGACAGGCTTAGACCACGTTTGTCCCAAATCTTTAAACTTATTTGAATCACCAGAAATAGGCCCACCCCAAAGTAATGATGGCGAATCAGGGTTAGTGATATCGAAACCATAGTACTTGTTTCCACCACGGCGCATACCAACAAAGGCCCACACCTTGTCACCAGACTCTACTTTTCGGTTTTTATTGATATCATGAAAATAGACAGTAATTGGGCCATCCATGCCATATAACTTGGTTTCTGCTTTTTCCGTTTTCACTGGGTTTAAGATAGATAAAAGCGACTTCGGAATAAATGCCCAACTTTCGCTTACACTGTTACCATTGTCTTTGAACATGTGTAACACACCAGCATTGGTGCCTAATAAGATGCGAACGTCACCATTCCCATAGTCAATTGATGCTGGCTTTGAATGAAGCGGATCTGCAAATATATCGGCTCTTCTATCCGAAGAAAAACCATCTCCATCGTCATCATCTACATCTTTGCCAATTACCCAGTTGAAGACTTCTTGTAACTGGCTTTTACTGGCACCACTTAGGCCCATCGCATCCGCTAATTGTGTTCGGCCACCGTATGCACTCTCTGCATTATCATAAGTAAATTCAACTAACGAGCCGCCGTCAAAATCCGACAGCACTTTTCTCGTTAGTTGATTTTCCAAAGCGTAGTTAACACCACCCTTTTCAATATTATTGCCATCCTTCGAGCCTCCAGCTGACCAAAAGGTGGTAATACTGTTTGAGATTGCGCCTTTTTCATCTATCGCGGGGGTACCTTCTTGGCCCACCACTTTTTTATTTTCAAATTTTAATTTTTTAAGGTTACCGCGCCAGCGAGTATGAGTTTCCGGCTTAAACTGAGTGTAGTATAAAGCATTTCCGGTTTGCGTCGGATCTTGTGCGTTGGCAGACACGGTTGGTGAACTAAAGCTTGCACTCACATTTCTGATATTGGTAATCGTGGTTTTGAGCACGTCCGATAAGTCGTTTGCGGTATGCGCATGAAGATATTGCCCACCACCTTGCGTCGCGGTTTCTTTAAGCAGATCTATGCCTGTACCCGACATACCATTACCAAAACCAATCGTGAAGACCCGTGCAAAATCGTGTTCATCAGGTGTAGAAGGATATAAGTCAACTTTAACTTGAGACGTACCGCGCATTGTTTTAGCTAATGCGGGTAAATAATTTTTAGTGACACCAGAACCTTCATTTATATCAAAGTAATTGGGATAAGAGCCATAGACTGAAAAATATTCATTCACTATGCTATTGTTAGAGCTAGTGTCACTGGTTGGATCTCCATCTGTCATTAAAATTAAATTAATTGAGGTATCGCAGCGTTCATCCGCGCCACGGGCTGGAGTAAACGCGGAGATATAATTACCACGACGCTCTATACTCTTATCTCTATCGTTTCCACCGTTTTCGCCCCAGTAGACATCTCCACCTTTAAGGTAGTTATACAACTCCCATAAGGTTTCAGATAACGGCGTTGAGCCAGAAGCAGGTAATGCATTTATTTTTTCTACAATGTCATCACTACTACTACCAATACCATTTAATATATAACCGCCACTTGAAGAATATAGGCGAGATAAACCAAATTGGATATCTGCGTTGTCTTTCACCAGTTTACGCATCGCGTTTTGCGCAACTTTGAGGCGGCTATCAGCACAGCCCTGTACAGCTTGATTGTACTCATTTGCTTGATAACAGTTACTACCGTTAAAGCACTCTGTTTCTTGGTATCCATAACGTGTTTCATAACGCCAGCCAGTCCACACGCGATATGAGTAACGCTCATAACACGCCTTACCATTTTGTGAGTCCCACGCCATACTGCCCGATGTATCAAATAACATTAATACTCTGGGCTGCTCACGGGTAGAGACATTATGTTTAACGTAAAGCTCGATATCTTCGGCCTGAACGATTTGTGTCAACGCGGACCAAGCAATTAAAATACAAAATAACTTTTTCATAATTTATATCCGAAGAAGTCTATAGTTAATTTGAAACACTGACTATTTCTTGCCCAACACCCATCACAATAGTTACATTGTGACGACCTCTATCGCCGTATTCCACCGTGGCCTGGACTTCCGTCATGTTACAGACGAACCCATCTGTGTAATCAAATTGTCGGGGACAAAATAGCTCAAGCTCTCCGTTATTTAAGTTTTTCACGGTCGCTTGTAAGCCATTGGGTGTTTGTACTGTCGCGCCACCATCTGCTAGCTGCTGTCGTGAGCGTAAAAACACATTATTGGGGGCTCGTTGCTCTTGCCTTATCAACCTTTGCATTTCACCAAACAG
Organism: Pseudoalteromonas sp. JC28; assembly: GCF_013319255.1. Lineage (NCBI taxonomy): Bacteria > Pseudomonadati > Pseudomonadota > Gammaproteobacteria > Alteromonadales > Pseudoalteromonadaceae > Pseudoalteromonas > Pseudoalteromonas sp. JC28. The sequence goes on along the minus strand of NZ_QOKX01000005.1, from coordinate 197,300 downwards.
TAAACTCTCGGCTTCTTCTCGCTCCATCACCGCATGTGTCATTTTAATATCCAAGGTACTTGTGCTCATTAAAGTCACTGCAACCGCCATAACAGCAACCACCATCACCATCGCCATGATCAGCACCACACCTCGTTGCTTTACATTTCCCATGCTGAGCCTCCCATGTTGTACATCGAAATCGTAGTTGAGAAAACCGTTCTGCGAACGGCATCTGTATAAGTTAGCTCGCTTCTATTGGGATCATTTCCCAGATAGTAAGTCCGCTTTTGCACCCCGAAATCTGCATCAGGCTGTAGGACTCTAACTAAAACAAACAACTGCAAAGATAAAATCCCTCGCGTTCCGCTCCAATCGGCCTCAGACATATTCGCAGTGTGCCTATATCTATCTACGCGGCCGTCATAATCGGTATCTAAGCCAAACACAAACCGCATCCGTTCAACCCCTTCAATGACCAGCTCATCACTCATTCCACCACTTACCAGTAGACGTTTTCTTCTCAATACAGGGATGGTGATAGTGCGATTGTTAATCACCTGCTGCTCTTCACTTATGTAATAAACATGGTGACTATAAGGCCACAATGTGGCGTTTACACTTGGCATATTGCCAATGGTATTACCAGCAATAAACTCCGCCTGCTCTTGCTGCGCAATAAAGTAGTATCTTCCATTTTGGATTTGTGTCCCATCTGGAACTAGTCCTGTGATTTCCACTGGGTTACCTTCCAAAAACTTCACTTGCAACACTTCGGTCTCGGGTATCGCTTTGGTAATACACTCCATAGCATTAGCACCGTCGGAGAGTGTCGCTAAGATAGGTCTAAAATTTGTGGGGTCGTTGTTAGGGAAACTTCCATTATTAGGTCCATCGCTGCAATCATTACCCGGATTTGCTGGTGCACTTTGATTGGTACTTTTGAAGCCTTTGTCGTAAAAGGTTCCCCAAAAGCCAACTTGCTCGATATCGCGACGCATTATTGATAGAGACAAGCGTCCCTTTTCTTGTAATTCTCCAATTTGCATCGTGTCATTGGTGGTCGCCTTCATACCTATGTATGTTGCTATAACACCTGCTAATAACATCACACCAATGAACATGGCGATCATTATTTCCAATAAGGTAAACCCTAGCATCCTTTTCATGGCTCACTCCTAATTAAAACAAATGTTTCCATGACTACCGCTCTGCGTCTATCATCAACCGTACCACAATCCCCCGCGGGATTATCCTCAAGGGCAGTCATGGCCTGACGTCCTCGCCACGTGACAACAACCCTCACATTTACCCCGGAAGGATCGGTGGCACTCGAGGTGGGAGTAATACATACAACCGCATTATCCAACGAACCGGTATTTTCTCGTGCTCTTATGGCTCGACGCCAATTAGCAATATCCGTTTGCGCGATGCTAGCTGCACTACAATATCCGGTATAACAAGTGTCCGCTTTTGTAGTTCCGCTCTCACTATTAAACTTTACCTTATAAAGTGTCGTGATGTCGGTCGCATCATTACTACGAATACGATGCATGATGTCGCTGGCAAGCTCAACCGCTGCGGCTCGCTGCATAGAATCAAAACTTGCTTGTTTAGCTTTTGCTTGTAATGCCACAGCACCAAGCAGCCCAAAGCTCAAAATCATAAAAGCAATAAGCACTTCTAACAGTGTGAAGCCATGTTGCTTTAGCGAAAGATGCATATCTCAACCAGAATTCAATTATCCTAGTTTCAGTGTAAGCGGTCGTCTTTGAAACTCAATACGAGATAGTATGAAAGGTCTATTGAGGCGATAAACGGTTTATTCACCACTTAACACTCAAAACAATGTTTTTATTTGGGTATAAGCTCTACGGCTAACTTCATAGCGATTGGGCAGCGACTTGAGGCAAACATAGTGCTTTTGTTCATGTAGTTCTAAAGCAGAAATTTCTGTTCGCTTAACTAATGTACTGCGATGGATTTGAATAAAATGTGTTGGAAACTTATCTAACAGTGACTTGAGTGACATGTCAATTAATGCTTGTAGGCCGGAATTCAAGGTTACTCGCGTATATTTTTCATCCGCCTCGGCAACAATAACATCCGAAGCCTGAACGTAACGCAACTCACTGCCAACGTAATAGCTGAGCGTCTCCATACTCGGAAAGATAGTAGTCAATAAAGCATCAAGCTTATCACTATCTAGTGGCTTCACTAGATAACCATTGGCGTGCAGTTCAAATGCTTCTAACGCATATTCCGGATGCGCCGTTAGAAACACGATTTTCATCCTCGGAAATTGCAGGCGTAATTGACTCGCAAGCTCAACACCTGACTGACCTGGCATCGAAATATCAAGAAAAATTAGCTGTACAGGCTCCTGATTTAGTAGCGCTTCCACACCGTCAGCGCAGTCAACTTCACCGATACAACGAAAGCCCACGTGCTTTTGCATTAGTCGTTTAACGCGAGCTCTTGCCAACGGCTCATCATCCACAATAAGATAAGATATTACTGTTTTCATAGTGGTAGCGAAAAACTGACGGTATAGCTATCTTGACTGGCTTCGGTTTTAAAATCAATGGGCTGATTGTAGTGTAAAGTCAAGCGGCGTCTGATGTTACTTATCCCAATGCCATGCCCTTGGTGCGTCGGCTTTAATTTTGCGTCATAGCTGTTAAAAATTACCACCGTTAAGGTGCGTTTACTACAGTGAATATGAATACGAATATCCGCTCCATTTGGGTTTGGCTCTACCCCATGGCTAACCGCGTTCTCCACCAATGGCTGCAATATCAACGCAGGGATAAAAACATCTCCCAAGACATTGTCTAATTCCCACTCTACCCTCAGACGCTCTGCAAAGCGCCACTGCTCAAGTGCTAAATACGCTTTGCATAAAGATATTTCACTTTCCAGCGGAACAATATTTTGTGTGGACATCGCAGCGCGAGATAAATCGGCAAGGGCTAATGCTGACTTTTCTGCTGCACTTGGATCGATATGAGTCAATTCGGCCACTGTATTGAGTGAGTTATATAAAAAGTGCGGCCGAATTCTCGCATGTAACGCTTCAAGTTCCGCTTGAGATAGCGCTTTCACCTTACGAATATTATCGGTAAAGATAGCTAAGAAATGCGCGAAAAGCGTGATAATGCAAAGACATATTGCGATGTTACGCCATAAGCTCAATTCAATTTTTGCCTCATCAATCCAACCGAGCAATGTAAAACCATAGGGAAAAGCCGTACTAGTGACAACAGTACAAAGCACGAAGACAGATATGAGAATACCTGCTTCAACTAGATCTGAGCGCTTCTCAACAGCGTGGCGTACAATCGCTATCACGGCAAGTGATAAAAAGGCAGTGAAATGAATAAATAAGCTAGTTAACCCAAGGGATTGCCAAAACGCAGTCGCGGAAATCAGCGTGTATAAAAAGGCTAGGATTTGCGAGGCAACTAGCAATGCTAGCACACCTCGCTCACTCAATAGTGCAGACAACAACCTGATACGCGGTGTCATCGTGCTAACTCTCTTATCTGAGTTCTACAGGTACGGCAAACACGACATTTTCTTCTTGTCCTGGGTTCTCAACTACCGTTTTCCCACCAAGTTCTTTAAGTCGAGAGATAACCTGTTGAACCAACACTTCAGGTGCAGATGCGCCGGCAGTTACACCTACCTTTGCAACCCCATCGAACCAAGCTTCTTCGATGGAAGAGGCATCATCGATAAGAAATGCTTTAGTTCCCATTTTATCCGCAAGCTCTCTTAAACGGTTAGAGTTAGAACTATTTTTCGCACCCACCACAAGCAATAAATCAACTTTGTCCGCTAAGTCGCGAACCGCATCTTGGCGGTTTTGCGTGGCATAACAGATATCATCTTTTCGAGGACCACTGATGTTCGGAAACTTGCTACGCAGTGCGTCAATTACATCCGCAGTGTCATCTACCGATAATGTTGTTTGACTGCAATAGAACACATTGTCAGCATCTTTCACTTCGAGTGCTGCTACATCCTCTGGTTTTTCAACGAGATAAATACCACCATTCGGATTGTCATACTGCCCCATAGTACCCTCAACTTCAGGGTGCCCCTGGTGCCCAATCAAAATACACTCAGTACCTCTGCGGCTAGCACGCGTCACTTCCATATGCACCTTTGTCACTAACGGACAAGTCGCATCAAAGACTTTTAGCTCTCGGCGCTTCGCTTCATTACGTACTTGCTGAGAAACACCATGCGCGCTGAAAATAACAATACTGTCGTCTGGCACTTCATTTAGCTCTTCAACGAATACCGCACCACGAGACTTCAGACCATCAACAACATATTTGTTATGAACAACTTCATGGCGAACATAAATAGGCGCTTCGAAAATATCGAGTGCACGCTCAACAATGCTGATCGCTCTATCTACACCTGCACAGAATCCTCTCGGGTTTGCCAGCAAGATATCCATCAGTTATTTACCTCAAGAATTTCAACTTCAAACGTTACTTTTTGGCCTGCAAGCGGGTGATTGAAATCGACAGTTACCGAGTCGCCGGCTACTTCTCGGATCAATCCAGGTAAGTCAGTACCATCAGGTTGCGTAAATGCAATGATGCTACCTACTTGAGCAGGGGTTTCTGCGCCAAATTTGCTTCTATCAACATAATAGATGTTATCAGGATTTGGTTGTCCAAACGCGTCTTCTGGCTCTAGCTCAAAAGATTTCTCATCGCCCGCTTTTAATCCAAGCAAGCACTTTTCAAAATTTTCCGTCAGGCTGCCATCACCCATAAACAACTTAGCGGGTTTATTATGAACTTTGGTAGAATCTGCTGCTGAACCGTCTGATAACTTGATTGAAAAATGGAACAAGACTTCAGACTTTGCTCCAATTAGTTGCTCACTCACGCATTTTTCTCCTGTGGTTTATCGCCACTGGTAAAGGCATCGAAAATTAATAGTGCAGCACCGCCGACAATCGCCATGTCTGCGACATTAAACGCTGGATAATGCCAGTCTTGATAATAGAAATGAAGGAAGTCAATCACATAACCATGAATAATGCGGTCGTATAAATTTCCTACCGCACCACCTAATACCAGGGCGTAGGCCAATCCCAACTTCCAATTTGATGCCGGCAACTTACGTAGCCAAAAAATCAATAAAGTGCTAATCGCCACGGCAATGCCACTTAAAAAGTAACGTTGCCAGCCACCTGCTTCACTTAGGAAGCTAAAAGCCGCACCATAGTTATGCATATAGGTGAGATTGAATATAGGCAAAATATCAATGGACTCATAGAGTTCCATTTCAGTCATAACCAGTGCTTTGGTGAAATAGTCTACTGCAAAAAGCAGTAGACTAAGCCACAACCACACCAGACCACTTTTCTGTGTAGTTTGTGTCACGTTTTACTCCTAGGCGAATTGACGCTGCTCGCCGTCACCTTCAACGTTACTAATACAACGGCCACAGATATCTGCATGTTGCTCATTCTTACCTACGTCGTCCGTATAGTGCCAACAACGATCACATTTTTTAGCCGATGTTGCCGCTACACTAATGTATAAACCATCAATTTCTGATGAAATTGCATTTTCTGGCTTGCGGTTGACTACTTCTACCGTTGCTTTCGAAGTCAGTAAAACAAAGCGCAATTCGTCGCCAATGGCGTTGAGCTGCTCAGCTAAGTCACCGCCAGTATATAGCGTTACTTCAGCCTGTAGCGTCGCACCGATCACTTCTTCTTTACGTGCATTCTCAAGCACACGGTTTACTTCATCACGTACCGCCAGTAGGTTTTGCCAGTACTCGTTATTCAACGAGCCTTCTGTCGCCCCTTCAATTGCATCATACCAAGTATCCGTGAATACAAACTGGCCACGCTCACCTGGTAATACTTCCCAGATTTCTTGCGCAGTAAAGCTCATGATTGGCGCCATCCAACGTGTCATCGCTTCGGCGATATGATAAAGCGCTGATTGACAAGAACGACGGGCATGGCTATCACTTTTCGCCGTGTACTGACGGTCTTTAATCACGTCTAGATAGAACGAACCCAATTCACCAGTACAGAAATTCATAAGCTTCTGTGTTACTTGAAGCATTTGATACTTGTCGTACGCTGTTTTGATCTCAGTTTGTAGCTGTGCAGCACGCGCAACAATCCAGCGATCTAGCTCAACCATATCTTCAATTGCTACTAAATTCGTTTTTGGATCAAAGCCGCTTAGGTTCGCAAGTAGATAACGACTTGTGTTACGAATACGACGATAACGGTCAGCTGAGCGCTTAAAGATTTCATCAGACACAGTCATTTCGGCCGTATAATCGGTAGAAGCTACCCATAAACGTAAAATATCTGCACCTAGTTTGTTCATGATGTCTTGCGGCGAGATCACGTTGCCTAATGACTTAGACATCTTATGGCCTTTTTCATCGACCGTGAAGCCATGCGTTAACACTTGCTTATAAGGTGCATGACCATTGATAGCAACTGAAGTCATCATTGATGACATAAACCAACCACGGTGCTGATCCGAGCCTTCAAGGTAAAGATCTGCAGGACCTGTTAAATCTTCACGCGCATCAACAACACACGCATGTGTTACACCTGAGTCAAACCATACGTCTAGTGTATCTTGTACTTTTACGTACTGTTGAGCATCAGTTTCACTTAATAGCGCGCTAGGCTCTAAGTCGTACCACGCCTGAATACCCTTTTCTTCCACTAATTTAGCAACGGCTTCAATAAGGGCTTCCGTTTCAGGATGTAGGCTACCGGTGTCTTTATCGACAAATAATGCGATTGGTACACCCCAAGTACGCTGACGTGAAATACACCAGTCAGGGCGACCTTCAACCATGTTTGCGATGCGGCTTTCACCCCACTCTGGTAACCACTCTGTCTTTTTGATTTCATTCAGTGAATCAGCACGTAGGTTAGCCTGATCCATGCTGACGAACCATTGTGGCGTCGCACGGAAAATAATAGGAGTTTTGTGACGCCAGCAATGTGGATAACTATGCGTTAGCGCCTTATGACGGAACAATACGCCTTTCTCAGTTAATAACTCAATGATGCTGTCATTTGCTTTAAATACGTGCTGACCTGCAAAAATCGGTGTATCTGGTAGATAAACACCATTTGCACCAACAGGGTTTGCAACTTCTAGACCGTAAGCCTGGCCCGCAGCAAAGTCTTCTTGACCGTGACCAGGTGCTGTGTGAACGATACCAGTACCTGAGTCTGTTGTTACGTGCTCACCTAAAATAACAGGCACATCGAAATCTAAGAATGGGTGTGCAACGCGCAGATTCTCAAGCGCAGCGCCTTTCGCGTAACCTAGTACGTGGAAGTGCTTGAATCCAAAACGATCAACAGCGTCTTTGACTAATTCAGAACCAAGTACAATACGCTGCTCTTGACCTTCATCTTCGATTTGTACCAGCGCATACTCTAGCGCGCCGTGTACTGCCACAGCGCGGTTTGCAGGCAATGTCCAAGGCGTTGTAGTCCAAATTGCGGTACTTACTTCGCCTTTGCCTTCGTGACCTTCGGCCAAGCCAAACGCACCAATGATTGCCGCTTGATCAGCAAACACAAATTTTACGTCGATTGCTGGCGATTGTTTGTCTTGGTATTCAACTTCCGCTTCTGCAAGTGCTGAACCACAATCCGTACACCAGTGAACTGGCTTTGCACCTTTGTGCAGGTGACCATTTTTGATAATACGACCAAGCACACGAATAGCATTGGCTTCAAAATCAAAGTTCATGGTTAGGTATGGCTTATCCCAGTCACCTAAAACACCAAGGCGTTTGAAATCTGTTTTTTGGCCATCAACTTGCTTTTTAGCATAGTCGCGGCACTTTTCACGGAATTCAGCAGCCGATACTTTCTTACCTGGTTTGCCTACTTTCTTTTCCACCTGTAGCTCAATTGGAAGACCATGACAGTCCCAACCAGGTACATAAGGTGCATCAAAATCAGAAAGCGTTTTTGACTTAATAATAATATCTTTTAGGATTTTGTTTACTGAGTGACCTAGGTGAATATCACCATTTGCATACGGAGGACCGTCATGCAAAATAAATGGCTTTTTACCTTTTTTCGCAATGCGAATTTGACCGTATAGGTCTTCTTCATACCATTTTTTCAGCATCTTTGGTTCGCGTTGCGCCAAATTACCACGCATCGGAAACTCAGTTTCCGGTAGATTTAAAGTATGTTTGTAGTCGCTCATTTATCCTACTTTCCGTATCGGCTACGTTAAAGAAAAACACTGTTTTGCATTGCTAACATCACGACTGATTTGTTCTGTTAACTGCGACAATGTTTCGAATTTTTGCTCATCGCGAAGCTTTTCAATTAGCTCCACTTTCATAAACTGACCGTAGATGGTCTCATTAAAATTAAACAGATGCACCTCTAAAAGGGCTTTCGTTCCGTTTAGGGTTGGCTTAGTGCCAACATTCGCTACGCCATAATGTGTTTTGTGATTCACAGTCGCTTTGACCGCATACACACCGCGCACAGGGCTCACTTGGCGTTTTAAGGCAATATTTGCAGTATGGAAACCAAGCTCTCTGCCTTTCTTCCAACCGTGAATAACACGGCCCGAAATGGCATAGGTATGGCCCAACATATCATGTGCTTGACGTAAATCACCAGCCGCAAGTGCCGTGCGGATCAACGTGCTACTTACACGACAATCTTGCTTGCGAAAACTTGCCGTGTCTTTTACTTGCATACCTAGCGGTTCGCCTACTTGCTTTAACATTGCAAAATCACCAGCACGTTCACGGCCAAAACGAAAGTCATCGCCGACCGTGAGCGCCTTGGTTCCAAGCTTTGTCACTAGGACTTCTTTGATAAACTGCTCTGCATCTTGCGAGGCAAATTTGCGATTAAAGTTGACGCAAATGACCCGCTCTATGCCAAGCTCTTGCAACAGGACTAGCTTATCACGTAATCGCGTCAGCCTAGCCGGTGCTTTATCTTTGGCAAAAAACTCCAAGGGCTGCGGCTCAAATAACATCACTGTGCTTGGAAGTTGATAGTGTTTTGCGTCGCTAATCAGCCCCTTCAAAACCTCTACATGTCCAAGATGAACCCCGTCAAAGTTTCCAATCGTCAACACACAACCAAAATGATGTGGTCGAATATTATGGATCCCTCGGATTAGTTGCATAGTGCCGTGCCTTTGTGCAGCAAATATCAAAGAGCCCGATTATACCCAAGTTGCTTAAAAATGCGAATCAAGCATCTCGGATTGTGCTCAATCTTACCCCTAGTATAAATAGTAAACTAAAATAGCTCACCATCGCAGTTACTAATAATCCGCAAAGTAATAGCACCTGCTCCATCAGTCCCCACTCTAGCCATTCAAAACGTGCGCCGAGAAAGTATACACATACAGCCATCACGACCGCTGCAACAAAGCATTTGGCAGTAAAACCAAGAGAAAATGCGCTTAGCTGATACACACCTTGATGTGACAGCTGACGATAAAGTAAAAACGCATTACAAGACGCTGATAATGAAGTTGCCAATGCAAGGCCGATATAGCCAATAAAAGGAGCTAAAAGCAGATTAAACACCATATTCAGTACCATCGAAATGATACCTATACGAACTGGCGTTTTTATGTCTTGTCTCGCATAAAACCCCGGAGCGAGCACTTTTATTAGCATAAAACTTAGCAAACCGACGGAATATGCAGCAACACCTAAGCTGACTTTTTCTATATTGTCTGCATTTTGAGAAACAAACTCACCGTGTCCAAACAATACTGAAATGATAAGTGGGCTTATTACCATCAACCCAAACATTGCGGGTAAACCTAAAAAAACAACGAAGCGCACCCCCCAATCCAGCGTCTTTTGGAAGTCTGAACTATTGTCTCCGGCATGCAACCTCGACAATGCAGGTAAGATGACCGTAGCAATTCCAACACCAAACAGACCTAGTGGAAACTCAATTAATCGATCTGAATAATACAACCAAGCAATTGAGCCTGTGACTAAAAACGAGGCGATAACGGTGTCTATTAATAAGTTAATTTGGCTAACAGAAACTCCAAATAATGCTGGGATCATCAAAGTTCTTACTTTGGTTACCTCGGGGCTTCGCCAAGCAAAGCGGGGGCGACTTAGCACCTTTAAACGCAGTAAAAACGGTATTTGGAATAGCAGTTGAACCATTCCCCCAATAAATACCCCTAGTGCCAATGCATATGCACCCTGCTCAAATTTATCATGAAGGAAAATAGCGCAAATAATAATCGCAACGTTCAATAATACAGGGGTAAAAGCAGCTGCGGCAAAACGATTATAAACATTCAGTACCGCGCCACTCAGAGCCACGAGAGAAACAAAGAACAAATAAGGAAAGGTCAGTTTTAATAGTGCACTTGCAAGCACAAACTTTTCACCATCTGCACCACCTTGCCACCAATCTATGAACCAACTCGTACCGAATAATGCCGCAATGACAGGCGAACCAACTACGCCCAAAATAGTGACAATAAGTAGCACCGTGCCAAGTGTACCTGCGGCTTGTGCAACAAATAACCTCACTTTATCATCGCCATGCTTTTCTCTAATTTCAGAAAGCACAGGTACAAATGCCTGAGCAAACGCGCCTTCAGCGAATAGTCTACGTAAAAAATTAGGGATCCGGTTGGCGAATAAAAAGACATCTGCGGCCAATCCAGCGCCTAATAAGTTTGCCACGACGGCATCTCGAACGAGGCCCAGAACCCGCGAAATCATAGTCATGGCACTGACAATCATACCCGATTTAAATAACCCTTTTGCCACCTTAACTCCTAAATTCAGTGAATCGCGGCAGATTATGCCACAGTCGTTGTGCATTTAGCACTAGGCGTGCCCTGTCAGCTTTGATACAATACGCGCCATTAACCTTGGTAGGCCTGTTTCACCTTGTGAAATTTGACTGTTTACTTTGGTTCAGACCTGAGATTTTCAAGGCACTTTGTGAAGCTACGCTTTGCAAATTATTAGTGCAACTTGGGATATTACGGGTTTACTTGCCTGCTATAGAAGTAAAAATGTCGCATAGCAACGTTTTGATTTGTACAGGTTAAGAATTGAGAATAGCCCAAGTCGAGTCTTGGGTGTTGAACATTAGGCCGCGCTTGTTAATTTATATTGACTTTTGCGATTAAAACAGGCATATTCCTCGGCCTTTAAATTAAGCTTATTTTAAGATTGTTAGGAGCAAACCTTGGCTAACATCAAGTCTGCAAAAAAACGCGCTATCACTAGCGAAAAGCGTCGTAAGCACAACGCAAGCCGTCGTTCAATGATGCGTACATACTTCAAAAAAGTAATCGCTGCAATTGAAGCTGGTGATAAAGAAGCTGCAACTCAAGCATTCGCTGTTGCTGCACCTATCCTAGACCGTTACGCAACTAAAGGTCTAATCCACAAAAACAAAGCTGCTCGTCATAAGAGCCGTTTAGTTGCTAAGATCAAAGCACTTTAATTTGTTGCTGGATTGAAAAAACCGACATTATGTCGGTTTTTTTATGTCTGTAATTTATATACTTTGGTATCAAAAGATAAAATCAGTGCCGTTTTAAACCAATTCTAAATCTGGGTAAAACTTCTTCAGCATAGCCGCGATTTTCTTTGGCGAAAATGGCTTAACAACAAAACCTTTAGCACCGCGCTCAATCGCATCTTTAACATTGTCTACCGTTGAGTGTGCCGACACCATAACGACATTAATATTCGGGTTTATTTCATTTAGGGTTGCAATTAACTCTTTACCATCACCATCGGGCAGCTCAATATCTAAAAAGACAATATCAAAATGTTGCTCTTCACATGACTTTACGCATTGCGTTGCAGTGGAGGCTTCTCTTACATGATCAATGCCTAAGTGCATTAAGGTTTGATGTAAAAAGCTGCGAACTGTCCCTACATCATCGACGATTAAAATAGAGATGTTTTGATCCATAGTCCTTTCCCGTAGGCTGTAGTGTAAAAATAAGCTATTATACTTAGCATAGAAGCATTATAGAGACCTGCAACTAAAAGGCTACTTAAAGCATGGCAAAACCATCAAAAAAACAATCGCTTTTAGGTCAAGTACAGTCCAATCAAAAGAAACGCACTAGTACAACAAAAAACCGTCGACCATCGCCACAACAAATTGCAGCGATAAAGGCTCAACAGACCGCGCAAGCGCGGCAAACAAATACACCTCAAACACAAGCCGCTACAGATAACGATAAACCCAAGGGTAAAGGTAAGTGGATAGTGTTTGCTGTGATTGGTGTTTTATTTATTATCCTGCCAAAACCACAACTGATTACTTATGAAAAATTAGGCCTTGTGGCTAGTAGTGTATATTGGTCTGGTCTTCCTGGTATAGATCCTGTGCTATTTGATTCAAACTTACATCCAAAGCCTGCGCTTGAGCGCAATACACTATATTTATGCCACGATTTGAAAAACCCTGACTCCTGTCAGAAGTACCAAATCGTTAAGCAAGAAGGGTTTATTGCAGCCATGATGAAGCTGCTCCAAGGCTAAAGCGAAAAAGCAACGAAAATGCCTCTCTATTGGGGCATTTAAACCTTATACGCATATGTGAAACGCATTTACGAAAGGCCGAGCACCTCACAAGCAATTAATGAAAAGCGCGAGCCTTAATTGTCATCGCTGCTAGTAATTCACTTCTATCGATTAACCTACCAGCAATAACATGTACCACTTCACCCTCTTTCTCTACTATACCCTTTATTTCTAATAGCTGTGCGCCCATATAGGCTTGCTTTTGTGCTCGAGCAGTACCAGACCACACAATTACATTGATGTTGCCTGTTTCATCTTCTAAAGTAAAAAAGGTCACGCCTTTTGCGGTACCCGGGGCTTGCTTTCCTGTCACCAGCCCTATCACTGTTACTAACGATTTATGCGGTCGATAAAGCAGTTCATTGGCCTTAACCGTTCGGTGTATAAGCTTTGCTTGCTCAAGTTGCTTGATTGGGTGAGTGCGTAAAGAAACCTTAGTGCTATTGTAATCTTCCTGTAAGTTTTCAAACTCTGTGGCGCTAAAGTGACTATATTGCGACTCTTTCTCTTCAATATCGCTGAATAGTGGCAAGGTTTTACTTTGATCTGCAAGTGACCACCTAGCCGCATAACGGCTATCTACAAAGTGATGTAAAGCATCCGCGGAAATCAGCTTTTCAATAGTGCTGTTAGTAATACCAGCTTGCTGTAACTGCACGATATTCCCAAACCCCTCTTGAGGTCTGCATTGTAATAATTGCAGTGCTTCTTCTTCACTTAACCCTTTTATAAGCTGAAATCCTAACCGGATCGCAAACGTTGCTTGTCTTGGCTCTTGTACGACTTGATGTTCGTAATCGGACTGGTTAACACAGATAGGTAAAATGCTAACCTCATGCCTTGATGCATCTTGCAACAGCTGTGAAACCGAATAAAACCCCATTGGAAAGCTATTGAGTAGAGCGGTATAAAACATTGCGGGGTAGTAGTATTTCAACCACGCAGAGGCATAAGCCAGCACTGCAAAAGAAGCTGAGTGACTTTCAGGAAAACCATATTCACCAAAGCCGCAGATCTGCTCAAAAATCCGCTCAGCAAATTGTGCTTCATAGCCCCGATCCAGCATGCCTCGAATAAGCTTTTCTCTAAACTGCATTAGCTCCCCGGTTTTTTTCCATGACGCCATGGCTCGGCGTAGGCTATCCGCTTCTCCTCCAGTGAACCCAGCAGCAACCATAGCCAGTTTTATCACTTGTTCTTGGAAAATAGGAACCCCCATTGTCCTCTCTAATACCGATTTAACCGCTTCGGATGGATAAGTCACTTGCTCTTCACCATCCCGTCGCTTTAAAAATGGATGCACCATATCCCCTTGAATAGGGCCGGGACGTACAATCGCTATTTGGATCACTAAGTCGTAGTAATTCGCGGGTTTCAGCCTTGGCAACATACTCATTTGTGCACGAGACTCTACTTGAAACACGCCAACACTATCCCCTTTTTGCAACATCTTATAGACCAAAGGGTCGTCTTGCATACGAGTCAATTGGGCAAGATCCAGATTTCGCTTCGTATGCGCTGCAATATAGCCAAAACACTTACGGATAGCGCTTAGCATACCCAAGGCCAAGATATCGACTTTGAGTAACTTAAGGGTTTCAAGGTCATCTTTATCCCATTGAATAATGGTGCGCTCTGGCATAGCTGCATTTTCTACGGGCACTAATTCATGTAATGGGCTTTCTGAGATAACAAAACCACCAACATGCTGCGATAAATGCCTTGGAAACCCCATAATGTCATTAACCAACTGAATAAAGTGCTGACCTTTTAATGAGTTTGGCTCTAACCCTAACTCCACTAATTGGGCCTGCCAGTTAAGTCCTTTATCACGGCGGTTGAGATGCTTAATAAAGTACTCTATTTGCGCCATTTCAATGCCCAAGGCTTTGCCAACATCACGCATGGCACTTTTTAAACGATACGTGATCACCGTTGCTGCTAATGCTGCGCGTTTACGACCATATTTTTTGTAGATATATTGGATCACCTCTTCACGACGTTGGTGTTCAAAATCCACATCTATATCGGGTGGCTCATTACGCTCTTTACTAATAAAACGCTCGAACAATACACCCACTTGCCGAGGGTCAACCGCGGTTATCTCTAAGCAATAACAGACCACAGAGTTAGCGGCTGAGCCTCGCCCTTGGTATAAGATTTGATGCTGTTTGGCATACATCACAATGTCATGAATAGTGATAAAGAAAAACGGATAATCAAGCGCTTCGATAAGCGCTAGCTCTTTATCAATAATGGCTTCTATATCTGGCGGCACGCCATCAGGAAAGCGAACTTGTTTACCCTTTTCGACCAACGCGCGTAAATAAGTCATTGGAGTAAAACCTTTAGGCACTAACTCCTGAGGATATTGATAATGCAATGAGTCTAAATTAAATACACATCGCTTCGCGATATTGGCACTTTCTTCAAGAAAGGTAGGTGAAAACAACTTATTAAGCTTAGTGATAGATCTAAGTGCCGACTCGCTATTGCTAATCATTTTCTCAGGGATCTCGCTTATCACACGATTCTGTCGAATGGCTGTCAGTGTATGCTGTAGCGCAAGTCTAGACGAGCAGTGCATAAGCACCCCACCAACAGCGCAAATAGGTATTTGGTAAGCTTTTGACAGTTTTACACAATGGGTAAAATAATGTACATCTTTTGCACTCAAGTTACGTCGGTAGCCAATCCATATTCTATTATGGTGATATTTACACAGCCATTGCAATGATTGAACATCTTGACTGTTTCCCTTTGGCAACCATAACAATAAGACATGCTTAAGCGACATAATATCCCACTCACTAAGCTGATATTGTCCCTTCTCCATTCGCTGGCGAGCATTACTGATCACTCGACATAACTCTGTATAAGCGAGCTGGCAAGGACAAAGAGCAACCAACTCAATATTGTTGTACTTCAGTAAACTCCCAACTATCAGTTTTATCTTGAGTTTATGATCTCGAATATAAGCATGAGCACGGACAATACCAGCCAAAGAGCATTCGTCAGTAATGCCTATTGCGCTATAACCTAAAAAATCTGCTTGTTTGACCAACTCTTCTGGTCGCGATGCGCCAGTCAAAAATGAAAAGTTGCTCTGGCAAAAAAGCTCGGCATAAGACATTAGCTAAATACTCCATGAATATACCAATGATTATTTTGCTCTCGAAATACCCATAACCGCTGCGCTTGTTCATTTTGTACAATAAAATAATCTCGCTGGACCGGCTCACCGTCCCACCACCCCGAAGCGATACGCTCTGGACCAGAAATAATATTGACTCTTTCACATAACAGCTGTGGCTTCGAAAATAGGATAGTAGGTCTTAATTTACTCTTGAGTGTCGTGAAATGTGGCTCGTGGCTATAAGTGCTGGCCTTTTCAGGACGAGGATCGCCTGTAAGTTGTAAACCTTGCACTGCCTGCTCACCGAGCTTAGCACATAGAATAGCCCGCAGTCCTTGCGCAGACATCGCACTTTGCTGCGTTGAGAAGAGATCTTTTATTGTGGCATGCTGCGCTTCTAGTGCATCAGCTTTGAGTGAAACACTTTGTACGGGTGCATCTAAGGTTATGGATTCTAGCTTGAGGTTTAACAAGCGCTGCCAATTTGCCGCCTTATATTCAGGCTCCGCGCTGTTTAATGTGATCTCTAAAGCCTCTTTATCTCGAAGTGCTAAGGTAAAATAAAGCGTTCGAGTTACTAAGTTACGTTGCTGTAGGAATAACGCTAAACGCGATAGCAAATGCTCGATTGGCTTTTCTAACCAAGCCATTACTTCGACTTCGTAAAGTAAAGGTGCAGTAAGCTCAAAGGTTTCCGCAGGTTGGTAATAGTTAAGGGTTTCCTTTAGTTTTCCAAACAAGCAGCCTACATAATGTACGAGTTCAGTATCAAAACGTTTGGCCAGTTCACTGAGTGAAAACAGCTCTAACTGCGCCACGTTTTTAACTCCGGTGCGAGCAAGCAACTCAATCACTTGACTGTCTAGACTTGTACGTGTTAATCCTATCTTCCCCAAGTAATGACGCTTTTGGCACTGCGTTAACATAAGCGCATTGCAATGCTCTCGCGCTAAGAGCTTAGCCATTATTGTGGACTCACCCATGCCGTAATAATAACTCTTGCCAAGTTGCGCTAATTGTCCAGATATTACTTGCCAGTAACTTGGCAAATCATGATAGAGCGACAGCATAGAATCGACTTTAAGCACAAGGCCATTAGGTTCATCGATTACAATATCTGCACTTACTTGATAAAGCGTATTGGCAATTTCTAATAGCTGCTGTCTTTCTAGAAGGTCGTCGTAGGGCAAAACATGAAGCTGTGTACACAATGCACAAGCAGTCCCAAGGCCCATTCCTATTTTTATACCTCGCTGCTGCGCTGCATCATTGAGCTGCACTATCTGGTTTTTGCGGCCATCAATAATAACAACGGGTGTAACAAAATCACCAGAAACCGTTCGCTTTGTCATTCCCTCTAGTTGCAGCATAGGAAAATAGAGATATAACCACATAACTAGCTCGTTAAACGCCGCTCATAGCCTGTAAATGCAACTATATTATCGCTAACATGAGGTAGATTTGGCTTTTCAAGCTCTGGCCAATAGTGGGGGTTTTCTAGTTTAAGACTACGATGTGCCAAGTGCCCCTTGTGCTTCTTCACTATCACATCCAAGCCGCTGTGCTGTGCTTGTAAAGCCACTGAAAGCGTAAATGGTAGAGTTTGAGCGTACTGTGCTTGATGTAAAACAAATAACCTACAACCTCCCGTCTGTGCACCTAGCTGCAAACGCTTTACAGCGGCAATAGAAAGCGCTTCGTGCCAAAGTACAAGCGCACTACACGCACCACTTTTTACACACTGCTCCGCAGCCCACAGTGCTTCTTTTTCACTTGGTGGCTGCAATATCATAAATTCACTCAGGTCTAACGATAAATAATGCAATGCCGCGGCATGTATTTGTCCTGGTGGATTAATTAATACCTTCAAACGGTTATCATCCGCAAAGTGGGGCAATATCAACCTTAACTCCCCTATTCCCATTGCAGTTTTTACACCAATCACACCTTGTTGCGGCCAACCACCACACAGCACATCATCAAGTGCAGCAAAGCGAGTACTGACGACATCATGCTGCACGGCCTTTCCACGCCCACGCCAAAGCAAGTTTTTACGCTCAAGAAGATCTATATAATTCGCCATACATCACCAAACACTGTTTATACATACAGTATATTTAAATAAAGACAGATCGCAAGTAGATCGCTAGAAAAGAGACGAGTTAAAAAGTAACCATGGTTTACGCTTTAAGTTAATCGTGTTTTGCTTAGGAGAAATGAGATCTACAACTAGGGCCTGTTGATCTTTCAAGTTTGTTTTTGCAGCAGTTTGATTGGTATTTATACAAGGCAGAGCCAGCGTAGCATAGTCATTCTATGTAAGTCTGGCGATAAAGACTTTGTGCTCCTGCAAAGTCACCTTACCCCACATCCTTGTGGGGCAACACAGAAGAAATGCTAATCAAGCGCTGCCCTTTGGGTTCATCTGAGTGCGCTTTGTTCATTGTTGCTCAACTTTTGCCTAGATTACTAGGCGGCAAGTCGAGCGTCGCGACCAAAACACACTCAGAAGAATAAAAATCAAACAGCAAAGGTCAACAGGCCCTAGTCTATTTGTATAAAAGGCGACAAGAACTGAGACGTAAAACAATGAGTGTGGCGCGTAGATAATCGTCTTTTGGCCTAGCTGAGTGCTACCCTCTTAAGCAACAGCTAACCAACTGAACTACCACTTTGCCACAACAGGTAAAATTATATCGACATTATTATAAGCTTATGTTGAAAAATGAATTACTGGACTGTGATGACAAGGGAAAGACTAATGTAAATGAGCTTTTTGATTTTGGTAAAGGAAGCTTGCTTAGAAGAGAAATTGCAAACTGGCGGAGTGGACGGGACTCGAACCCGCGACCCCCGGCGTGACAGGCCGGTATTCTAACCAACTGAACTACCACTCCGCAGTGATAGATTTGCAAGATATCTTAAATGGCGGAGTGGACGGGACTCGAACCCGCGACCCCCGGCGTGACAGGCCGGTATTCTAACCAACTGAACTACCACTCCGCAGAGATATCTTAATGACATTATTTTACTCGTTTTAGTGTTGGCGGAGTGGACGGGACTCGAACCCGCGACCCCCGGCGTGACAGGCCGGTATTCTAACCAACTGAACTACCACTCCAGCGAGTAAACAAGCTGTCATAAAGCTTGAATATAGTTATGCGATACATTGGCGGAGTGGACGGGACTCGAACCCGCGACCCCCGGCGTGACAGGCCGGTATTCTAACCAACTGAACTACCACTCCACTGAGTATTCGCATTTTTTGCTTCGAAGTGTTGGCGGAGTGGACGGGACTCGAACCCGCGACCCCCGGCGTGACAGGCCGGTATTCTAACCAACTGAACTACCACTCCATAAGAAGCAAATGCACGTTTGTAATAAGTATTGGCGGAGTGGACGGGACTCGAACCCGCGACCCCCGGCGTGACAGGCCGGTATTCTAACCAACTGAACTACCACTCCAGCGCGACTTATTGATACCACGAAGAAATTTGGCGGAGTGGACGGGACTCGAACCCGCGACCCCCGGCGTGACAGGCCGGTATTCTAACCAACTGAACTACCACTCCGCGTCATATTCTTGCAGTGTTTGCTGTAAGGTGTGCTCCCTGACAGCGGCGTGAATAATACGAATGACCCCCTCATGAGTCAACCGTTTTTTGAAAAAAAACCGTGTTTTTTAGTTATCTTTCATTGAAAGGTTCAAAATATCACCTGATTTATCATTTTTTGAACCATTCCCTGCTGCGTTATTTTCAGATGGTCCTAAATCATCAAGATCAATGACTTCTTCGGTTTTCTTAAATGGATTCTTTGGCATTGGTACTTTTAGTCTAATTGGCTTTTTTTGCACCAGAACACGAATGGCTAACCAACCGAGCAATAATACAACTAAGTTACCAGCAACAATAATACTGACTAGTAGCGCTGTACTTATAGTCGGCTCTGGTTCTGGCTCGGGTTGTATCACTGCCGGTAACGCAGCGGCTTCCAATTCAGGCACTTTTTCAATGGGTCTTTCAATTTCAAAATTGTAGTTTGGCAACGTTGCCATAAACTCACGGCCATTGATATTTTCACCAAATGCGGAGATTTCTACACTATAACGCCCCCAATCATAATTCTTGATTGGCAGCTGACGATAAAGCCGTTCTTCTGCATCTAAGGTAAACATCTGCTCTTCACCATTAGGGTAAAAGATTTTACCCTGTAGCAATATGGTCTCAGGTTTCACAACCGTGTCGTCTATCGTAATAGTAAGGCCATGTTCAAGCTCGTTTTCACCCGCTAGCATCAATTCAAAGTTGAATGGCGGCTCAGCGATAACAATAGGTGATTTGATCACTCTTCTTTTTAGAATGGGCGTTTCTATGAAAAATTCAGGCTGCCACTCTCCCGCAGGAAAGTTTAATTTAAACTCACCAGTAAAAATTCCATCCAAGGGTCTTTCATCAAACTCTCGGCCATCATCTTTAAAGTCGGTCACGCTTTGCGTACCTGCACCAAAGTTGGCATATTCATCGTTATTGGTACTAGAGAACTCCACATACAAAGTCACGACATCCCGGAAGTAACCCACATCTATCTGTTTGCCATCATTAGTCACGCGCCCTGTTACCTTCAGCACTTCACCACGGAATAATAGCGGGGGCAAAGCTTCAACTTCGAGTTCAATGTCACCAAGCACCATTATGCGGCTGTTTTTTTGGATCTGTCCGATGACTTGCCAAGGGCCTGGCGTTGGGTTCTTTAGAATGATCAAGTCATAACTGACTTCGTCATACCATCGTAGTGCATCATTATCCAGTGAACTGGTCGCATAATATTTACTACCATCAGGCTTCACAAGTACCACGGCGGGAGCGCCTGGGGCGCGAAAAAACAGTAAAGTGATCTCTTCAATATTATAATCAATACGAAAACGGTTATCTAAAAGAGGGATTTCATTTACCTTACCGTCCCGCTGCAACATCGTTATCTGTGGTGTTTGAGCGCCAACAACCGTACTTACTAGCAGTACAAACCCCAAGATAAGCTGTTTTAGATTCATGTATTAACCCTACATTGCGTTGATGGCCTGAGTGATCTTTTTTTGGGATAAAGCCCCTAGTTAAGCGTCTACTCCACCCCAACGATACCGATTATATTCATTATTGTTGCCACAGACTTTGTCCACAAGCTTTGTTTACAAGCTCTAAACGTTCTGTATGTGCTTGTTCTTCATCGGCAGAAGCACGTAAAACTTTAAGTGCAGGACGATTGCTGTCTAAACGAATAATGCCACCGGCTGAGTTAGCCTGATCACCTTTATTTTGATTTGCCAAATTCAGCTTTTTTTGGCCTCCCGTCATCGACAGGTAAACATCAGCAAGGATCTCGGAATCCAGCAAAGCGCCGTGCAGCGTACGCTTTGAGTTATCGATATCGTAGCGACGGCAAAGCGCATCTAGGCTGTTCTTCTGGCCCGGATGAAGATCCCTTGCCATCACCAAAGTATCTAGCACTTGACAATAGTCATGGGTTGCCGGAAAGCCTTGATTTAACTTAGCAAACTCGTGATCCATAAAGCCGACGTCGAACGGCGCGTTATGAATGACAAGCTCAGCTCCTTTAATATAGTCAAAAAACTCTTGCGCAATTTGATGGAAAAAAGGTTTATCACGTAAAAATTCGTTGGTGATACCGTGAACATCAATGGCTTCTTCTTCAATGTCGCGCTGAGGGTTGATATATACGTGGAAGTTATTCCCCGTTAGTCTGCGATTGACTAGCTCAACACAACCAATTTCAATGATCCTGTGCCCAGCTTTAGGATCAATACCTGTGGTTTCTGTATCCAGTACTATTTGCCGTGTGTGCATATCGTTGCTCGCTTAACTTTGCTATTATTTTGCCCTATTCGCACATTTTACATAAAAATAGGCAATTCAGTGCAAAAAACCGTAGAGATTTATACCGATGGCTCGTGTTTAGGCAATCCAGGTCCAGGTGGTTATGGTGTTTACCTTTCCTATCAAGGACATGAAAAAGAAATGAGTGCAGGGTATAAACTCACAACCAATAACAGAATGGAAATGCTTGCGGCTATTGTTGCACTCGAAACATTAAAGCGCCCCTGCGACATCATTCTGTATACCGACAGCCAATATGTTAAACAAGGCATTGAGTCTTGGCTTGAAAACTGGAAAAAGCGCAATTGGAAAACCGCAGCCAAACAACCAGTAAAAAATGTCGATTTATGGCAAAGACTGGACGCTGCCACCAGCCGACACACGATCCAATGGCGCTGGGTAAAAGGCCACGCTGGAAATAAATATAATGAGCTTGTTGATGACTTAGCGCGTGAAGCGGCTTCAGGTTCAAACCTACTTGTAGATGAAGGCTACGAAGCCAGCGTCTAACTAAGGGATCATTCAATAACAAATAACAGCTCCCTTAAGATTTATCTTAAGTAATAATACTCGTTATTCTTTATCTTGGCAGGTTTGTCTGAGTCCAGCCCCTTTCACAGCGGGTGTCCACTTAGGCTTTACATGCCACTTAGGTTTGATTGGAGTGAGCGGCATCACCCGCTTTCTTGCCACCAACATATACACGCTTCCCATCGGCTTTAAGTAATGACGGCAAAAACGACGCCATGGCGCAAAACGAGAAAGCCTCGAGCCTCGCGCTAAAGACGCATAAATAAAGCGCTCGTCACCAACAATCTCAAACCCGAGTAAATCTAGCCAATCCTTCACCCGCGATGGAGTAAAGAAGCGCCCTGACCAAGGTAGTTTTTCTTTACTAAAGGGAAGCATTTGCGCCACACCACATAAACTAAACGGATTAAAACCTGAGATCACAATATAACCTCCAGGAATAAGCGTTCGGTGGGCTTCGCGTAGAATATGATGCGGATCAGAATGATATTCTAAGCACTGACTTAAAATACAAGCATCGACTGAGTTTTCGTAAAAAGGTAGCTCGTCAATTTCAGCAAATACTCCGACATGTTTGCCTTGTGGGGCAACACAAACTTGATGCTTAATCGGGCTGGCAGAGGTATTCATTTGACCGCTCAAACAGCCGAGTTTTAGCATGTGGTAACCAAACATTCTAGGTAGCCATTCATCCAGTCGTTTTTGGATCCCCACCTTTAAATATTCACCGTGAGGAAAGTCTTGCCACTCATCGGGTTTGGGTCCTTGTAAAAAACTTAACGCTGGTTTCATTTACTAAGCTCGTTATACTGGTGTTATTAATCACTTTATAGAGCATTGCGTTATGGTGCAAGTCGATGCAATCAAAGCATTTGATGACAATTATATCTGGGTGATAAAAGACCCTCGACGTTCAAACTGTTGGGTGGTTGACCCAGGTGACGAACAACCTGTTTTAGATTACCTCGCCAAGTTTGATTTAACACTCCAAGGCATATTAGTCACCCATCACCATTGGGATCATACTGATGGCATTGCCCCGCTTTTATCACATTTTCCCAGCTTAACAGTCTACGGGCCTAAAAATGGTAAATATAAAGGCATTACTCATGGCCTTAGTGAACACGATAAGATCACACTTTTTGATACCACGCTGAACATTATTGCCACCCCAGGTCACACGTTAGACCATATCTGTTATGTAAATGATGAACTGGCTTTTACGGGTGATACATTATTCAATGCTGGCTGCGGCAGACTTTTTGAGGGAACACCTAGCCAAATGTGGCACTCCTTTGAAAAGCTACTCACACTACCTGACACATGTAAAGTGTATTGCACGCACGAGTACACGCTCGCGAATCTTGCTTTTGCTGAGGCCGTTGAGCCCGCTAACCAAGCACTAACCCAGTATCACCAACAAGCAAAGTCATTACGTGCCAATAACGAGCGCACGGTACCTACGACAATTGAACAGCAAAAAGCAATCAATCCTTTTGTACGTGCCGCAAATGAAGCCATTCTCACCCATGTTCCAACGCAATTTATCGCGTCAGAAAATACACCTGAAGCTCGCTTTAGTGCACTGAGAAAATGGAAGGATAACTTCTAAAATATTCAATAGTGACCTAATGTAACGCCAAAATGACGCTTTTTTGGCGTACTTACATGGGAAGTATTGAATAAATTATCCATTTTCTTTGCAATACCGCCAAAGATAAGCATTTCTAACGATTTTTAGGAAGTCGAAATAAAATAATAAAGAAGCTTTAAATGCTGATACAAACTCGGTAATATTGCCGAGTTTTTGTCCGAACCCCCAAGCAAAAGAACGCATTTATGAAAAAGCTCGCCTTTATTATTGCATCAACAGCAATATTAAGTGGTTGTGAAATCACACAAGAAACCCCATTGGAAACTGCAACTGAACAAGTGAAGCAGGCCAACTTAGATCACGCGAGCCCTTATGATATCTCCCAAACACTCAGTACCTCATGGCAAGACGAAGATGAAGAGGCTGTGCCTGTATTTGACGACGTATGGGAGCGGATCCGTTATCAGTTATCTATCGAAGTGCCACAAAATAGACCTGTGGTCGCCGAACGTAATTACTATCAACGTCACCAAGCCTATTTAGACCGTATCGCAAAACGTGCAGAACCTTACCTCTACTACATTGTTGAAGAAGTAGAAAAGCGCAATATGCCGGTAGAAATCGCGTTGTTACCTATTGTGGAAAGCGCATTCGATCCATTTGGCTATTCACACCGCACCGCTTCCGGTATTTGGCAATTTATGCCTCAAACCGGTGAACGCTTTAACCTCAAACAAAATTGGTGGTATGACGGCCGTCGCGATATTATTGCATCAACGCAGGCTGCATTAGATTACCTCACCTATCTCCATAAAACACTGGAAGGCGATTGGTTAAACGCAATTGCCGCTTACAATTCAGGTGAAGGTCGATTGCTCAGAGCAATCCGAAAAAATCGTAAAAAGCATTTGCCTACCGATTTTTGGTCTCTCGATTTACCTCGCGAAACCACCGCGTATGTGCCTAAATTACTTGCCTTATCCGACCTCTTAAAACGCTCAGATGAGTTTAAGGTCGCGTGGCAACCTATAATCAATGCCCAAGTTGTTGATACCGTTGAGGTAGGGTCACAAATTGATTTAGCGCTTGCCGCTGAAATGGCCGATATTTCTTTAACTGAACTCTATCGCTTAAATCCAGGTTTTAATCGTTGGGCCACCGATCCAGATGGCCCACACCAGTTATTATTACCCATGGAAAAAGTTGACGCTTTTCAAGAGAAATTAGCTAAAACTGAAGTAAAAGATCGACTTCGTTGGCAATATTATACAGTGCAAAAAGGAGATAGCCTGTCGGTCGTTGCGACTAAGTTTAATACTAGTATCGGCGCCATTCGCTCACTCAATAGCATCGATGGCAATATGATCCGTGTTGGCCAGAAGTTATTGGTGCCACTCAGTGATGGCGAATTGCAAAGTGAGCATTTACCACCAGAAGTGCGCCTTGCCGCCAACAAAGTAACTAAGAAAAAACTCAGCCACACAGTAAAATCAGGTGATACATTGTGGGATATCAGCCGCGAATATGATGTTACCGTTAAGCAATTAGCTAGCTGGAATAAGTTAAAAACCAATGCCGTTTTGCGCCTTGGACAAAAGCTTACTGTCTTTAAAGATGAAAAAGCAGCAAATCAAACCGTCCTCGTCAACACCGAGCGCACAATCACTTACAAAGTGCGTAAAGGCGACTCATTGGCACGTATCGCCACTAAGTTTAACGTCAGCGTGAATGAAATCGTCAAATGGAACAACCTGACTGGACAGAAGTATCTTCAGCCTGGTCAAAAGTTAAAACTGAAAGTTCAGACGAAACGTGTTTAGCGCTAAGAACCAGGGTTTAAAAATAAAAATCCAATATCAGTGATGATATTGGATTTTTACATATTAAAGCAGCACTTTTGACTCACTTTTCCTTAAAGATTACGACAGTTCTATCGTTTAAATACACAGTTTTTCAACGTCGCTTACAGCTGATTTAAACCCAAAAATTTGGTTAGGCTTCAATGCTGATTAATATTATCTAAAGAAAATTTCATAAAGAACTGATATCGTTAATACATTATTGGCGTACCACCAATCCTCCTGCAAATTCTCGATGCGTTATCCGCGTCTCGATAATCAGAAAAAGAGTCAGCCCATAACAACTCACCATTTTTGTAACATTCAAGGTAAATTTCTTCGAATGCGGTAGCATTAGACGACATAGCGGTGGCGAAAATAGCAGATACAGCAAATAGAATCGGTTTAATCATTATTTTTCCTTTTCATTATTTTGAACTTTATAATATCGGTCACTTTTCATACAACCATGACCAATGTCACACAACGTAACCGAAATGTAAATATTTATATTTTCCCGTTACTATGATTATGCTGATGAGTTTGCTATTTGAGCTGGCAACGCGGCCTATTAAGCCGCGTAAATTGAAAGGTAATGCTTGAACAGAAGATAAAACCTAAAGGTTTTTTGCCAATGCTTGAAGCCAAGGCTCAGCAGGCTCCCAAGGCTCAAAATATTCACAGGCATCGATGTCTAGACGCGGTTGTGCTCGAGTGGCGTTCAACTCTTCAATCAGGGCATCAATTTGCTTTCCAGCACCACAATAAGTATCGCCATAACTAGAATCCCCCAATGCGATGACCGCTACTTTCTTGCCCGTTAGCATCGGAAATTCGCTTTGCATTTGCAAAAATAAGGGCAGCAAGTTATCGGGAATATCACCAGATCCGGTAGTAGAAGAAATAAATAAAATGTTTTCAGCTTGCGTTACATCAACGATGGAAGCAGGCTCAATAACACTTGCCTCATGACCCGATTTATTCAAAAACTCAGCACTGTCGTTTGCCAAGTTTTCAGCATTGCCGTACATACTTCCCACAAAAATGGAAACTTTTGCCATTATTTATAATCCTTCTCGTTGTCTGACCAGCCGAGCTGAGCGAAGACAGCCAATGCTTCTTCTCCCAAATCCGCGGTAATTAAAATCGTCGTGTTGGTATAAGGATGTACAAATTCCAATTTAGTTGCAAATAACATCAACCGACGTAAGCCAAAATGATCGACAAAAAAGTGGTTGTGTTTATTATCACCGTGATTGACATCACCAATAATCGGATGTGCTAAATAGTTAAGGTGGCGCCTGATTTGGTGTTTTCTACCCGTTTTAGGAAAGCACTCCACCAACGAGTAGCGGATACTTGGATACTTACCAAAAGGAATTGGCAAGCTACCCTGCAATAAACAATTTATCTGTGTTTGCGCTTCCTGCGGAGCTTTATCCTGACAGGCAAACTTATCAGCAATTTTATCAAGTTCTTCTTTGAGTGGTCTGTCGATGAATCTAGATTCCGGAGCAAATCCGCGAACAAGCGCTAAATAGCGTTTTTGAATATTACCGCTAATAAAGATTTCATTCATGTCTCGCGCGGCCTCAGAGCTTAGTGCAAACAGTAGCACGCCTGACGTT
Organism: Pseudoalteromonas sp. JC28; assembly: GCF_013319255.1. NCBI lineage: Bacteria > Pseudomonadati > Pseudomonadota > Gammaproteobacteria > Alteromonadales > Pseudoalteromonadaceae > Pseudoalteromonas > Pseudoalteromonas sp. JC28. Next base: position 170,088 of record NZ_QOKX01000005.1, on the reverse strand, counting down.
GGCCTATCTAAACGGTGAACGGGGAAAACATGTTGACCAAGTTGATCACGTAGCATTTGCATCGCAAATTGTGTTTCTCGCTTATCCAAAAATGAGCGATGAACCAATAACCCTGACGGCTTATTTATCGCAACATAATGTGCATCTTGATATAAAATCTCAAGCATTACGCGCTCTTTGCAATTGTATTATCGAGGTTTTTTAAGCACTGATGCACCGCATTAAAATAAAGATGTTCACTCAGCACCATTTCAGCCATTGGCGCAATCGCCATATTTTCCGGTAATGCTTCACCACTTTCTACCATTGTTCGCATTTTGCCCAAGAATACAAATTGCAACCACTGCGCGAAGGTCATCGTATCGCAGCAAAATGGCTCCGTAGAGGTAAGTGCCTTAGCCGAAATTGGCTCGTCTTGCCAAAGACCCGTCGCCTTTAAACAAGTCTCAAGTTCGTCTAACTGAATCAATAATTCCGAGTTCATCGGTCCTGTCTCTTTCTCAATTTTTTACATTATAGCAATTTGCATGATTTAGGAGCTAGCCAATTCTCTCAAGTGCACCTTTTTCATAGGCTTATCAGCGCTCCCAAAAGTAGCTATAATTGCCGCTATTGAAAATATAAGTAACATATAGAGCATTCATGACAGCGCAAATTTCAACTTTAGGTGAATTACTAACAAACGCCGGAACGCAGTGGCGGGCCTATGATCTGGGTCGACGTATCACAAAAATAGATAAGAAGCAGTTTGCGCAAATCGAGAGTACTCAAGTCCCTTATCCTTACCCGCTTGGCGGCCATGCCATCATGGCGATTCAATTTTGGGATAATGAGGCGACCGCTGATCCTTATGTGTGGTTTTTAAAGTTTCCACTGGATGAGCAAAGCAAGCTCATTATCGCCAGCCGTGACCACTTTGCCTCCATGGTACTCGAAGCATTAGGTACTCAACTCACGGGCGAAGCCGCTCAAGGGAAACTTGATAACAACCCTTATGTCTTCACGCCAAACGCGAACAAACTCGCGGCATTCAATGCGCTATTAAAGCGTGAGCTTAATCGCCCGGCTTCTCAATATTACGAGCACGCCGAACTCTATTTTTCTGGCAAGCTTGGGTTTGAACGCTGGCAAGAAATAGCGCTACAAGGTATTGCAGACTTTGCCCTACGTCTAGACCATGGTCATAACGCGAGCAACCTGCAACAGGCGTGGTCTTTTTTGCCAGCAGAAGTTAAGACACCATTAGCTGCAATGCTTGAACACGTTACGGTCTCAACATCACAAACCGAAGACTTTTTAGCCGCTTTAAACCGCGCATGCCAACAGCAAAATAAGGACGCCGTAGTCACCAATTTGCGTGCGATGTCGGGAAGTCACGCGCTTGGTCTCATCGCCCATGCAGTAGACGCCATTTTAGCATCTGAGTTGGGATCAGATGCAGATTGCTTACTCACTATTGCAGGGCGTGCTTGGGAAACATTAACCGACCAGCAAAGGCTTTTTATCTATATGGAAAAAGCCGCTGAGAATAATCAAATCGATGGACTTTTCGGCAGTATTTTCGCAGACTTAGTTGCAATACCTATGTTACGCCCACATGTTTTAGGGATTATTAGAGCAGAAAATCGCAGTGAAACTCTGTCTCGTGCAATTGGAAGGTTATTTTCTTAAATGACAACACTTTGGCTTTTTATCATCGTATCATCTGGTATCGCGCTATTTTGGTATAGTCGCCAGATCGCAGAAGCGGCAAATAGACATGCACAGCATCAAGCTGAAAGTTTGCAAGTGCAACTGTTAAGTGTTGCCTGTATTAAGCGCCGTTTTGGCGTATTAAAAGACGGTAAACTTGGAATAAAAAGCCAATTTATGTTTGAGTTTAGTTCAGATGGCGAGTCAGCCTATCAAGGTAAGCTTTACTTAGAAAATGAACGATTAGTCAAAAAAGAATTGCCCGCTTATAAAATCGCAAGTTAATCCGATGGGTGCGAAAGTAGGCACTTAAATTCATATAAATACAAGTGCCTGCTCTGAATTTATAATAGTACAACTATTTTAAACATACCCTTTGACGCTTGGCCCGTAGTCGTTTTCACCAACCTCGCTATCCATGGTGGTGAAATATATAATCACTAATAAGCCGACGATAGGTACAAAGCTCACTAGCAGCCACCAGCCCGAGCGTCCAGTGTCGTGAAGACGACGAATAGATACTGCAACTGTCGGTACTAGAACCACCAAATAATAGATACCTGTCAAAAACAGAGTGCCAAAAAGCCCGTCGACAATACCAATTGCAAAGCCTATCAACGCATTTATCAAGATAAACATCCAGTATTCTTTGCGTCTTGAACGTCCACTAAAATCGGAATATCTTTTTAATACTGTTAGATACCATTCCATTTCTTTTTCCTTAACTATTGCGCCAACATCGCGCACTAAAAAACAATACCAATTCGCTTAATTAAGTGATCTATTTTGAGGCGGGAGAATCTTAGCGATAACACCACTACCGCGTCCTGCTATCGCCAAGGTACCAACATCCATGCAGGCAAGGCAAGGCAAGGCAAGGCAAGGCAAGGCAAAAATTTTGCTATTTAGTTGTTCTAAATGAGAAATTTTTAACGCGGTTAGCGTCAGATTTGCTCCTTAAAATTGAGCAAGTATTAAGACTAAAATGAGAGTGGAATAATCTAGCAAGGAGATCGAAAGATAAGAATGAAACTGCAAGCGGAGAGTTTTGAGAACTTCAACTAAGTTACTAGGAAAATATACATCAAATTTACAACCGTCACAAAAAACTAAGGCGCTAGCCTATCTGCTGCGCCTCAATCCTGACGATTATCCCAAGAGGTATCCAATTCCTCTGCTTTACAACCCAAAAGCCATCCGCCAATTCTTCTTCCCCTGAACGGGTATGTACTCCGACCTACCCGAATCCCATCCTTGTGTCATCCATTAGCACTTCCAATGCATCTCCATTTTAGCCACCTTGGCCTCCTCTTCGCTTCCCGCGCTCCAATGCCACCTTGGCTCCGCTTCACATAATCCCTATGTGCTCCCTATACATTGTTACGTCCAGTGTAACCCATCCACTTCGCAATCATCCAGATTGCGCTCCCTCATCCTAGAGCCTTGCTCGTCCTTATCTGCTCTTCCTTGCTCCACTACGCTTCCCGCGCTCCTTGACACTCCATGTGTCTCCTTATCCCTAGTGAAGCTCCGCTTCACACTCGCTTCCTCGAGTTCCTGATCTTCCTTGCCCTATGCAATACATCCTTCTCTTGTTGTCAAATTCCTTATCCTTTGACGCTGAGCTCCTGCTCTTGTGTTTCCTTACATTGTTAAGTTTACGGGGATTGAGCACTTTTGTTAGATAGCTCCGAACAATCTTTTTGCTGTCATTTAAAAGAAAAACAAAGTAACTTCTTTAAAAACAGAAGGGTAACTAAAAATCACACTACAAATTCGGTACTACAAAGCGCCTTAACCCACATTCTCGTACGAGATCTCTTACATGGTAATTTCCATTGTTGCTATTTGCTCTTAAATAGTAATGTGCCCTCTACTGAGCTAAACGCCATCTTTTGCAGAACTTGATAACCGTGACCCGCAAAAAACTGCGCTTGTTCTGGCTTAGTAATAAATACTGCCATCCCTTTCGTTTCTTCACTTTGTGCAATTAAATCATCCAACGCAGTGAGTAAATAGTGGCCATAGCCAAGCCCTTGAACATGTGGGTCAACGGCAATTAGAGATAAAAAGTGACACGGCTCTTGCGTTTGCAACGCTTGTCTAATCGACTTTTCTTTATCGATAAGCTGCTGCGTTTGCAAATATCCCGCACTCATCATGAGTCGTAATCGCCAATGCCACTGCCGATTTGCGTCCAATTCATCGCCATTTGCAATAACGCATGCTACCGCGACCAATCTATCTTGATGATATAACCCCACCATCGGCTGCCCCGTTTGACCAAATGCCGACAGCTCCTCTCGTATTAAGGCTCTGAGTTTTTTTTCAAAAATTGCTTCTTGTTTTGCCTCCAATACCTGCTTGAGTAACGGATCATCATGGTAAGCCTGATACAACACACTCGCGGCTACGTTGATATCTTCTGGATTTAAATATCTAACGATTAATTCATGTTGAGAAGTTTCTACTGACATCATGGTTCCTTATTGTTATTGTCCCAAGCTTCTGATAATCATGCCGAAATACTACTTAATATCAAAACCTCAGAATTTTTTCTGTGTACTTTAATAATGTACGGCTACTCGCTAGTGGTAGATATTGATACAAGTCACAATTTATTCAGTCGTGGACAGGTATATTTATCCTCGCATTAGTCATTATGGTTTTTATCGATGATGACTTGCTAAAGGTTTTACAACCACCTTTACTATAGTTAGTGAGTAAAATTCAAGCAAACGAGGGAGAACGAAATGGATACTAGTCGCCACACTATGAGTACTTTATTTGCCCAACTTGGGCTCGACAACAATCCCAAGGCAATCGAAGGGTTTGTCAAACAACATCGCCTTCCTGACGATATGCTGTTAAGCCAAGCACCATTTTGGAATGAAGGGCAACGTCACTTTATTGAAGAATCGCTAAAAGAAGACGCCGATTGGAGTGAAATCATTGACGAACTAGATGCGATGTTAAGATAGCTAAAGCAATCGCTCCTTACGTAACTTGGTGCTATGATCCACTCCTATGATTAAGACGTTTAGGAACCTCTATGCATCCTGCCGTTGCCAGAGCTATCAAAAAATTAGTCGATAGTGGGAAGACTCCAACTGTCGCGCTAACAAAAAGCAAATTAACTCAAAGCGTCGCAATGCCAGACGTTATCTCAGGCATTGCTGCGTACAAACAAGACCCTACCTGTATTGAGCACTATCAAGAGGTTGAAGAGGTCGTCAAAACAAGTTCACAAAGCCAATTAGATAGAATTGAAGCTAAGCTTGATAAGCTCATTGCCTTATTGGAGAAGTCGTAGTGTTTGTTGTCGACTTAACTTTTGATTGCTATGAGGAAACCACCTTAGATGCTGCCGAGCAGGCCATTAACCGGGTGGTCAATGCGCTTCGCTTTAATGGTCAAATCATTGGTGACGAATTTCCAACTGTACTTAAAGATGGCTATTTCGTCACTCGTGTGATGTGTCCAGAAGAAGACGCTTTGCATCCATTAAACCATAGTCCTTTTGTGAAGTTTGCGATTGACCAGCTACAGCAATCAGGCTTGCTTGCACCTAAGGTTAAAGTTTTTGGGCAAGATATACATGCCAACAGCGCTGATGCCTGTCATGAGCCGTCAAGCTACATTCTCTACACCACATACGTACACACTTGTAGTCCACTGTATTGTGGCGACGACTTTTTACCAGTGCCTTTATATAAAATCCCTGCTATTGCCAATGGTGATTACAAAACACTGATCAAATGGAAAGAAGATTGGCAAGCCTGCGATCAAATACAGATCAATGGTGCGACTCGCTGCGAATTTGCTGCACTGGAGGAAATTTCCAGTACGGGTAGTGATTTGTTTAGACGTGGCATGGATTTGAGCAAACGTATTCGCTATCTCACGAAAAAACCGGTTTACTATTATCTGTATCGTGTTGGCGGCGAAAACCTCGCCGCAGAAAAAGCAAGAAAATGCCCAAGCTGTCAGGGAGACTGGTTACTCGAGGAGCCTTGGTTCGGCCTTTTCGACTTTCGCTGCGAAACTTGCCAATTGGTCTCGAATATTTCGTGGGACTTTCAATAAGGAGCGCAAGCTCCTTGATACCAACTAGCTATATTGGATAGTTGACTGTCAGTTTTTCCACAAACTCCGCGATAGAATCAGCCAAAACATGATGCTGTTTCTTACCGACAAACTCTAACCCAACTTGACCCGTAGCGACATCGACCGACACCAATAAGTCGTCTGCTTCTGTTAAGCCAATAAATACGGTTTCAGGTTGTTTGAGCCTGCGCTTCATTAAAATATGGCCGGTGATATTTTGCTGCAAGCGCTCGAAGTCATCTTCGTTCCATGCTTGCAGTAGCTCAATGTGCTTACCCTCAATAAATGCCACGATATTGCCAGCAAAGAAATCACCATACAGTCCGTTCAATCCTTCAGGAAATTGCGTTTCCAACGCTCTGGCTAAATCATTTAGATGTCCCGCTGGCGAGCGCGCTACCGCTAGCCATTTTATCTCGTTAAGCTTGTTTGGTTCACCCTGCTCACATGGGCTAGGCCAACTTTCATCATACTCGGTACTCGGTAAATCTTTGAAGGTCTGTTGATGATAGTCTACATAGGCTTGATGCAAGCGCGCCATATTTACGGGCTGAGTCATATATAAAGCTCTCTTTATTTTTCTCACCACGGGCTGAATACTTGTTTCGTGTAATTAAGCAAATTGCTATTAATCCCGAGGTGAACATTCGTTATAATGACCGCATTGTAACGAGATTTGAATTAACATGACAGACTACAGTAACTCGCCAGAGCTGCAATCTTCTGTGCTTGGTAAAACCACAGAATATGCCAGTGTTTATACTCCAAGCCTGCTGCACCCCATTGCACGTAAACTCAATCGTGACCAAATCAATGTTGATGAGTCCGCTTTACCATTCAAAGGTGAAGATACTTGGACAGGCTACGAATTGTCTTGGCTCAATAACAAAGGTAAGCCTCAAGTTGCGGTTGCCACTTTTGTGTTTCCTTGCCAAAGCTCGCATATCATTGAGTCAAAATCGTTCAAACTTTACTTGAATAGCTTTAACCAAAGTCGCTTTGATACGATGGAAACCGTGCGCCAAACGCTAGCTGCGGATCTTTCCACGGCATCAAATAGCCAAGTTAGCGTGACTTTATTTGGCGCAGACGAATTCGATTGTATTCCTTTCTCGCGTCTCCCTGGTGAGTGTATCGACGAGCTGGATATTGAAGTTGATAGCTACACACCAAATAGTAACTTACTACAACTTGCCTCTGAGGATGTGGTCGACGAGACGCTTCACAGCCACTTACTCAAGTCAAATTGCTTGATCACCTCACAGCCAGACTGGGCAAGCGTGGTGATAAGTTACCGTGGTAAGCAAATCGACCGAGAAGCGCTGCTTAAGTACCTAATCTCATTCCGTGACCACAACGAGTTCCATGAGCAATGTGTGGAGCGCATTTACTGCGAGCTTTGGCGCACCTTTAACCCTGAAAAATTATCGGTTTATGCACGCTATACTCGCCGTGGCGGGTTAGATATCAATCCATATCGTTCGAGTGAACAAGATCAGACTCCGTATACGGTAAGAACTAACCGACAGTAAAACGTAAAAAAGCCATGTTCTCACATGGCTTGGCTTTTTATCACATCTAAGTATTGCTATTTAACCTGAGGTTTGGATAAGGAATGTTCCAACTCATTGTTGCTAAAGCAAAACTTAGTTTTTTCCTTGTCTAGCCAGAGAGTTTTAGGGAAAACACCGCTTCCGCGTCCTGCTCTCGCTAAGGTACCTACATCCTGTAGGCAAGGCGAATTCACTTCCAATAGCTGGCTATTGGAAGTGAATTCAACGCAGTTAGCGCTAAAACTAGCTGCTAGAAAGGCATTAATTATCCGCAGCTCAGGTTATTTATTCCCCTGTCGTGTCTTCCATTTCAACAGGGACGGGGACCGAACATATATCGGTGTGATTTGGCGTATCAACAAACCAATCTCCCGCTCTATTTTTACGTGCAGCAATTAGCGACTCAAAAACCGGCGTATTTGTCTTTAGCCTTTTAAAAGAAGGTGCACCTTTTACATCAGCAAGTACCGTAACGCCTTTGATAACATTATACGCTTGCCCAGCAACTGGTTTACGATCTAGATGCTGAACATGCTCCATTCCCGATAACAGCTGCCCAAACACGGTGGTGTTTTTGTCTAGGTACCGCTGCGGCGTCAACGTGATGTAAAACTCGGTACCACCACTATTAACATCGTTGGTTCTGGCCATGGCAAACGAACCAACGCAGTGTGTCATCCAGGTTTTAGTTCCAGCTTCATTTTGTCCTACGGCAAAACCATTTAAAAACCCGGTACGCGGCGCGTAGCCGTCTACAGCAGCAAGAGGTGTGATCTTCAAGGTTGATTCTGTGCTATGAAAAAACTCAGCGGCAATCGCTTTTTTTCCTTTTTGCGGCATTTTATTGTCCGACATATCGCCGCCTTGGGCCACAAAGTTTTCCACAAACCGATACATACTCAAGTTTGTGTAAAACCCCTCTCGCGCTAACGCTTTAATATTTGCCACATGATTGGGCGCAAGTTCAGGGTTAAGCGCGATATAGACCGATCCTGTTTGTAATTCTATTTTAAGAATATTTTCAGGGTCCAGCTGCTGCCAGTCGCTGCTTTTGGCCTCAGCAACGACTTCCGATGGTGACTTTGTATAAGGTTTTGCAAAGACAAGAGATGAACTTATGCCAAGCGCAATAAGTAGTAAGGTTTTTTTCATTATTATTTTCCTTGTTTATACCAATAAAATGGCACCTCCAACGGCGCACTGGGTGGCAGGTTTGGGTTGTCTAATTCTATGACTGTTTTGTTTTTAAGATCTAGCTTTTCAAGACGAGCGGAAAAGTGTTTTAAAAATAACGCCTCGAATCGGCCATCTTGCAGTGCGCTTTTAAGGCCTTTCTCAATTTGGCTATGGAGCAACGGGTTGTCGTGAGAAACAAAAAAATATACCGCCGAAGGATAGTAAAACACCACATGCTGATCTGCTACCAAATCCGTGTCACTCAGGGCAGCTTCAATACTCACTAAATCGCTTGGTAGCACATCAAAACGTTTTTTCAACAGCATGTCGTAACCACTGTCTTCTTGTGAGAAAGAAGTCACACTGAGGCCATTACGCTCAAAAATCTGATGGTCTGGCCAATCTCTGCGTAAACCAAAAGTAACTCGGCGCAAGTCGCCAATGTAGCGTACTCCGCTCAGTAAGGCTTGATTATGTTTGTGCACTAAAGGAATGCGATAACCCAAAATCCCTTTCACTAGGGGAATGCGAATTGCACTCGCGGCCTTTTCGCGCTGTGAGTTAGTCACTAACCAACTGACATCCAGCCCCCCTTTTTCTCCAAGTAGGCGCACCGCTCTGTCTTGAGAAGGAATACTTCTCACTGATACGAGCCTCGCTGACTCTACCTGGTAGGATAAACTCAAAGTAAGCAGCTCTATAATGTACGGATCGGCACCAGCGCTGATTCTAATTTCCGTTGTTTCTTGTGCTTTGAGAGGAAATATCACAAAACCTAGAACGAGCCAAAGCAGTTTCATTTATCATCCCAATCAAATTTGTATAAGAAGTCTATACTGTTGTACAAACCGCTCGTGGCTTCAACATAAAACTTAGAAAAAACACGATAACGCAGCGCAATTTCATTAATAGACTCAAATACCCCAACACGATAACTGACCTGAACATTGGGGGTGATGTAACCTGACACCTCGACCTGTGTATCGTCACCACTGCCTTTTGCTGATAGGTTAACATCCGAAAGTCCAAGCGATTCCCCCGCCTTACTAAAGAATCCTTCACTGCGGTCAATTCCCTGTGAGAGTAAAAACTGCGTGAGTAGCGCATTATTAGAGGTTTCAGACTCCCCTAAAGGCTGACCGTTAAGTAGGTATGACAGTGCCTTGGCTTGGTCCATTGCAGGCTCTGAAAATACAGTCAAACGCGGCTTAGCAATATTGCCAGTGAGCTCAACACCGGCTATCACATCATTGGCGGTTGTCGCTGGATTTCGAATAGCTCGAATGTTCAAATATGGCTTATCTAATGCACCATTGAAGCCAATTTGTCCTGTACGGATCAACAAGTCTTGGCCAAATGCACGATATTTCCCCTCTCGCAATTGCAACTCTCCCGTTGCTAACATTGGCGACTCAACTTGCTTGTCAATTTCGATTGCACCGGTAACAAAGCTATCTAGCCCAAGCGCCTTCACCCTAAAGTTATCTTTAACGGTCAGTTTTAAATCTATTTCGTGTTGAACTGGCACCGACATCTGCTTTTTCACTTTGGCATCAACAATGACCTCATCACCGCTTGGAGATGTGACTCCCTCAGGCAGAGATTCAATGTTTACTCGGCCAAACGGCACCACAATTTCTCCAAGTACTCGCGCAATCTTATCTTTATAGGCAAGTGTTAGATCCGGGCTTGCGGTTAGTTCAATCTGTGAGTCTGGTTGCACATAAATATTTTCGCCCTTTATTTTTACTTCAGCAGAGAGCTCGGGCGACCAATAGGCTTCGCCAGTTAGTGCTACCTTGCCGCCTTTTGCTGCTGTTAACTCAGCCTCAAGTTGAGCGGAAGTGGCATTAAAATCAAGATTGATGTGACCTTTATCAATTTCAACAGGCAAAGAGTCAGAAGACATAAATAAGCGCTGAGCAGTTAGTTTACCGTTCACTTCAGGGGCCGCGAGGCTACCTGAAATATTTATATCCCCTAACACTTCCCCTTGCAGGTCAAAACTTTGTTCCGTTACTCGGTTTAGTAGCGCTGACAACTTAGCCAGCTCAATTGACTCTATTTTTACGTTACCAGCTAATTGGGGGGATTGTTTATCTAGCGGCACACGCGTATCACCACTGAACTTACCTAAGGTTTCGGAGGTCATGCGCCAATCAGCGTGGATTTGCTTGTTATTGGTTTTTAGTAACGCTTTAAATTCAGAAATTGAAAATGTTTGCCCATGAGTCGTAACGCCGGCATCAACAATGTTCAGCTCGCCATCGGCTCGCGTTACTTGGCCGTTTTGCCACGCAAGTTTAGCCACGGCCTGAGTTTCACCAGTTACTTTGAGCTCTGCTGGCAACCAAGTTTGTAGTTTAGCCAGTGCCAATTTCTCCAGTTTAACATCGGCTTGCCCTTGTGTGCCTTGTTGCTCGGCTGCAAAACACAAATCAGTATCATCCATCCGCCAACACTGCTTTGCAATGCGTTGACTGACTTCACTGATCACGATTGCGGCAGGACTTTGCAATGCTATCGTTTGCCCTTGGGAAGTTACCTCTCCAGACGATAATTCTCCCTGCCAAGTGGACTGTTGCAACTTGCCATTGACTTCAAAGCTTGCAACCACTCGCTTATCACGAATATCCAATGTCGCGTTATGTTGCTGCTGATTGCCTTTCACAGCTAAACGAATGTCTTCAACCATTTCAGAGTCAACAATCAAACGGTCTAATGCCAGTTTAATTTGCCCAGTCACTTCATTGGCAATATCAACCGTGCCTTTCGTCGTTAAGCCATGTAGTGCTATATTCTGGTAACGCACAGAGTCAAACTTAATATCGGTCTGAATCCTTGGCTTGAGGTGGTCGCCCTGAACAAAGATTTCACCACTGCCCTTTAAGTCAGCTGGAATAAGCGTATTTGCCGCCTGCTCAAACTGAAAGTCAATATCGAGATCTAACTGCTGACCAAGCTCACCGCTTACCGTCAGGCTATTTTTGCCATAATTCAGGCGTGCATGGCTAAACTCACCTAGCAGGCTCTCATCCACAACGACCTTAACGTCCGCATTAAGTGGTGTACCCGCCACTTTACCATCGAGCTTAAAGCGCTCAACATTAACCTGCCACTGCTCACCTTGACTCATAAAATCAAACGCGAATTGCCCTGCCAGCATATCGTTTTTCGTCAGGCCTGCATCGTATTGCACTAGCCCTAGTAATCTATCGACTGGTAGCTGAGAAAAGTCCCCGTTCACTTTACCCTTCACCCCTTGCGACCAGTTCACTTGTCCCGCGATTTGCGCTTGCGCTTGCGCTTTTTCAAGCTGAAGCTTTGCTTTAGCTAATGTAAACGCTTGTAGTCCACCTTGCCCTTCAAGTGTCGCGGTAACATCACCAAACTGCACAGTATTAACAGCGATTGAGCCTGACAAATGGTATTTTGAGGCATCCCCGCTCAAGCCGAGTGTCGCACCTTTTAAAGTCGTGGGCTCTGAAGGAATAACTAATTTATCTATTTGACCCTGTAAATCAAAAGGCCAGTTTGTCGCTGTCAAATCCGCATGGGCTTGCAGTTGTGCAAAAGCCATTCCCTCGCTATTCAAAGTAAGCGTGAGATCGTGAGGGCGACCCGCCAGTGTTAAACTGGCTAATCCCTGTGGCGCGCTCAAGGTTGACCTCAGATCAATAGTCCAGTCATTAAGCAAGATTTCTGCCGCTGCTGATATAAACCATTCTTGATAGTTAAGCTGAACCTGCTCCACGTCCACATTTTCATCCACTACAACTTGAGAAAGCTTGATATTCTCAAGTGTCTGCTCATCTACCGCGAGGTTGTTAATCTTTAACTCGCCGAGCTCAGCGGTTAGCGGTAGGTCTATCTTAGGCAGCTGGAGTGGCGCTATTGCATTAAGTGGTGCTGGCGATTTTGCAGGCACAGGCTGTTCAGTTGCCTTTGTGGTCAACTTCACACTGTCTAACAGCAAAAAAGGGACATTAAAATGTGAGCCAGAACCTGAAAACTGCGTGTCTAAGCCTTGCAATCGCACAGTAATTTCCGGCGTGTCCAACGAGAATTGCTGAACTTGAGCACGTTTTATTGCAATTGGCAGTGGTAACTCAACTTGGCCACTTTCAGTAGTTTCCGCTTCGCTGACACTTTTCTGCTTTTGTACGATCGCTATCGTTTTTGCGTCTAGCGCAATGCAAACGCTGGCACAGGTCAACCACTCAACAGTGACTTTGGTGTCTCTAAGACGAATATCTATATTGTCATTGTGATAACGCAACGTAAGATTGGCGCCAGATAACAAGCGCTTATCTAAGCCATCGATTTCTAACCCTGAAACCGTTTTATTCGCTGTCCAAACCAGTAACTTTTGCCCAGGCAAGGTAAAGCATAAACAAACCAAAAGTAAAAATAAGCTAATAATGGCAGTAATGATTTTGATTCTTAAGCTTCTGAACTGCATTAGATTTCAGGTCCTATAACAATACTGAGACGGGTGCTTTTACTTTCTTTGGTCAGCCCCCAAGCATGATCGAGCCGGATTGGACCAACGGGGGTTAAATAACGAAAACCAAACCCAGCTCCAACTTCCCAAGCGTCCGAGAAATCGTTCGTTGCAGTACCCGCATCAACAAACAAAGCAGCTCGCCAACTTGGATGGAATTGATAGTTATATTCCACTGTACCAGTGGCTAAATATCTGCCGCCAAGTATGCGCCCTTCGTCATCGCGAGGGCCGATAGATTCATAGGCAAAACCACGGATACTCTGATCCCCCCCAGCAAGAAAACGATGGGTAAACGGAATTTGGTCAATATCCTTTGTCACAATCGCCCCTAAGTCTAAACGACCAAAAAACAAGTGCTTGGTTTCAAAGCTTCTTAACCATTCATTGTTCCATCTCACTTTCAACATATTTGCAGACGATAGTACAGAATCTGCTGCAGCTTCAATGGAGATCAGGCGCTCGTTCCCCCAATAAGGTAACGCTCCACCTTTACTTTCTTTCTTTAAGTAGCTAATACCTGGGATCAACATTTCCGTCCGTTGTTTTTCGCCTAGCTGTTCCGTAGTTTCGTGTTCACGTTTCAAAAACGCCGTCCTCACCCACTCGTCATCCGTTAGCCATTGTCGCTGTACTTGTACGTTCCAAATCCGGCTGTTGATCCCTTCAGTTACTTCATCCTGCACCTTATAACCGCCTAACACACGCCATAAATCGTCGTTAGGATTGTCTACTGGAATGGTATAACTGGCAGTGATATCTTGTTGCTTTTGCGACAGCCTCAGATTGGATTCAAAGGAATGGCCATCCTCGGTGATCCAAGGTTTAGTCCACTTAAAACGGGTTTTTGCACCCACATCATCACTGTAGCCAGCACCCACTTCAAAGCTATTTGCGGGTTTGTCTTCAACACTCACTCGAACGGGGATCTGATCGCTCGTCCGGTCCTTTAACAGCGGATAAACCTTTATCGCACTAAAATAAGGTGTGGCATTTAAAGAAAGATTAAAATCAGACAAGAGGCTAGCTTCAAACGGCTGCCCTTTCGAAAATGGGCTTAGCGAACGTATATAGTTAGCCGCTTTGGTGTTTCCCTCAATAGCAAGGTCGCCAAATTGATAACGTTTACCTGTGTTGAGAAGTAGTCGCACGCCAGCATAGCGATTCGCTTTGTGAACAAGCAACTTGGACTCCTGCCATTGATAATCAAAATATCCAAGTTCTAGTAGCTCGCTTTCAAAGCGGCTTTTCGTTGCCTGATAATCACTATGATTAACTTGCTTGCCAACTTGGATTGGTACATCTTTGATAAGCGAAACTAAATCCGCATTGTCCTTCCCTGTGCCCACAAGCTCAATATTAATATCTTTCCATTTAAGTGGTGCTTCAAGTTTGACTTCGGCTATGACGTTTTGCCCTTCTCCACTGAGTTGAATATCAAAATGGTAATAACCTAAAGCATGCAAAGCGCGACGTATGTCCGCACGTACCTCTTTCATCACCCGAGGGATTTTTGGCTTACCTTTGTAAGATTTTAAAAAACCAGTGATGTTGTCTTCTACATCGCCGTTTTCGACTTTGACTTCAATGTTGGAGATTTTTACTGATGCAGGGCGAGACTCCGCACCTGCGTTAAACGAGGAAAAGCAGCACAAAAAAAGCGCTAGTGTTAAACAAGAGAAATACGGCTTCATTTAAATAAAACGACCTAAATATCGCGACTTATGGGCATCGATAACGCCATTGTGCTTGTGAAAATGGATACTGTAAAACGACTTTTCAGAGAAAGTGCAATTTTACTGAGCTTAAGCTGAACATAGGGTGTATTTTGATGTAACGCAGTGGCTTTATCGCACATTTATTTACATTCATCCTTTTTATTTTCTTGCAGATGACGGACAATAGCAGCAATTGAACCTGCAGAGTGAAATTATGCAATTCCCAAATGATGATAACGGTGAACTTTTAGCTGAGATTGCCGCTGCTGGCGTTGATCTGACGCAAATGCAGAATATCGATTTTTATATTCTTTTCGAGCAAGCTGATGATGCTAAGCGCTTCAGTAGCGCGATTGAGAAAGATGAATTAGCACCTAAAACCCAGTTACAACAATGTCCTGATACTGGCGTTTGGGAAGTGATCACCACAGTGACTATGGTCCCTATGCACGAGCTGCTGAGTCAGACAGAGCAATACCTAGAAAGCATAGCCAATGGCTATGAAGGATATGGTGATGGCTGGGGCTTAATGGCCTCGGAAGAATAAACTTGCTACAGAAAAGCTAACTTTTGTCGGCCTTTCTGTAGCTTCCTTGATAATCAAACAGCTTTTCAGAAACCTGCCAACCAAACTTCTTGTGTAATTTAGCAATCACAAAATCCGGTGCAATTAAGTCAGTATCTATCACTTCTTCAGCTGACTGCCATTGCGCAGGTGCCGATGTTGACTTTCTCCGCTTTGCAAATTGCTGGTGGAATATAAATAGGCTCTTTTGATTAGAAAAGTCATAGACTTCACTGCAACTTGCCCCATCCTCATCAAAGTAAGTAATTTTTAATTTATTGCCACCGAGTACTTCGCTACATAGCCCGCTACAGCGTAATACCATTGCATGTTTTAAATTCAGTGCCGCGCGCAGCTTATCATCTGGGTCTGCCATTATTCCGCCGCACTGATGACATTGCCTTGCAGCAATATCATTTTCTGCACCGCACTGCTCACATTCTTTAAACTTAAAACGATAATCACATTGCTGTGAGTGACCTTCATCGTCTTCAAGCAACCCCTGACAGCGCCTACCAAAATGCTCAATAAGCTTGCCTTGCTCGTCTACCTTGCCCCAGAAAATATTGGCAAAGCCACAACCAGGACACAGCACCTGTACGGGCTCATTGTCTGAATTTGGCTTTTTACTTCCCACTTCAGGTGCAAATAAGTCAAAGTCATTGCCAGCATAATCAATGACAAAGCAATCTTCTTTATTTTCGTCTAACCTAAGTCCTCTACCTACAATCTGCTGATAGAGGCTCACGGACTCCGTGGGTCTCAAGATAGCGATAACATCAACATGGGGCGCGTCAAACCCGGTAGTCAGCACAGAAACATTCACTAAATACTTAATTTCTCTATTTTTGAACTGGACGATAAGTGCATCTCTCACGGCAGATTTGGTTTCACCCGTTATTAGCGCACTATATTGCTCAGGTAAATAGCCGAGAATTTCTTTTGCATGCATAACCGTCGCGGCAAAAATCATTACGCCGACCCTATTCTCACTTAGCGCTAGTAAGTGCGAGATAATGCTTTTTGTTGCACGGGTCTGAGCCTGTAATAATGTATTCATATCAGATTCTGAATAACGCCCAAATGAATCTGTACTTAAACTAGAAAAGTCATAATTTTCAACCGCTGGATCAATTTTTTTAGGTGGCGTTAGGTACGAGTTTTTTATCATATATCTGAGCGGCAGCTCATAAATACACCGCTTAAATGGTGATTCTGCTTTCCCCCTCACAAAACCGTGATAATGCTTATGATATATCCATCCCATACCCAAGCGATAAGGTGTTGCTGTTAAGCCCAGTAACTTTAATTCAGGATTAAATTCAGTCAGCTGGTTTAAAATTTGCTGATACTGACTATTATCATCACCACTTACTCGGTGACATTCATCAATGATAACTAATGAATAGAATTGATTAAGTTGTGACAAATTTCGAGACAACGACTGCACACTGGCAAAAGTCACCTGATGCTGTAACGACTTTTCTTTTAATCCAGCAGAAAAAATGCTCGCTTGTAATCCATAGCTTTTATATTTTTGTGCATTTTGTTCTACAAGCTCTTTAACATGAGTCAACACTAATATTTTGTGCCTAGCAAGCCGTGCAAGCTCCGCAATAACTAAACTCTTTCCGGCGCCAGTAGGCAAAACAATTACTGCAGACTCGCTAGATTTACGAAAGTGGAGCAGTGTATTTTGTACCGCTTCCTGCTGATAAGGTCTTAAAACGTAAATAAGCGCCTCAGGGGATATATAATTAAGTCAAAAAAGGCGTACCTACTAAGGTACGCCTTTTATTTAAGCAATTTAAACAAAGGTTGTTCAATACCGAACCACCTTCATAATAAAGCCTTATTAGATTAGATAATCATCTAGGTTAACACCTTGGAATACTTTAGGTGTTTTACCACGGCCAGTCCACTCGATTACCTCACCGTCTTTTTCAATACGGTATTTTGCTTTTACTTTAGAACGACGGTCAGCTGACGTAGTGCCCACTAAATCATCAAGCGTAAGTCCTTTTTCTTTCAGCATAGCCAATACCTCTTCTTTAGCTTGCTGTTGTTCCTTTTGCTCGTCCAGTGCTTTTTGGATAAGCTCTAACGCTTTTTCTAAATCACCGTAGCTTGCATTTTTAATAAAAGACTTGATCTCACGCATTGATACTCTCTCAATTAAGCTTAGTTTTAATATTTATATTGAATACTATATTAAAATTAATAAAAAACAAATTGTATTCTGTGAATTTTAATTTTGTTACGAAAAAAGCGCCATAATAGCGCTTTCTAGTTAGGATTAAGAAGATTTAATTACATTTTGTTTAAATCTCATTCAACTTTCCAGTCAATAGTTGTACCCGCTTTAATAGGAACAACAGATCCTTCACCTAATTTGTATGCATCAGGCACTTGCCAAGGAGACTTAGTCAGCGTAATGGTATCTGTATTGCGTGGTAAGTCATAAAAGTCCGGACCAAAGTGACTCGCAAAGCCTTCTAATTTATCAAGCTCTCCCGCGTCTTCAAATGCTTCGGCGTATAGCTCTATTGCGGCATGTGCAGTGTATGCACCGGCACAGCCACATGCGGCTTCTTTTTTATCTTTCGCATGAGGGGCTGAATCAGTGCCCAAAAAGAATTTCTTACTTCCGCTTGTCGCCGCTTCAATTAGCGCTTGTTGATGTGTATTACGTTTTAAGATAGGTAAGCAATAATAGTGAGGGCGAATACCACCAGCCAACATATGATTGCGGTTATAAAGCAAGTGATGAGCAGTGATAGTTGCTGCAACGTTGTCAGGTGCTTGATTGACAAAATCAACGGCATCTTTTGTTGTGATATGTTCGAGTACGATTTTTAGCGCTGGAAAGTTATCAACGACTTTAGATAGCTTCGTCTCAAGGAATACTTTTTCTCTATCAAAAATATCAATAGATGAGTCCGTCACTTCACCGTGCACAAGCAGCAACATGCCAACTTCTTGCATCGCTTCAAGTGCTGGATACACGTTTTCAATATCCGTTACCCCCGACGCTGAGTTTGTCGTCGCACCGGCTGGATACAACTTAGCAGCAACGATATGACCGGTTGCTTTCGCTTTTTTTATTTCTTCAGGAGTAGTGTTATCCGTAAGGTACAACACCATTAGAGGCTGAAAGTTACCTTGAGGATTAGCGGCCATTATGCGGTCACGATAAGCCAAAGCAGTCTCTGTGCAAGTTGCTGGTGGGACCAGATTTGGCATGATAATCGCGCGGCCCATATAGCGACTAATATCTCTTACCGTATCGACCAATACATCACCATCACGTAGGTGCACATGCCAATCATCTGGTCGTGTAATCGTTAGCGTTTGTTTGCTCGTCATTGCTCTCTTCCACTGCTGAATTTGCCCGATCATAGGCTGCACATGGGTGTTAGTAAAGTTTTTCAGGCCAACCGCAGATTATTTCACTTTGTGAGTTTACTTTAGCGCGTTTTCATTTTTCACAATATTGGTAAATATGTACAATTTAAGTTAACTTAGTAGCATCTTTTCATGAGAAATATGTATGCTATCTGAGAACCAAAAATTAGAATCAAAAACTGAGCAGCTTAGCATCATTAACCAGTTTTCTTCGTCGCTGCTGCATCTAACCAAACTTGACGAATTATTTGAATACGTTACGACACAGGTTGTCAACCGACTGGGGTTTGTCGATTGTGTTATCTATCTCGCTGATCCTTACCAAGAATATCTAGAAGTCGCTGCAAGTATGGGCGTTTCCCATGCTAATGGTGATTATCGTGTTGAACAAACCAAGATAAAGATTGGTTTAGGTATTACTGGTCAAGTAGCAACGACTAGAGCGCCCTTTATTTCTGGAAACGTCGCCGCTCACCCTATGTACATTGCTGATTTACGACCCGCCATGTCAGAGCTTTGTGTACCACTTGAGTATGACGGTCATTTAATCGGTGTGATTGACTGTGAGCATCCAGAGGCCGATTATTTTACCTCCGCGCATTTACAGATATTATCGACGGTCGCACATCTGCTCAGTGCCAAAATCCACCAGTTACGTACCTTAGAAAACCTCCAAACCACGATTGCCCAGTTACACCAAGCACAGAATTTAGAAAAGTCCCTGCTTAAAATTGCAAACATCACTTACCGCTTTGAGAACCTTGAAGCTTTTTATGATGACTTATATAAAATCATTGCCTCTCAGCTTTGCGCCGAGAACTTCTTTATCGGCCTTTATGATACTCAACAGGATATTTTAGAAATCGATTATTTGATTGAGGGAGGCGAAAAATGTAATGCACATCAAAAAGTATCAAAAGATCAGATTAAGCATACTGCATCCTACTATATACTGAAGAACCAACGACCACTGCTGTGTGATAACAATCAATTTAGAATGCACATTACGCGGGGTGATTTTAAAATGGTGGGCCGCTCGCCGCGCTCTTGGTTAGGCGTACCATTTTTGGTTAATGATCAATATCAGGGCGTGATTGTACTGCAAAGCTACAATAACGACCAAGCTTTCGTGAATCATGATTTATCTATTTTGACTTATATAAGTCGCCAAGTCAGCATGGCCATAGACCGGCAGCTTTCACGACAAGCGTTAGAGCATAGAGCCTTACATGACGACTTAACAGGTCTTGCCAATCGCTATTTATTGTTAGAGCGGATCAAGCATGCCATTTTGAGGCTTGCACGAATCGAGTCCTCTAATTTGCACTGCCTAATTTATCTGGATTTAGACAGATTTAAGAGCATTAATGACTCACTTGGCCACGATGTTGGTGACCATTTCTTGATTGCTATTGTCGAGATGATAAATGGCTGTATTCGCAAAACCGATACATTCGCGCGGCTCGGGGGTGATGAGTTTGCAATTTTTATGGAAAATGTCCAAGACAGGCAACAAGTCACTCTGCTACTTGATAGGATCACCACAGCAATAACCAAGCCCCTTCATATAGATGGTCATGTTCTGCAAGCTTCTGGCAGTATTGGCGTTGCCTTCACTGATAACGAGTCCGATAGCGCAATTAATTTACTGCAGCAAGCAGATGCCGCCATGTACGAAGCAAAATCTTCGGGTCGGGGTCAGGTCTGCTATTTTAATAATGCCATGCGCAAGCGCCTAAAACAGCAAGCCGATATTGAAAATGATCTGCAACATGGCATAAAAAACAATGAATTTGCGCTGTACTATCAGCCGATATTTTCTCTCACGACTGGCGCTATTGTGAGCTTTGAAGCCCTTGTCCGTTGGTTTCACCCCAAAAATGGTCTCGTCTCTCCAGATGCTTTTATTCCAATTGCAGAGCAAACCGGACAGATCATTGAACTTGACTTACATTTGTTGGAATTAGCAGCCAAACAACTCAAACGTTGGAAAGCGCAAAAGCTGCCGAAAACTCGCGTTACGGTAAATGTTTCATCGCGACATTTCGCAAGCTTAGAGTTCGTAGATACAATTCAGCAACTTTATCATCATTATGAGCTTACACCTGGCTCTTTATGTTTGGAAATCACAGAATCTGGATTAATAGCAAACTTAGCTCTTGCAACCAAAATTATTCAAGGATTAGAATCCCTTGGAGTGAAGCTTTATCTTGACGACTTTGGCACCGGTTACTCTGCTTTAGGTTATTTGCACCAGCTCCCCATTCATGTGCTTAAAATTGATAAGAGCTTTATTGACCAACTAACTGAAAGAGAAAACCCCCTAGTTGATGCGATTTTGAAGCTTGCACAATCACTTAACCTGACCGTTGTCGCCGAAGGTATCGAGCTCGAAACCCAGTGGCAGCTATTAAAGCAAAAAGGCTGTCAATTTGGTCAAGGTTATATTGTTTCTAAACCACTCGCCGCAGATCAAGCGATGGCATTTTTACTGAGTAGAAACTAGCAAATACCCATTGTTTATAAACAATGGGTATTTAGACTGGTTTAGTTTAACTTCTACCTAATTCGCTTCTAAGCTCCTTGGTTGCTGCCACCATATTCTCAAGTGCAGCCCGGGTTTCTGGCCATGCTCGGGTTTTTAGCCCGCAATCTGGATTCACCCATAATCTTTCTACTGGGATTTTCTTCGCTGCTTTGTGAATTAAGTCTTTTATCCAAGCCACCTCAGGGACGTTTGGCGTGTGAATATCATAAACACCAGGCCCGATGTCATTGGGGTAGTCAAAATCTTCAAAGGCGTCGAGTAAGGTCATATTTGAACGTGACGTTTCAATTGTGATCACGTCCGCATCCATATCCGCTATGGCGGCGATAATATCGTTAAACTCCGAATAACACATATGCGTATGGATCTGTGTTTCGTCATTCACACCACTTGCAGATACCCTAAACGCATATGCCGCCCACGCTAAGTAAGTTTTCCACTGACTGGCTTTGAGTGGCATCCCCTCTCTAAAAGCAGGTTCATCGATTTGGATCACCTTAATCCCTGCATTTTGCAAATCTACCACTTCATCTCTCAGTGCTAATGCGATTTGATTCGCGATGCTCGGCTTGTCTAAGTCATCTCTGACAAACGACCAAAATAAAATAGTCACCGGCCCTGTTAGCATGCCCTTCATCGGTTTTTTGGTTAAGCTCTGTGCATAACTCGTCCACTTCACTGTCATTGGTGCTGCACGCGAGACATCTCCCCAGATCACAGGGGGTTTAACACAGCGCGACCCATAACTTTGCACCCAACCAAACTGAGTAAAGGCAAAACCTTCGAGTAATTCACCAAAATACTCAACCATATCATTGCGCTCTGCTTCGCCATGTACAAGCACATCTAAGTTAAGCGCTTCTTGTTCTTCAACGGCATAACGGATCTCCGCTTCCATCTGGCTTTGATAAGCATCAGTACTCAACGTACCCGCTTTATAATCACGTCGCGCCTTACGAATAGCTTGGGTTTGTGGGAAAGAGCCTATCGTTGTGGTTGGCAATAAGGGTAAATTTAGCGATTGTGCTTGCTTTTTAATTCTGGTTGCGAATTCACTCGTGCGTTGACCGTCTTTTGTTGTAAGCGCTGAAACACGCTGCTGCACCTCATTATTATTCACTCGAGTAGAAGTCAAACGCGCTTTTACAGGCTTAGAATATTCGACCAACTGGGTAATATCACGCTGCTCCAATGCATTTTTCAATAATGCCAGCTCTTGCCCTTTTTGTTTGGCAAATGCGAGCCAAGACTTTAACTCACTATCAAGCTTTTGCTCTTGCTCTAAGTCCACTGGCGTATGTAATAATGAGCACGAAGGAGCGAGCCAGAGATTATCACCGCGACGTTCATGAACCAGAGCAAGTTGCTGATATACACCTTCGAGATCCGAGCGCCAAATGTTACGACCATTCACAATCCCGAGAGACAGTACGCTATCTTGCCCAACTACTTCCTCTAACGAAGCCAAGTCGTAGTTTGCCGTTACGCAGTCAAAATGCACGCCTTCTACGGGGTAAGATTGAATATCTTCAACATGCGCTTGTACGGAGTCAAAATAACTGGCCAACAACACTTTTACTCCTTGGCCACTCAACGCATCAAAACTCCGGCGCAGCGCGTTACGATAAGCATCGTCGATTTCCAGTGCTAAAATAGGTTCATCAATTTGTACCCACTCAACACCTTGAGCTGCAAGCTTGGCAAGTACCTGCTGATATACAGCCAATAACTTATCTAATAAAACTAATTTATCAAACTCTTGGCCAACACATTTAGCTAAGTAGAGATAGGTTACCGGGCCGACCAAGACGGGTTTTGCTCGGTAGCCAAGTAATTGTGCTTCCTCTACTTGAATGAATAACTCAGTCCAAGTCAGAGCAAACTCCTGTGTTTGAGTTAGCTCAGGGACGATGTAATGATAATTGGTGTTGAACCATTTTGTCATTTCACTTGCTGCACACGCACAGCCGCTAGGTGCTCGACCCCTGCCAATCCGAAACAAAGTATCGAGATTTACAGACTCATCATTTTTGTGACGACTAGGGATCGCGCCGACAAGTAATGAAATATTCAACACGTGGTCATACCAAGCGAAATCGCCAACTGGGATAAGGTCAACACCAGCATCAGCTTGCAATGCCCAATTTTCTGCACGAATGCGCTTTCCTTCCGCGATTAAGTCGTCTTGCGTTAAGTCGCCCGACCAATAGCGCTCTACTGCAAATTTAAGTTCACGTTTTTTGCCTACGCGTGGAAAACCCAAATTATGTGTTAATGCCATGATTTTAATTCCATCTAGATGTATGGATGTCTAAATTTAATTATCATAATCAAAAACAACAATTGATGCTTTTTCAGATTTCATATGAATAAAATTAATTTGTAATTTTTTGCAAAATTTTTACAGAAGTAGTGACAACGCTGTCATTTTTAGTGTTATAGTGGATTTGTGAATTTTTGAACAATTCACCGTAGGTATTTAGACGTCTAGACATTGATAATAACTAAATAGAATCGTAATATTGAGTAATGCTGAGATTTGCTCACTTCAAATATGAGAATTGTTGATAATGATTGATATAAAGCACCTAAAGACTATCTCCACCTTGAAAGAAACTGGTTCTCTTGTGAATACAGCACGAGAGCTATTCCTGACTCAATCCGCTTTATCTCATCAGATCAAAGATCTAGAGAACAAACTCGACTGCCAACTATTCGAGCGCAAGACCCAACCGGTACGCTTTACCCCTCAAGGCATGTTGCTATTAGAGCTCGCCAATGATGTATTGCCTAAAGTTGAAGCAACAAAGTGTCGTTTGAAGGAAAGCCTTAACCAGCCCATCTCACAACTCAGATTAAGCGTGGAATGTCATGCTTGTTTTCACTGGTTGCTGCCAACGATTAAAGAATTCAATACCTTTTGGCCTGACATTAAAGTCGATTACGAACGAGGCTTTAGCTATGATGCGATTCCTGACCTTATTGAAGATGAGCTGGACTTAGTGCTTACTTCGGACATTCGAGAACCAGAACAGCTCGAATACGCGCATCTTTTTGACTTTAAATTAAAGTTAATCGTTGCACCAGATCACGAATTGGCCAAGAAGGCCTATGTCACAGCACTCGACCTAAAAGATGAAACCATCATTTCTTACCCTATTCCTCGCGAGCGTCAGGACATATTTAAGCACTTTATTCAAAATGCACGCTTTGATGGTACGCTAAAAACCGTCGATCAAGGTTTATTAATCTTCCAACTTGTGAGTGCAGGTATGGGGGTTGCGGCCTTACCAGACTGGTTGGTCACACCTTATGAAAGCCAAGGGCTGATTAAATCGATTCCTCTAGGCGCTCTTGGGCTAAATCGTCCAATGTATTTAGCAATGAAGAAAAGCATGAAAGATAACCCTGTTTATCGCCATTTCCTCAATACTTGCCGTAAAACCACGGCAAGATAGTTGACTGGGCTCTTTTTGAGCCCTAACTGTTATACATTTCTACAGCTCCCATCTCATGCTAGCATTGCGTCAGGCTTATCTAAATCTAAGGCATGTTTAAATGTTTGAAGTCAAAAAGGTTATCGGTCAACTTCTGATGCCGTTACCGTTATCTTTGGTTGCACTTATGGGGCTCATGTTTTTTATCGCCAAAACACGCAAAGGGCCGTATATCGCAGTCTGGTTGGTCCTACTAACTACTTGGAGCATATCCACTCCTTATGTCGCGCAACACATTATCGAGTGGGATAAGGGCACGCTCACCGCATTCAATCCAAGCAGGCACAAAAACATAGACAGAATTGTTGTGCTTGGTTGTAATTTATACCCCGATGATTCCCTCCCCAGTAATGCTCAACTAGGTAGTTGCGGTTTAGCTCGACTAGTTGAAGGCATTAGACTTGCTAATATTTACCCAAAAGCCCAGCTGTATGTTTCTGGTTATGGCTATGGCAACGCAACAAGCGCAGGACTCATGGCTAAAACTGCACAGAGCTTAGGTATTTCCGCTACCCGTATCAAGCAAAACCACAATGCCAAAGACACCGCAGACGAAGCGAAAATGCTCGCGCCCGTTTTGGTAGATTATGATGTTGCACTTGTCACGTCAGCTTCGCACATGAAACGCGCAAAAAACCTATTTGAAGCACAAGGCGTTGAAGTATTCCCTGCCCCGACAGAGTTTTATAATTTTAAGTCACTCCCATTAAGTCGGCAGTTTATCGCAAATGATAAGGCGCTAGATATAGTCACTCGAATTTGGCATGAACAAGTTGGTAGTATGTGGATCACGATACGTCGCATTATCGACCCTGAAGCACTTTAAGCGTCGAAAAAGGCATCAAAACCAGGCTAAAGTTCGATAAATTGGCGCTGAAAAACGTAAAAAATTGAAAATTTGCGCAAATATGGGTATAAATAGAGTTTAATCTTAACCCGCGTATCCGCGTACAACACGACTAGGATCTACGATGAGTAAACTAGATAAAACTGAAGTACTAAGCGCTTTCGAAGCTGCGTACGAAGCTGCACATGGCAAAAAGCCTGAAATCACTGCAAAGCCAGGTTGGTATAGCATCGATGGTGGCAAAAACATGCGTCTTGCTGAGGTAGCTGAATTAACAGAAGAGCTAACTTCAGGGTCAGCTGTAGCAAGTGAGACAACGCAGGCGCCTGCCAAAAAAGCGAAAACGACTAAGAAAGCGCCGAAGGCAGCAGCTGTAAAATCAGCAAGCTTTACTATCGTTACAGAAAACGAAGATGGCTTCAAAGCGGAAGAACAGTGGATTGCTGAACTAGCAGCAAAAGATCACGACTGTCGCTTACCTCGTGGTGTTGTGTAAGCACAGTTTCATGAGTGAAGAAACCTCGCAGCTGCGAGGTTTTTTTTGGTCTGCAACAATCAATACCGATTCAACCTGAGCGAAGAAGAGCTATTTTTATGACGTAAATTGAGCAGGGCGGCGCTCCAAACCAGGATAATCAAGCAAGTTAGTGACACCCAGCCTAATAAAAAAGTCAACGAAGCAAGCGGCAATTCCGGCCACTTTCCTGCCATACCATAACCCGCAATTGTGCGATGGGCGTAAAAACAAATACATAAGACCAATCCGAAACTCAACGCTAGTGATACCATTACACCTCGGTACTCATCTTTGCGGCGCAATTTAAACTGCCGCTTGATATACATGTAAGTACCACTGAGAACCAAAAATGAGAGCACAACCCCAAATATAAACCACAGTATCTTCCCCCATATCCCCGCAAAATTGCCAAAATGTAGAGGGTCTGCGGTGTCGGATAATCGCCAATATAGCCCTTGGCTCGATGCTGTTTGGCTATAAACAACTTCCCCCGTGTAAGGGTTGACATAGATCTTGTTTGCCCTATCCCGAACTATCCAATCCTGCGATTGTCCTTCAGCATAAAAATAACCCCCAGAATAGCGAATAGCTTTCACCTCAAGATCGGGTCTCGTCGCTTTTACTATTGCGAATAATTCCACAACAGACAATTGTGGTTTATCCTGTCTCGGCAGTTCTGCCAAGGGATTAACGGCAAAATCCCCAACATCAGTATAAGCTGTTTTACCATCGACCATATCCATTCGTACAAACTCAAATAGATACCAGATACTCGTAAGCGAAATAACAACCGCAAGCCATAAGCCCCACGCCCCACTTATTTTATGCATACTTGCCATTTTGGCACGTGCATCCCCGCTAAACGTAAATACAAATAACTTTTTCCACCAGAGGCGATATACATAATGCGCACTCACGGTCGAAATACACAAAGGAACTGCAAAGATAAGCACAAGATAGTATGAAATGATGCTGTCAAACACGCCGAAAAAATGCATGTGGAAATCGCGAAAAAAGCGCTGAATATTAAAAAAACTACTTTCACCTTGGATAGCTCCTGAAAGTGGATCGACATAAACGTGTTGCCAAGGACTATCAGGCATCCGCATCACGATATCATACGAAAAATAGGTATCAGGACCTGTAAAGGCAATCCCTATTCGGGCGTCAGGATACGCCTTTTGTACCATCTCGTAAGCTGCTGCTAAGCTTATGTTTGATTGCCCGTCTACTGCCCTCACCTGATCGTTGAATAGCCAATCTAGTTCGTGGGCAATACTCGCAAACGCGCCAGTCCAGCATATTATGAACAGCACCCCCCCAAACCACACGCCACTCAAACTATGCCAGTTGAACCATTGTTTTGCCGTCATGGACCACCCAATAGCGAAGACATAAAACGACTTCACTTCCTTGCCTTGTATTAATATTCAAACATAGATAAGCCCCTGTGACAGCGCTATCCAACCTAATTGACATCCCACCTAACAATCAGATCCTAACAACTATGAGATTTGGGTAAGCCATTATTTTTGCAATAAATCATTTTTTGCATTACCCCTTATAGTAACAAAAAGAGTTATCATTTAGAATTGAAAATAATTTCTGTTTTCAGTTAGAACTATTCAAAAGCTTGGTTCAATCTCAGAAAAATAGCTCCTACATATCATAGGAACTTTCATCTTTATCTCTTGTGACGAAAAAACAATTTAGGAAAGGAAACACCCATGCAAACCAAAGCGCATCAATCTACAGCACTAGCTCTGATGTTATCACTCCTTTATTTTTCTCCAAATGCGGCAGCAAAAGCCGAGCGCGACAATATTGAACGGATCAGTGTTGTAGGCCAGCCAATCAAGCGTAACTCGGGTCCAACAGGACTTGACCTTACCATTAAAGAAACCCCCCAGTCTGTTACCGTGTTAAGCCACGACTACATAAAAGACTTCGAACTGAATGACCTTGAGGACATCATGGTACAGGCAACAGGTATCTCAAGATACAAATTTGGCGCGGGTGATAATACTGAGTTTACTTCTCGTGGGTATCTCGTCAATGCATTGGTTAAAGATGGCTTACCGACCTCAATTGCTGGACCACAAGAGAGTCGCTTAGACACTATTGTCTATGACCGAGTAGAGGTTCTTCGGGGCGCTGCGGGGTTAATGGCGGGTGCAGGACAACCATCGGCAACCTTAAATGTCATCACAAAACAACCAGACCGAGGTGGATTTGTTAAAGTTGGTGCCGAGATTGGCTCTTGGAATAAAGTGCGTACACACATAGATGCAACAGGCTCCCTAACGAAAGATGAAGCATTGGCCGGACGAGTTATTCTAGCCTATGAGGAAAAAGATAGCTTTGTCGACAAAGAAAATAGTAATAAGATCGTTGCATACACCCAGTTGCATCATTATTTTTCTGAAGATACCGAAGCCTCTTTTAGTGTTCATTATCAAGACAATGAACTGAAACTATCACCGTGGGGATTACCAATTTTTTACTCTGATGGTAGTTCCGTTGAAATAGACAAGAAAACAAATTTATCATCGCCAGATAGTCACAACGGCAATACCCACCAAAGTTATCATTTAAAATTATCTCACCAAATCAATTTAGATTGGGAACTTAACTTTGGCGCACAATACAGTAAAACAGAAGCTGACATTACCTTGACCTACTTTAGTGGTAACCCAGACAAAGAAACAGGTCTTGGCCTTCAAGGCGGTGACAGACGCTGGGTTGAAACGGTTGATGGGACTAATTTTATTTTGGGACTGGTTGGTCGGTTTGAGTTATTTGACCGCGCACATCAGGTGAATATCACCTATTTAAATGCCGATTTTGAGTCCACAGACGATCGCTTCGAAGAACTGGATGAAAACGCGAGAACAGTATTTTATCCACTCCAATCGATTAATAACCTTCACCCAGCCGCTCATTTAACTGCGACAGATAAGCAATTTATTGGCTATTGGGACAAAACGACGAAAGAACAGAGTATTGCCCTTAGCAGTAAGTTAACGTTAACGGATGACCTTCATGCCATTGTTGGTGTCAAATTTTTTGATTATGAACGTACCAATGAGCGTGACTTTGCTTGGAGCGGGTTCTCAAGCGACAAAGGTGAAGAAACGGGTGAGAGCTTATACTTAGGGCTGGTTTACAATCTCAATGACCAGATCAGTACGTATGCAAGTTATACCGATGCTTATGAGCCGCAACTGGATAAAGTGGATGCCAATTTAAATCAATTAGCACCAATCACCGCTCGGAACTTAGAAGTCGGCATTAAAACCACACTTTGGGATGATAAACTACGTCTAAACGTCGCTTACTTTGATAGTTTAAAGGAAGACTTCGGTGTTGTTATCCCCGAATATGCAGACGAAAGACCTGCTAGGTATCGACCCGTAGATGGTGCAGAAGCTGATGGATTTGAAGTTGAATTAGAAGCAAAACTGACAGATGATTGGCAAGTAAACTTTGGTTACAGTGATTTTGATGTTGTCGATGAGCATGGCGAAGATATTAACTTGTATGCACCAAGACAAACGCTCAATGCGAGCACCAAGTATACTTATGGGGCTTGGCGATTAGGGCTAAATGCAACTTGGGATACGGACAGAAAAGTCGATATTTTAAACGTCCCAGGAGTTGACCTTGGACTTCCAACAGGTGGTCGTCGAGGCGCAGTGCGTGCAGATCAAGATAGCCAGCTTTTACTAAATGCACACGTCAAATATCAATTTTCTAGCCAACTGAGCGTTAAACTGAATATCAGTAATCTCACAGATGAAGGCTATTTCGATACTTACGGTTTCGTGCCGAAAAAGTACAGCGAGCCTAGAGCATACAATTTAAGTATGGAATATCTGTTTTAACGTAAAGCACTATGCAAATGCTGTGGCGTGATAGGGTTACAACACCTTTAAAACTTAGCTGCAGCAGCAAAATGCCTATAAATAAAGCGCGGGCTTCTGACTAGAAACCCGCGCTTTTCTATCTCACACCAATTTACGTAACTGTGTTTTCAATCCCAAGAGCCGAACCTCCCAAATTAAGTACTAAGTCGAGTTGCCATTAAACCTTAAATACCGACACTTGACCGTTTAACTGCTCAGCTAACGCCTCTAAGTCATTACTCACATCTGCATTACTCTGCGCACTTCGAGTAATTTCAGAAATACTGCTACTGAAATCATTAATATTTTCGCTGATTTCCGCAACCACCGTTGTTTGTTCTTCCGTTGCCGTTGAAACCTGAATATTCATACCGACGATTTCATCCACCGCCTTGTCTATATCAGTCATGATTTGAGCTGACTCATTGGCCCTATCAACTCCTGCAGCTGCACTCGACTGTGCATTCTCCATTGACGACACGGCATTTTGTGCCATGCCCTGTAACTTACTGATCATATCTCGGATCGATTCCGTAGCTTTTTGCGTGTTGTGTGCCAATTGCCTAACTTCATCAGCAACAACCGCGAAGCCTCGACCTGATTCCCCAGCTCTCGCCGCTTCTATTGCAGCGTTTAATGCCAAAAGATTTGTTTGTTCAGCCACACCTTGGATCATTAGCACGACTTGGTTGATTTCATTCGACTGGTCGTTCAACGCTTTAATTAACTGCGCGTTATCTCCCACCTCACTGGCAAGACGCTCGATGGCCTGAATATTTTGCGAAATAACATCCATCCCCTGCTTTGCAAGCTGACCCGACATCTCTGCTTTGTTTGCGGTATTCATTGCATTATGTGCAACCTCCTGAATTGCACTACTCATTTCTGTCGCTGCGGTTGCGATCATTACCGTTTGCTGCTCTTGTTCTTGTGAAGTGCCCGCAATTGACTGACTAATTCCATTTAGCTCGTTGGATGTTGAGGACAGACTATTCACCATCGTAACTAGGTTGGTAACTAACTCATGTAAGCTCGACACCATAGTATTGAAGTCGTTTCCTATCTCACTCAGCTCGTCCTGCCCCTCAACCACTACACGTTGGGTTAAATCAGCATCTCTTGCAATGTTACCAATACGCATACGCAAACGACTGAGTGGTTCGTTAATTGACCTAAATATCAACATACCAATCATCACCATTACGATCACAATAGTAACGGAAGAGATAATCATCGCCGTTTTTGTCGCACTGGCTTCTGAGCGGCCAACATCTCTTAGTGCACTTGCCTCTGCAAGTTGTAACTCAATTAGTGCATTGTAGCTTTCACTTAAGGGGTCAAAGGCGGCATAGAGATCGCGTACAAATTTATCATAAGGAATTTCTTCAAAAGTATTTGCGTTAACTCGGTTAATATAATTAGACAGCAGTTGCTTGACACTTATCTCTGCTTTTTCAACTTGCTTTACTAAGCTTCGCTCTTCGCTCGTAAGGTCCGTGGACAAATAGCTATTCCATTCTTTTTCAGCGATATTTTTAGCTTCTTCGATTTGCTTTAACGCGGCACTGTTGGATAATTGATGGCCTCGTAACTTGTGAAAAGTATCTACAATAACCACCGCATAGTTGTCTGACACGACTTTTATTTGCCTCAGCGGTACAACTCTGTCGTCATAAATACGGTCAATGTAATTGATAAGATTTGATAATGTTCCAATTGTAAAGATAGTAGCGAGAATAAAAAACACAGCAGGTATGCCCGAAAGCGACAACAATCTGCTTTTAACTGAAACCCTATTTAGCATAGTCTGATTTTTATTGAGTAAACATAGAAATAAAGTATTACTCAAAGTTCATAGATTACAATAATAATTGCAAATTAAGCAGCGCATTATTGATATGCATCATACTTCGTAACTGTGTCTCTTAACTGTATAGGTTTGATTTTTAAACCTATTACAAAAAAAGAGGAGAAGCTTTTATCGGCTTCTCCTCTTTTATTCCACGTCGAAATCACTTTCGCTTAACACTCTTCGTTTTCAGCGTTCATGTTCTCTTTTACATCTTCACACGCGTCTTCCACGCTATTTTCTACTTCCTGAACTGTTTCATCGAAACGCTCACCAGCATCTTCCGCCGGACCTTCGCTACAACCAAAAAGTGCTAAAATTGAAACAAAACCAAATGCTTTTGCTAATGTAATTGCTGATTTCATAACCTATCTCCTAAAACCGTTTTTGTACGTTAATTCCCTTTTACCTGGGAGCTCGTGCTTTGCCAAAAATAAACGAAATAATCATAAAGGCGATAAACACAAAGAATAGAATTTTCGCCATACCTGCCGCAGCGCCAGCGATTCCAGTGAAACCTAGCACGGCTGCGACAAGTGCTAGGAATAAAAACATTACAGCCCAACTCAACATAACATTCTCCTTAGGCAGTTAGCTCTTGCAACTGCTTCATTTGATCGTGACAAGCTTGCATTCTGGTTTGAATTTGCAGTAATACACTCTTGCATTTAGGTGGAAGATCTTTGCTTAATGCTTTATCAAGCTTGCTTAACACTTTGTCTTCCACTTCTTCTAGCTGAGAAATATAGGTGTGCTCTTTGTCGGTGCTCACCATACCAACCAACTTGGTGTACGATTCACGAATGTCGATGCTAAGCGCTGAATCTGTCTCAATTTCACCTTCGTCAATAAGAACAAATGGTTGTAGATCCGAGATTGCTTGCGCTTTATCTACAATCATTTGGTCAAATACGCGGTTTAATTCGATATTATCTAGCTTCTTTTTAGCTTCAGTGTAAAAATCAACACCACCATTTAATACTTTGATGAGCTCTTTTACCGGCCCCATGTCGTAATTTGAATCTGCCATAAATAACTCCTTTCGTTGCGATATTTAATAAGTGCATTTTGCAAATATTATTTTCTGTCCCTTTCACTAATGCAGATTAAATGCCAAATCATAAACCTTTATTATATAAGGCTTTTTAATCTAAGCACCTTCAGACCGGTGAAAATATTACAAACTAGATGTAAATTATTCCTGTGATAATTGCGTACTTAAGGTTGTGCTCCCTTTAGCATTGAAATCCATAGTCCTAATTGGGAAAGGAATTAAGATATCGTTATCAGCTAATACACGGTTAATGGTGCAAATTGCTTTGTGCCTGACCACCATAAAGCCCGGATCTGCTGGGTAATCTATCCAAAACCACACTAATAGATTAATAGAGCTGTCACCAAAAGACTCTGCATAGACATCTGTTTCTTTTTGGCTTACTACGAAATCAAGCTTGTTAATTGCCTCAACAATCACC
Source organism: Pseudoalteromonas sp. JC28 (assembly GCF_013319255.1). Taxonomy (NCBI): domain Bacteria; kingdom Pseudomonadati; phylum Pseudomonadota; class Gammaproteobacteria; order Alteromonadales; family Pseudoalteromonadaceae; genus Pseudoalteromonas; species Pseudoalteromonas sp. JC28. The sequence goes on along the minus strand of NZ_QOKX01000005.1, from coordinate 136,730 downwards.
TCTCGGGCTTGCTCTGGGTCGTCCGCATACGAGATACCAACTGGTACTTCTATTCTTCGCTTGCCAAGCTTAGTGTAGTTTTGTAACTCATTCTTAAAGAGAATTTTGTTGGGGATATAAGACAGCTGGCCATAAAAGTTTTCTACTAAGGTGTTTCTCAAATTGATTTTGCTTACCGTGCCAAAGCAATCCTTGGTTCTTATAATGTCACCGACCATAAAAGGTTTTCTGACCCCCATCACAAATCCAGCGATGAGGTTCTCGGTCATGTCTTGGAATGCAAAGCCAATAGCAAGGCCAATGATCCCCGCCCCAGCCAACAATGACATTACAGCACCTGATAGTTTTACTATATCTAAAGCGAAGAAAATCCCAATGGCAATAATAGAGACTTTAAATATGGAACTAATAAGTGAAGCCACTTGTTCTGTCTTTATTGCTTTTTTAATTGCCTTTGAAAACCAAATTGAAGATATTTTAGCCAAAACTGTGAAGAATATGAGTATCATTAAGGCTAGGATCATATTCGGTAGTAACTGCACACCGGATTCAAGCCAAGAGATTAACTTATCATTAATTAACGTCCAGAATTTTTCTAAATTCATAATCAAATATTCCTATTTAAGTACTCGACAAATCTAGAATGCAGTAATCATTCCTAGTTATATTAATTAGCCGTTCATGGAAAAGGTAATTATTACAAACTAATTTACACATCTTCTCGGTAAATTCTTCCTTAAAACTTACTCCATAAAAATAAATCACATAATTATCAATAAGTTAAAGGTTGGCACAACAGCTGCAACAGATAATTCGACTACGAAATTAAAGGAGTTTAATTATGAAAAAGACATTAATTGCAACTGTACTAGTATCTTCACTTACTACTGCTTCAGCATTTGCTGCTGATAACTCTTGGGAAAAAGAAGCGAGTGACGCTTGGATAGACGGTAAAGCAGAAGCAACACTGCTTTTCAACGGTGAACTGAACAACTTTGACATTAACACTGATGTAAAGAACGGCGTTGTAGTGCTAACCGGTAAAGTTGAACACTCAGTAGATAAAAAGCTGGCTGAAGAACTGGTACTAGGTATCGATGGCGTAAAAGAAGTGAAAAACGACCTGACTATCGTAGATATGTCAGATGAGCGCAAAAAAGAGCGCAATTACGAAAGCGATAGCGGTTTTACTGACGCAAAAATCGCAACAGTAATTAAGTCTCGCTATCTGTTCGACACAGATGTAGATGGTACTGACATCGATGTTGATGTGGAAGGTTTAGTCGTAACATTAAACGGTCATGTAGGTAGCGAAGCAGAGCGCAAACTTGCTGTGCAAATCGCGAAAAACGCCAATGACGTTAGAGATGTAAAAGATAACCTTCGCGTTACCACAAAATCATAAGCCAATTTTGATTTGAGGGGGGCTTTCCCCCTCCCATACTTATATTGATTTAAGGAGTAAAGATGAAACAATTAACAATTGCTGCTGCGCTACTTGCCTCTCTAGGTCTTGCATCCACAGCCGCTCACGCGGAGTCTGATTTTGGACTAGATGATTATAAAATTTACACAGGTATCGGTTATGGCCAATACTCTTTCCAATGGGAAGATCGTGAGAATGACACTTCATTCGACGACGACTCTTCTATGCTAAAAGCGTATGTGGGTACAAAAATTAATCCATATTGGAGTTTTGAACTTGCCTATGAGAACTTCGACGAAGCAAGTGACATTGACAACTCTGCTGAAATAGACGGTATTTCTTTATCTACACGTATTTCAGCTCCACTAAACGAACATTTCTCAGTGTATGCTAAAGGTGGTTGGCTTGAGTGGGATGCTGATATCTACGCGGATATTCCAGCTGTAGGTCGAGTTTCATCTAGCCTTGAGGGTGGCGACTGGCTCTATGGTGCCGGTGTTGAGTTTCACCTCAATGAAAACGTTAACATGCGGTTAGAATACACTCGCTATGAACTTGAAGACAATATCGACCCTGATATGGACGTAGCTGCCGTCTCTATCGAATATCAGTTTTAAGCAGTAATTTTGGCTCTATAGCCTCCCAATTATTTCCCCTTTGACTCAGTCCTGGCTCTTCCACAAGAGTCTGGTTTTGGCGCTACCACTTGGTAGCGCTTTTTTTGTTTTCAGTGTACGGCCTCCATATTGAATAATGTAAGTACTTTCTCGCTATTTCTTATTTTCAGGAAACAGAATTTAAAGGTAAACAACCTCTAGATGTAATAGTTGCCATTCAGTGCAAGAAATGAAATCTGTCAATTTTTCAAACTCTACACCCTGTAGGTTCTGCTATGTAACATTTACACCCTTCATTTCGCATCTACCGACAAACGATACCGGAAAACATTAACCTTATGAATTTAAACAGCTTTCAAGTTGGCAAAGGGTTTGCAACCTATATAGTGAACTAAACGAATAAGGAGTAGTTTATGAGTAATCAAGCAAACCAAACACAGACAAGCAATACAGCTAAACCACAGCCAAATGGCCAAGACTCTAGCCATCCTGTTACGGATCAAATTGCAGATACATTGCATGCATCAGTAGATTCACTGCACGCTTCGGCATCTCGTACTGAAACCTCACTACGTGAAAAAAGCCATAATTCGAGTGAAGCGATTGGTGCCAAGCGCAAGGAGTGGGAACGTGCGTGGAATACATCAGGTGTGAAAAAGTATGCAACGGAAAACCCAGTAAAAACGGCTGGTATCGCATTCTCACTTGGTATGTTAGCAACTATGCTGTTAAGGAATAAGTAATCATGCAAGACCAAGCTCAAATAAGAGACCGTCAAGCAGCAGCTCACGAGCGCACTCCAGCGCTCGCTGAGCTTAAAGATTCTGTGTCTCTATTATTCAACAGCTATCAGCAAATCGCAGAAGCACAACTAAACCTATTAGGTGCTAAGTTTAGAGCTAATCTAAAAACCTTATGTATTGCGCTCGGGTTAATTCTATTTTCTCTAATCTTGACAGCAATGGTGTGGGGAAGCTTGCATGTGTTATTTGCTTACGCGTTAACCTACGCGGGACTAAGTTGGTTTGTTTCGGCGGGTATCGTACTGACTATCAATATCGCGATGATTTATTACCTAATCATAACAGGGCTGAAGCTCTTTAATAATAGTATTAACGACCTGACGTCTGGGTTTTATACCCCAGTTGCGAAGCAGGAGGCTAGCAATGACGAAGCTCGCTGAATTCATCACTGATAAGTTGCACCAAGAAGTGGTGATTGAGAAGAAAAAGCTCATTACCGCTAAACATTTTAATCAACTTACCCAAGTGAAAGCCAAGAAGGTATTCACCGGCGCGATTAGCTCTCCTCAAGGGTTGGGCTTCATGTTTATGTTTGGCGCACTCAGCGCTAAATATGGCAAGTTTGGCGCACTAAGAAAAATCGTACTTTTACAAAGAATAGCGCAAGGTATCATTTAACTCCTTGAGCTATTCTTTGGCTCTCTATCTAAACTAGCTTTTCTTTAATTTCTTTCAAATCCACAAGTGTAATTGGCTTTAATAACACTTCATCCACTTGCGACTCAGCCAACTTTTCCGGCTCTGGATCAAAACCACTAGCAATCACAATATGCTGATTAGGATCTTGTGCTTTAATTTCTCGAGCAAGCGTAAGCCCGGACTTATCGGGCAGACCTATATCCAGTAAAATCGTGTCAAAGCGCTCAGAACCAACAAAATGCTGCCAACAAGTTTGCGCGCACTCTGCCGTAACCACATTCACTTGCAGTGAATTAAGTAACAGCTTAAGCAGATTGCGTGTATCTGCGTCGTCTTCTACCACTAAAAACTGCAATGTGCCGCTAGCTTGCTCTACGTCATTGCTAGAAGCTACCAACACCCCGCTCAAGTAGTGTGTTAAACATTCTCCTAACTCAGAGACATTAACAGGTTTGCTCATCATATCGCTAAAGCCTAATGCCATTAACTCCTCTTTTGTGCCTTTTTGAGCTGCTGCTGTCAGTGCGACAACAGGTAAGTCAATACCACGCTCTCTGAGTGCAACAATCGTGTCTCGGCCATCCATTCTAGGCATATGCAAGTCCATAAAGACTAAGTCATACTTATCAGGGTTATCCTTTAGCATCGCAAGCGCTTCAATACCATCACCCGCAATTTCAGCGGTTGCGCCAGTTTGACCAATCAAGGTACGCATTAACATTTGGATCTCACTGATATCTTCAACGATAAGGATATGCCCTTTCAAATCAGATGGAAGCGAGTTATTAGCCGCGTTGTGGGTCTTATCAAGCATTAATGGCGCCAGAGTCATTTCATCGATAGTATCAAGGTCAATACTAAAGCCAAATTCACTCCCCTCTCCCAAAGTCGACTCAACCGCCAGCTCCCCCCCCATCAATTTAATGAGTGCCGAGCTAATAGCCAAACCAAGACCTGCACCTTCGTCTGTACGAGTCGTAACATTTTGTACTTGTTCAAAAGGTTTAAATATACGTTTTAACTTCTCGCAAGGAATACCAATACCCGTGTCAATCACCTTGAATTCAAGTTTTGCATCCGCTTGTAGTGTTATCTCAACCTTCACAAAACCGGAGCTTGTGAACTTAATCGCATTATAAATAATGTTGATAAGTACCTGCTTCAACCGCGTCTTATCTACTTTTACATCCTGCGGCAATGGCGTTTTAGCCTCGATACTAAAACTCAAGCCTTTCTTAGCTGCGGCCATTTTAAACAAACTATACAAATCACTTAAAAAGCTACTCAAACACGTGCTTTGTTTATTGAGCTGTAACCGATTTTCATTTAGCTTGGATAGGTCAAGCACATCGTTTAGCAGATTAAGTAAGTGCTCACTATTATTATTGATAATAGAAAGCTCAGGCTTAACATTCTGCAATTCTTCCCGAGATAGGAGGAGATTAGTGTAACCTAAGATAGAAGTTAAGGGTGTTCTCAACTCATGGCTTAAATGGGCCAAAAAGCGGTCTTTTGCTCGACTATCAGACTCTACACGCAATCGCTCTAGGCGCTCACGTTCAAGCTCTTTGCGTGCCAAAGCGTAGCGAATGGAACGAATAAATCGTGCGCTACTGATCTCTGACTTAAGTACAAAGTCTTCAGCACCCGCTTTTAGGGCTTCGTTATCTAACACTTCGTCTGATTGCCCCGTCAGCATGATTATCGGTGTATGGACCCGTCTTGCTCGCGCTTCTTTTAACACGCTCAAACCGGTTTGTGGGCCTAATTGATAATCCAATAAGCAGAGATCGAAGCCATTGCTCTCAAGTGCTTCTAGCGCTTGATGGTATTGGCTTTGCCAAACGAGATTAAATTTAAAGTTAGGAATAGACTGTAAATAATCTAAGGTTAAAATATAATCGTCTTCGTCATCTTCAATGAGTAGCACATTGACTTCACTGACCGACTCCTTTGTCATACTGTCCTCCACAAATGAAGTGATACTAATTCGTTTAGGTCGCCACGTTATGTTGATACAGATATAGGACGACTTGGGGTGAGGTAGCGCTTGCTTGCACAAGCGCGATAGGATTAGTTTGGCAGCTCTACTATTTCAATCCAGTACTTGCCTAAATGTTTCATCAAATCGACTAAGCCATCAAAATCAACAGGTTTAGTAATATAAGATGCAGCGCCTGAGTCATACCCTCTCAATTTGTCCTCTTCTTCCTTTGAGGTCGTTAAAATCACCACAGGAATAGAACGTAGTATCGGGTCTTTTTTGATTTCTTGTAGTGCTTCTCTACCATCCATTCTTGGCATATTCAGGTCAAGTAAAATAAGGTTAGGTCTTGGGTACTGTTGCTTATCAGTAAACTGGCCCTCATTTCTCAAGTATTCCAAAAGCTCAACCCCGTCTTTAACAAACTGAAACGCATTGAGTACTCGGCTCTCTTCTAGAGCATCTTGAGCCAATAAACGATCATCTTCGTCATCATCCGCCATCAAAATATGGATCGGCTGAGTTTTCTTATAGTTCATTCTTCAATTCCTGAATAATTGGTGTTGGTTCAGCGAGTAGTGTTATCGTGAATTTAGCACCTTTACCATCTTCACTGGTCGCTGAAATCGTTCCGCCGTGTCGCTCAACAATGCGTCTACACACGGTTAAACCAATGCCAGTACCAGCATATTTTTTTCTGTCATGCAGTCGTTGAAAAGGCGAGAATATTTTCTCAGCGTATTCAACGTCAAAGCCAACGCCATTATCTTCCACTACAAAGGTATAGGCATCTTGACTCATCAATTGACTGTTTTCAACCGCGATTGTAATAATCGGATCGCGCCCTTCTATTCTGAATTTAATTGCATTGGAAAGTAGATTTAAAAACAACTGATGTATTTGACTGGCATCACATTTTATTGTCGGTAACACGTCCGAGTTTACGCTCGCTCTACTGTCATGAACTGCTATTTCTAAATCATCCAACACAAACTGTAAAACTTGATTAAGATCCTGATCTTCAAAAGGCTTTGCTCTGGTGGTAACTCGGGATAACTCAAGCAAGTCAGTGATAAGCGTTGACATCCGTTGCGCGGCGCTCGTCATTCGAGCCAGATAATCTCTGCCCTTATCATCAAGGTGTTCGCCATAATTCTTTTCGATGCGATCGCCAAAAGCACGGATCTTTCTCAGCGGCTCTTGCAGGTCGTGAGAGGCAACAAATGCAAAGTCTTCTAGCTCACGGTTACTACGGTTTAACTCTTCAGCATAATGTTCTAACGCTTCGGTACGCGCTTGTACCTTTTCTTCCAGGTGATCGTTCGCTTTTTCTAACTCATTCTTTGCTTTCTTTGCGCTGCGTAGATTGACAACTAAAAGTACCAAAATGGCAAAAATCATCACGGCGCTCAGCAAAGTAAATACAACGATATTCATTTGTGCTTCTTTGCGGACGCGTTTTAACTGATTAAGCTGAATGGTTCGAATATCCACTTCTGCGGCCATGATTTGAGTAAACTCTTCCCGTAGGTCGCCACCAGAGTCCGCAGCTCGGTCAAGTAATAAGTTTTCATTACCTGTATCGGTGTTACGCGCAACGATTACCGTACTTTGTAAAGTTTTAAATCGCGCTTTTACACCTTCAACATAACGATTGATTTTTTGCTGCTGTACTTCACTTTCAGAGTGATTGCTATCAACCCTAGATAGACTTTCATCAAGGTTTTGCAACGCCTTTCTAAAAGGTGCCAAATCGCTTTCTTTATCTGAGATTAAAAATGCTCGTTGTCCAGCCTCTGCATTTAGCATCGCAATATGCAGCCTGTCCAATGACATCATCACTTCGCTGGTGTTACGGATACTCTCTTGAACTTGGTTTAATTCTTTAACATTGTTAAAACCGATTAGGGCATTGGACGCGACAAGGCCAACGCTCACAACCACCGCAAACCAAATAAAATTAAGCTTACTACTCAAATTCATAAAGTAATTCGACTTTGTTTCATTGTTCACTCATCATTTCCTTGCTCCACCAGCGTTTGTAACAACTCGCTGCACTCTTTGGTTGCCTTAATAATCGTATTCGCTATCTCGATCACCTGTTGCTGAGAACCAGGCTGTTCAGCAATAAGCTTAATCAACTCTGAGTTCATTGAAATTTGATTCAAAGGTTTGCGTGCATCGTGTACTAGCTTCGCGAGCTCACCTTGATCATGTTGTGTCATTGTTCCTCCCGAAATTATGACTGTGTTTCTCCCTCATAGGCGTTTAAACGGTTGTAGAGCGTTTTTGTACTGATCCCAAGCATTCGCGCGGCCAGCGTCTTATTACCTTCTACTGATTCTAACGTTTGATAGATCAATTCTCTTTCTACTTCTTCAATCGTTTTACCAGGCTTCATTTCAGGCGTTGGTACTTGAATCGCATTTGCTCTGCTTGAAGTCCCCACCTGTGGTGGAATTGGAGTACGATTAAGCTGCGCATGCTCCATCATACGTTTAGCCTGTGCGAATGGTGAAGCGAAGTTCGCATCAAATACTAAGCTATGGTCATCGTGATCTGCCATAATATAGGCACGATGAATTGTGTGCTTGAGTTCACGCACGTTACCAGGCCAGTCATATTCAACCAAACGGCTCATATCCGCCGCCTTGATCACATATTGGCTATTACCTTTTTTATTCAAGCCTTGGAGAAAATGCTCGGCAAGCAATGGAATGTCTTCTTTTCTCTCTCTCAGCGGTGGAATATGGATTGGAAATACCGCCAATCGGAAATAAATGTCTTCTCGCAGTACATCATTGGTAGCAATATCTTCAACGCTACGGTTAGTCGCTGATATTACCCGACAGTTTACTTTTATCGGCTTTGTGCCACCGACCCGTGTCACCGTATGCGTTTCAAGTACACGTAACAAGTTTGGCTGTTGCTCTATTGGCATTTCGGTTAATTCATCTAAAAACAAAGTGCCATTTTCTGCTTGTTCAAATACTCCAACTTTTTGAGCATTTGCTCCCGTAAACGCGCCTTTTTCGTGACCGAATAGTTCGCTACCGATCAAGTCTTTCGGAATTGCACCACAGTTTACGTTAACCAAGTCCCCTGTCACTGTGCTGGCATTGTGAATTGCGCGGGCAAACATTTCTTTACCTACACCGCTTTCCCCCATCAACATCACATTAGCATCAGTACCCGCAACGCGCTCTATCATCTTATATAGATGTTTCATTTTGGCAGACTCGCCCAGCAACACACCAAAATGTGCTTGACTCTCGGTTCGCTTGGCTTTGTTCTTAGAAGGGCTTAATGCGTTTCTAAAATCGTCTGCATCAACTGGTTTAGTGAGATAATTTAACCCATCATGACAAAGCTGCGACAATGCTGATTTTACTGATGGATGTCCCGTAACCATAGTTATTGGTGTACGGATCCCTGCAGCTCTGATTTCATCAACCAAATGTAAACCACTGCCATCTGGCAGCATAAAATCAAGAAAGATATGATCAAAACTTTGTGTTTCTAGCCATTGTCTGGCCGACGCTAAGTCATTCGCTAAACACGCGTCATGGCCTAAGTATTCGACAATGCGACAGGCCAGCTCTGCAAAATCATGATCATCATCTACTAATAAAACGGTTTTCAATTGAGTCCCTCTCTCAATACTCCAATAGTGTTTCCACTTTTGATTTTTATCTCGCACACTAATGAATGGCCGCAAAATACCTAATTCGGAACCATTACGTTCAGCGCGTGTTTCTGGATCACTATCTCAATACTTTTTGCACTAAGCACTTCACCATCTAGTGCAAAGTGTTGTTCTTGTTCAAATTCTATGTTTATCTTTTCGCACTGCTCGGTGCGAATATTAGAAGGTTTGCCGTCCAATTTAGGTAAAATAAGTTCGGCTACCGTGAGATTCTGCGCACCATCCGGCTCAACCGGTAAAATCGTAATATCTAGTTTGCCATCGTCATAGATTGGCTCTCCATGACCTTGAGCAAGAATTGTGGTTTTTGGTGCTGCATTCGCTACAACCAGACTAACACATTCTATTTGAGATTGCTCAGCGCCATCAAAGCTCACTTTAAAATTAAGAGGCTTATTCTCACTTACCGCCTGCCAAAGGCCTCGAATATAGGCTAATTGCCCCGAGTTATTCTTTTCTTCACGCCCAGCCTTTTCGATCATTTCCTGACCAAAGCCAACGGCTGCTGCTAAAAGCGCGGTGCGGCCATTACAGTTCATTATATCAATAGGCTTAGTTTTACCCGCTAAAATTGCTTCACAGGCACGGTTAATGGGATCTATTTTGGACAGTGAACCAAGTAACACGGTCGCTAAGGAATTGGCAGTACCTAAAGGCAATATACCAAACTGTACATCACTTTGATGAACACCATGAGCAACACTTGCTAATGTACCATCACCGCCTCCTGCGATGATAATATTTGGCTGTTTATCAGACATGATTTGTTTAGCCAAAGCCGCGACATCTGTCTCTTTCTCTGTAAAGTGAATGGATAAGTTATATTTTTCCGTCAGCATACCCACAATGTCGTTTTCATAGGTAAACCATTTACCCGATCCTGATACAGGGTTAATGACTAATGCCGCCTGCTCACTATGGGTAAAATTTTGACTGTGATGTAGCTTTGTCAGCCCTTTTAGCTGATGCTTGTTTAACCTTGCTGTTTCACGGCGGTTTTGAATTTTTTCAAGTGCTTCACGGACGGTATAATCGGGGTTGGTTGCAAGTAAATAAGCGGTACAAAAGAACACTGAGCGTCCTCGACCTAACGCACAATGCACCACAACCTTTCGCTTTAATTCGTGCTGCGCCGCTATCCATGCCATGCCATGCGCTAACTGCTCTGAGGTAGGCGCTTGATGATCTAACACTGGAATATTGAGGTAGTGTAAGCCTTGCTGTTCTGCTGACCAGTTTAACCCATCAAACTCCGCAGTTACGTCTAAAATGGCTTCAATCCCTTCCGCCTTAAGCATATCCACATCGCTTGGAAATAACCGACAAGCAACAAATAAATCATCGGTAAGCGGCTGAAATGCATCAACAACATCTCTACCTCTTTCAATTGCATTGTATAAATGTACACAGCCTAAATAAGGCCAAAATAGCCAAGTTATATACCAAGGAATTTTGCCTGTACCGTGCTTTCTAAATATGTGCGGATAGTTGGTTGCATAAGCAAAAGTAACTAAAGAAATAGAGACGGTAAACCACGCAAGCGGCAACATTAGCCAAGATCCAATACTGTGGATCGTGAGTGCGGCTAAACAGAGACTTGCAAACAGGTAGTACTTGAGCATTTTCATTGCCTTTCCTTAATTATTTTTGTCGCCTACGGCTTTTTATTATCGCCTTATGCGGAACTCTCTTAGGTTTGTACATATGTAACTAAGTATAGGTATGCATTTCTTAATCTGCGCTGATTCATCAACTTGTTTATGATAATCATGAAGATACTTAACTATAGCTGAGACTATTCACAAAGAAATAAAAAGTGCGTCTGGGTATTTGTAACGACTTATGCAAGTGCTGCTACATAAGTATTCAGCCACCATTAATCCATTAAAATTTCTAATGTGAAAATCATAAAATTTATCAGTTGAATGAAGCATAAATGATCACCATAATGGCGATCCTTTAAACGCATTTGGAGAACCAAACAGACAATGGCAAACGAGCTCGACTGGCTACTTAACTTAATATTACTTACTTTAGGTTTTGGTGCCTTTTTTATTAACCATAAAATGCTACTAAGAATAGCTGCTGTGTGCGCATGTGGCGTACTTTTTATCTCGTTTAGCCTTGATCTGATGAACACCAGTGTAATTTCTAACCTTAGCTTGATTTTGATAAATACTTTTTATCTATTCAAAGTCTATACCTTTGGTCAGCTGGAAGTTCACTAGTTCTTTGCAGTAACTCGTTCATAGCGACTAGTTCCCAGCGACTAGTTCCCTATTTCACTTCGGTGCGCTAAAATCATGGCCATCATTGCTTGTTAATGGAGAAGCAGTATGGCCATGACTGATGAAGAGCTATTTTTAGCTTCAATGGGCGACGTCACTCCGCTCGCCCAAGACAAAAAAGCAGAATTACGCCGTCACAAAAACGAACCTACTATTTCGCAACTCGCAAAACGCGAGGCCGCCGAGCAAGAACTTGAGTTTGATCCTAATTACTTATCTACAGAGTACGTCGATCTATTAGATCCACACGATCTACTCGCCTATAAAAAAAGTGGCGTCCAAGATGGTGTATACAAAAATCTCAGATTAGGTAAATACCAAGTTGATGCTACCTTAGACTTACATGGCAAACCCTTTCATGATGCCCGTAAAGCCTTGTTTGACTTTGTTACCGATTGCCATGCGAAAAGCATCCGAGTGTTGTTATTAAGACATGGTATCGGTTTAAACAGTAAACCCTTTCCCGCTGTATTGAAAAGCTATACAAATAAATGGCTGCAAGAAATGCCGCAAGTGTTGGCATTTCACTCTGCATTAAAATGCCATGGTGGTAGCGGCTCTACTTACGTACTACTAAGAAAGAGTGAAGAGAAAAAACAAGAGAATAGAGAGCGTCACGCTAAACGCTAAAAAACAAAAAGCCGAGTAAAACTCGGCTTATTTGCTATTTGCGGTGGGTGTCGTCCCCTGAAGTTCACTTGCACTAGCTTGATTAAACCAAGCTGATACACCTAACAAAATAACCGAAACCACAACAAGTGATAATTTCGCGCCACCTTGACTTTGCTTCATGGGTTAGACCTTTTTATTATTGTTTTTTTGTTAAATTAATGCATCATTCATAAACACTCAAGATGTTTTTTTATACAGTAGTTTATTCTATTCTCTTTACACTCTGCTCTGTGGCTAATTACAATCATTTAATCAATTAGTAACCCTGTTTTTTCTGGACTGAGTGAACGAGTGCTTTGCCCTCCTGCATCGCTAAATAGTTGTTAGCAATTTGCTGAGCAGCCGTATTCAAACTGGTTAATGCGGCAACATGTGGAGTAATACTAATGTTTGGCTGCTGCCAAAAAGCATGTGATGCAGGGAGTGGCTCAGTGTCAAACACGTCTAAAATAGCCCCGCCAAACGTCTCAGCTGCTAATGCATTGAGTAAATCCGCCTCGTTAAGATGACCTCCTCTTGCAACATTGATGAGTACGCAATGATCTGGCGCGAGTGCAAATAGCTGGGCGTTCAATATCCCTTTTGTTCGTTCAGTCAATGGCAGAAGGCACACAAGATAATCGATGTCCGAAAGAAAAACAGCTAGCTCATCTTGCCCACTGAAGTGCTCAATATTGTCGAGTTGTTTTGCAGAGCCGGACCAACCTTTGATGTTAAATCCATTTACGTGTAGCTTGTGCGCGACCGCAAGGCCAAGTTGCCCCATCCCCATAATACCAACCGTGCGACCTGCTCTTGCGCGCCTTGGCTTCCATATTTGCTGAGATTGATTGTGCCCGTACTCTCTAACTCTAAGCTTATGACTTAATAGTTGGCCTAATACATATTCAGCCATATCATTCGCTAAATTTGGGTCAACGATACGCGCAACTTCCACATGTGGTGGTAATAGCTGCATCGGAATACTATCAACACCGGCACCGTAAGAATGCACAACTTTTAAATTAGGAAGCTGTGACCATAACGTCTCTGGCGCATTCCATGCCAGCACAAACTCGACCTCCTTTAATAAGCTAACATCATCAACGGGCCATTCAAGCAAGGTTTGCTGCGGCAGCAGCGCTGCTAGCTTAGCAACTAACTTGTCATTATTACGACCAGTAACACAAATAAGTAAAGCCATATCGTTCCTTTATTTTCGCTACACGCTATCACTGCAAAATAAATGACATACCAATGCAACATGCTTGTCATTAATAGTTTTTACTCTTGCAAAAAAGCGCCAACAGGTGATGAAAAATGATCAGTGTAGATAAAGTCATTGAAGCAAATCTTCCACAACTTGAAAACTCCCCAAAGGTAAAAGGTTTAGTAAAAAAAGGACTTGGTTATCTCTTGCATGAGCAAGAGTTTGTCGCGTTTGCTGACACCTACCCCCATTTGCAGGGGCTCGAGTTTGTTGAACAGGTGCTCGATGAGTTAGATTTTGACGCTCGCTTTAAACCAAAGCAAATAGAGCATATCCCAAGCGAAGGTCCGGTGGTGATCGTCGCAAACCACCCTATTGGCTCTTTAGATGCACTGGCACTAATCAAAGTGCTGGCGCAAGTACGGCCTGACTTAAAGGTTGTTGCTAACCGGATGTTGATGTCGGTTACACCAATGCATCCACTATTACTGCCTGTTGATAACCTCTCAGGGACCAGTAAAAAGCAAGAGCTGGCAAACATTCACAAGCATTTAAAATCTGAGGGGGCGCTACTTATCTTCCCAGCAGGTGAAGTTTCTCGCTTAAGCCCAACCGGAATTAAAGACTGCAAATGGAACTCTGGCTTTTTAAGAATGGCTAAAAAAGCCAACTGCCCCATTCTACCCATTTTTATCAAAGCGAAAAACAGTCCGCTCTTTTACGGCACCAGTATGATTTATAAGCCTTTAGCCAGTTTATTATTGGTCAAAGAGATGTTTAAACAAAGGCAAAAGTCGCTAGAATTTGAAATAGGCGCCAGCATTCCTCCAGAATCTTATCTTATTGATAACCTTAAAGACAAAGAGATAGTCGCGCTTATTCGCAAGCAACTTTATCGCCTTGCCAGTAAAAAGCCACTGCCACTCAAAACACAAACCCCCATTGCAGTTCCAGAAAATCGCAAAGAACTTAAAAAGGCAGTGGAAGCGTGCGAATGTATCGGTGAAACACCCGATGGCATGCAAATATACGTTTACCAATACACCGGCAGCTCGGTGATATTTAGAGAGCTTGGACGCCTTAGAGAAATTGCCTTTAGGGCCGTGGGAGAAGGGAGTGGTAATCGTCGTGATATCGATAAATACGATATGCACTACCACCATTTGTTGTTATGGGACACGAAACAGCTTGAGTTGGTGGGCGCCTACCGCCTTGCAAGTGCCAAGCAAGTGATTGAAGAACAAGGGCAAGCCGGGCTTTATACCGACAGTTTGTTTTCGTACAGTGAAGCCATGGCCCCATACTTCGAAAAAGGCCTCGAACTTGGTCGCAGCTTTGTGCAGCCCAAGTACTGGGGTCGCAAGAGCCTAGATTACCTGTGGTATGGGATCGGTGCATTCGTAAAGCGCTACCCAGAACACCGTTATATGTTTGGTGCAGTCAGCCTCTCAAACGCGTTACCGGATGAAGCAAAAGCCATGTTGGTTTATCACTACCAACATTACTTTTCAAACCTTGCAGGTATCGCCACGCCGAACAACGAAATGAAGCTAAGTAATGATCAGCTTAACCGTTATCAACACATGTTCAGTGGCGATGACATCAAAGAAGATTTCGCAGAGCTCAAACATATTCTTGCTAATATGGGTGCTCAAGTACCAACCTTATTTAAACAGTATACTGAGCTTTGCGAAGAGCAAGGCGTGAACTTTCTGAGCTTTAGTATAGATCCCGACTTTAATAACTGTATCGATGGTCTGGTACTCGTTGACTTAGCGAAATTAAAAGAGCAAAAAGCGAAACGCTACCTAGGCGACAACCCCTACGGTTAAGCTCAAATACATTGATCCGCTGCAATAAAGATCGCTACACTGCGGTCTTTATTGTTGCCTATTGTTATCACGGGATCATTAGTATGTTCAAGCTACTTGGCCAAGCTGCCATCATTGTGCTGGTGTTTTTCGCCGTTTCAGCCTATCAAGAAAGAAACATGCTTGTCGACTCGGGAGAGCAAACGGCGCCGCCATTTCACCTACCCATTTTACAATCCAAGCAAACTTATTCGTCTATTCAGCTTAAAGGTCAACAAAGTGTCGTGTATTTTTTTGCGCCTTGGTGCGGCGTATGTCGAGTGAGCATGCCAAATATTGATAAACTACATCAGCAAGGTAAAGTCAAAGCAGTGGCGATTGCGTTGGATTATCGTTCCACCGAAGAAGTAACAAAGTTTGTCAGCGATCTACAATTAGACATGCCCGTATTGCTCGGTAATCAGAGCACGGCACAAGCGTATAAAGTGCAGGCTTACCCTACATATTATGTACTTGATGAAGACTTCAAAATAACTGAGCGCTCTGTTGGTTACTCATCCGAGATAGGGATCAGAGCGAGATTGTAAAAAACCTCAGTAAACCGCTTACAGTTAATTACGACTCTCTGAAATTAATCAACAATTATTTCGTTTAGGCTGACGCACATCTTAATAAAGGATGAATAGGAAGCCGACCATGCGCCACGCCCCACACTTTACGCTCAGCAAAATTTCACTCCTCGTGCTCTGCACTACCCTTACTAATCATGCATTAGCCGATGAGAAGAAAATTGAACACATCGAAGTTATCTATAAACGCAGCTCAGTTATTTCAGAAATTACCGAAGATGCGCAAAAACTCGTAGACATGCCAGGAGCCATGGGCGACCCGCTCAGGGCTGCTTTTGCTCTACCTGGCGTTGTTGCTGCGGGTGGATCTATGGGCGCACCTGCCGTGCGAGGCTCTTCTCCTGACGACAATATCTTTGAAGTGGACTTTATGCCCGCAGGATATATCTTTCACGATTTCGGCAGCTCTATTTTCAACCGCAATACAATTCAAGATTTTCAGCTAAATTCTGCTGGATTTGGTACCAGTTACAGCAATGCCACTGGTGCAGTGTTTGACGTCACGCTGCGTAATCCAAAATACCAAGATATTGCCACCACACTTGATTTAACCATGTTTAACGCAGGTATTTTTGTTGAAGGTAAAGCAACTGAAAATTCTGCATTCTATGTGTCAGCAAGAAAAAGTACCTTACCGCTGTTTTTCAGTGATGGCGAGGAGCTTGAGGATGATGATGGCAAGCCAACAGGGATCACCATTAACGATCCACCGGATGATCACGACTATCAAGCCAAGTGGCTGTGGGATATCAATGCAAATAATACCTTAACGGTAAATATCAATGGCGCGGAGGATTCGGTTGCGGCTGGGTTTTCAGGTGCGTCAGATCTTGCTCTTAAAACTCCAGAATATCAGGGCGATGCTCGCTATATTCGTAAATTTAATAGTCAGAACATTTTGTGGGACCACTACGCCAAAGACTTACATATTCGCGCAGGCGTCGGTTATCTCAATCACCAAGCCACCATGCGCTACGGTCAACGCGCGACTTTATCTGATGGCTACTTTGAGAATTTTGAAGAAGAACAACTCAGTTACAAAGTACGAGCCAGTTATAAGCTAAATAAAGAGCAACGTGTCATTGCAGATGCCGGCTACTACGACAAAAAATCCACCTACCGCTACGACGCTTTTAATTATGTTTGCACTGAGTTTGACCCCGACTGTGATCTAAATAAAGGTGAAAGGATTAAGGGCACATCGAGTGCTGGAACAGATTCTGCCTTTATTGGGGTTAATCACGTTTGGCAATTTTCACCAAACTGGCAAAGTGAACTAGGAATAGTGGGTGAATATTATGACTACAATGATGAGACGATTGTCCATCCACGCCTTGCGCTCAATTACTTCTATAACGATGACACAGTGATCTCAGCTAAGGCTGGCACTTACAGCCGCATTCAAGACCTTGAATACATTTTACCTGTTGTTGGTAACCCGGAACTTGAAGCACAGCGTTCAACTCACTATACCTTAGGTTTTAAGCAGGAGTTGAAAAATGAGTGGTCATATTCCGTCGAGACCTATTATAAAACCATGGATGATCTGCCAAAAAGCGCCCCCTTATCTCAAGTAAACTACATCAATGGGACTTCCGGTACAGCCTACGGTGTTGATTTTATTGTTAACAAAAACAAAACCGATGACTGGTATGGCTGGATTGCAGTAAGCCTTGCAAAAAGTGAGCGTGAGGATGAGCTAACCGGTATTAAGCGTGACTATTATGCCGATACCCCTTTTATTCTGAATGCCGTGTTTCACTATGACTTTGGTGAAAAGTGGTCTGGAGGCTTTAACTTTACCGCTCGCAGCGGTCAAGCCTACACCCCAATTGTGGGTGTAAAAGAGAACCCTGAATTTGCAAACCGCTACTTGCCTGTGTATGGCGACCCATTCTCAGAGCGCTTTGATACTTATCATCGCCTAGATATTCGCTTTGAACGCAAAACAGAATTATTTGGTCTCGATGGCAAGCTAATTTTGGAGCTAATGAATGCATATGGCCAAGACAATACAGCCTATGTTGACCTTGACTACGATAGGGTCAAATCAATCAATGATTTATATATAGAAGAGGAAAGCGATGACTTTGAAATGCGTCCTTCTATTGGCTTCAGCGTAACATTTTAACTTGCCATAGGCGCGCAAGCTCTGCATGATCGCATTTATTTTTATAATGAGAGTCCCTTCATGCCTAAAGCGTGCGCCTATCATATTTTAGTAAAAACCGAAAAAGAGTGTTTAGACATCAAAGCCAAACTAGCCAAAGGTGCTGACTTTGGCAAATTGGCTAAACAATATTCCCTTTGTCCTTCAAAAAAGCGCGGTGGCGACCTTGGTGAGTTCAATAAAGGGGATATGGTGAAGGCCTTTGACGATGTGGTATTCAAAAAGCCGTTATTTGAAGTGCACGGCCCTGTGAAAACCAAGTTCGGCTTCCACTTGATCAAAACCGTCTATCGGAGTTAATCGCTTTTTTGGATTAATCTCATCATTTTAATTCAATTTACCTTCATGATTAATCCTCTATACTGAAGTTAATCATTTAACCTGAGGTTTGGATAAGGAATAAGCCAACTCATTGTTTTTAAGCTCACATTAAATTATTTCCTTATCTAGCCAGAGAGTTTTGGAGATAAGCAGGCGAATTTACGCACCAATAGCTGGCTATTGGAAGTGAATTCAACGCAGTTAGCGCTAAAACTGGCTGCTAGAAAGGCATTAATTATCCGAAGTTCAGGTTCATTTAGGAGAAAGAATATGTTTACTGTTATTTTTGGTCGTGAAGGTTGCCCGTTTTGTGTTCGTGCAAAAGAAGTGGCTGAGCGTTTAACGCAAGAGCGCGATGACTTCAATTTTCGCTATGTTGACATTATCAAGGAAGGCGTAAGCAAAGCCGATCTTGAAAAGTCAGCGGGTAAACCTTGCCCTACCGTACCACAGATTTTTATCGACCAAGATCACATTGGCGGCTTTACTGAATTTGAAGCCTATGCAAAAGCAAATTTAGGCCTTTACCAGTAAATTAGCAAAATCACATAGATTAAATTTTAACCAATATCAGGCATATATAAAATAGTGTGATTTTATGCAAGCTTTTATTTTATCTTTCCTGTACAATGCGCGCCTCTTTAAAATAGTTGAGGCGCATTAATGTCAGAACCAGTTACGTTTGAATCTTTAGACCTTTCTCCTGCAATCTTAAAAGCAGTCGAAGAGCTGGGATATAAAACACCTTCTGAGATCCAAGCTCAATGTATACCGTTATTGCTAGAAAGAAAAGACGTACTGGGACTAGCGCAGACGGGTACAGGTAAAACGGCAGCATTTGCACTGCCATTGTTAAACCAAATAGACGCATCCGTTAAACAACCGCAAATTCTTGTGCTTACGCCAACGCGTGAGCTAGCTATTCAAGTTGCTGAAGCATTTCAGCAATATGCTAAATATACTAAAGGCGTTGAAGTACTAGCGCTTTATGGTGGTCAAAGCTATGGCATTCAGCTAAGTGCTCTACGCCGTGGTGCCCAAATTATTGTGGCGACACCAGGTCGTTTGATTGATCACATCAACCGCAAGACGATTGACCTTTCTGGTCTAAACGCACTTGTACTTGATGAAGCTGATGAAATGCTACGCATGGGCTTTATCGATGATGTTGAAAGCATCATGGAGAAAACACCGGAAGAGAAGCAAACTTGTTTGTTCTCTGCGACTATGCCTAAGCAGATCCAATCAATCTGTAATAAATATTTAGACAATGCTGAACAAGTTAAGATCACTCCGCGTAACTCTACAGTATCTACGATCGAGCAAGTTTACTGGCGTGCAACTGCACACAAAAACAAAGCTATCGTACGTTTCTTAGAAGCGGAAGATTACGACGGTGCTATCGTGTTCGTACGTACACGTAATGACACTGTTCAGCTTGCAGAGCTACTAGAACGTGAAGGCTTCTCAGCTGCACCGCTCAACGGCGACATGAACCAACAGGCGCGTGAGCGCACAGTAGACCGTCTTAAGAACGGCTTGCTAGATATCGTTATCGCAACCGACGTTGCAGCACGTGGTCTTGACGTAGAACGTCTAAGCCTTGTTGTTAACTACGATATCCCACAAGACTGTGAAGCTTATGTTCACCGTATCGGTCGTACCGGCCGTGCTGGTCGTCAAGGTAAAGCAATCTTGTTCGTTAAGAACAACGAGCGTTATTTACTTAAGAACATCATGCGCCATACGCGCTCTGATATTGCACAGGTTGAATTACCAAGTGCGAAAGTCGTTGAAGAAAAGCGTATTGGTGCATTAGAGACTAAGATCTCTACAGCGCTTGAGCACAAAGACATTGAGTTCTTCTCAAAAGTCGCATCAGGCCTTGCACAAAAGCTAGAACTGAGCCAAGAAGACTTAGCAGCAGCGCTATTGTGTCTTGCACAGCAGCAAACGCCGCTGAAAGTTGAAGATATTCAAATTCAACAGCGTGAGCGTAGAGAACGTGACGACCGTCGTGGCGAGCGTCGCGACAGAGATGGTAGCCGTGGTGAACGTGGTGAACGCAAATCTCGTAGCCGTGACCGTGCATCAGGTCCAATGGATACTTACCGTATCGAAGTAGGTCGTGATCATGGTGTTCAGGTTAAGAACATCGTTGGTGCTATCGCAAACGAAGCAGATATCTCAAGCAAATTCATCGGTGAGATCCGTCTGTTCAATGAACACAGCACGGTTCAATTGCCGCAAAATATGCCAAGTGATGTACTTAGCCACTTCAAGAGCGTCCACATCTGTCAACGCCCTATGAACATGACTAAGAGCACTCACCCTGCCGACCAAGGTCAAGGCAGAGGCGAAGAGCAAAGAGATCGTAAGCGTAGCTTTAAAGACCCACGTAGTGGCGGTGGTGATAAACGCCGTCCTGAAGGTCAAAGAAGAGAAAAACGCGAAAGAAAAGAAATTAGCTTTTCTTAATCGAAGCTCTTAAGAAAAAGCCGCTCAACCGAGCGGTTTTTTTATTTTAGCTAGCGTCAGTTATGCTTTAATGTTGTTGCCAATCTCTTGGTTCAAACTGATAGTAGTCTTTTAACAAATTATATAGTTCTGGGTTTTCCTGTTTGAGTTCATGGGGCTTTTCAATAAAGGTTTCTGTTACCACGGCGAAAAACTCCGCTTCGTTTGTTGCGCCGTATGAATGAATAGCATGGGGCATATTGTAAGACAGCTGCATTTTTAAGTGCTGGTAAGCCTTTGATAGCACCCTCCCCCAGTCTTGGTAACTCATTCCTACAGGTAACGCAGGCGTTCCATTCGTCGCACCAGTTTGTTGGTCAAGTTGATGGGCAAACTCATGAAACACCAAGTTGTGGCCATCCTCAGGCAATCGATTTCCCTCAAGTACATCGTGCCAACTCAGCACTAAAGTACCTCCAGGCCAAGACTCTCCTTGACGAACTGTTTGGTGAAAACTAACCAAACCTGCACCATCTCTAGAGGTTTGTGGCGCGTAATAGCTACTGGGATAGAGTAATATTTCTTTGACGTTGGGATATAACGGCCAAGCTTGCTTAAGAACCAGTAAACAGGCATCTGCGGCAATAATTAAAGTCATCGGCCGTGACACCGTTAACCCATCTCTACCCAACACCCGTTTCTCGCCAAGAAACCATACAATATGTTTTTCCAGCTGTGCGCGGTCAACATCTGTCATCTTACGATAGATAGGCATGTATTTTAGCAATACTTGCTTATCTGAGGCGCTCAGCGTTTGATCTTGGTATTTACTTTGCCACTGCAGTCTTTGAATTTTTTCCCAGTTCCAATACAGAGAAACAAATAGAATAAGGCCGATAATAAGCACTATTTCTATCATGGCTTTTGGCCTTTATAAAATAACCTAAACTAGGAATAATGTTAGAAGGCGTATTTTATATCAGTTCCCTAACTTCTTATTCCGAGTTCAGGTTGAATAATCCGTCAAATATTAATTGGTACTGACTCCGACTTTTTCAAGCAAACTTTGTTACTATGGCGAAAAAATGCAAATGAACTGCTATGTCTTTACCCATTGAATCTTTACAGCCTCAGTTTACTCAAACACTAAGCGAACAAAATGCGATTGTTGTATGTGCCACAACAGGTTCTGGCAAATCAACCCAACTTCCGCTCTGGGCCTCACAACATGGCAGAGTATTAGTCATTGAGCCTCGGCGTATTGCTTGTACCTCTTTAGCTGAATATGTCGCGGCTCAAAGTGGCTCACCGCTTGGCGAAAAGGTGGGCTTTGCTATTCGGTTTGAGGGGAAGTTTTCACCAGACACTCAGGTAGTTTATGCAACGCCTGGTGTGGCATTAAGGTGGTTTTTTGAGAGCAAACTTGCAGAATTCAGCGTCGTTATGTTGGATGAGTTTCATGAAAGACGCTGGGACATGGACTTATTATTAGCGCTCTTAAAGCAGGCTCAATCACACAAACTAATTGTTACCTCGGCGACGTTAAACAGCCAAAAATTAGCCTCTTATTTAGGCGCCCCTATCTTCGAGTCAGAAGGATTCATTTACCCCGTTGAAGAGTGTTTTCACGCGCCCGATCCAAGAACTATGCCCCAAAAAGAGCAACTCGATACTCGAGTTTTTGCAGCTTGCCAATACGCATTGGAACATTGCCAGGGCGATATTTTGGTCTTTTTACCTGGCAAGGCCGAGATCCAAGCAAGCTTAGCTAAAGTAAAAGCGCTGCCAGCGACTATCGTTGGTTTATATAGTGGCTGCAGCCCAGAAGCTCAGCGCATTGCATTAACCGCACAAAGTACACGTCGAATTATTCTCGCAACCAATGTTGCCGAGACCTCGCTCACTATTCCCAATGTCACTTGCGTGATTGACTCAGGGCTTGAGCGTCGTACTCATTTGCGCCTTGGAAAAACCGTATTAGGCTTAGATGCGATTGCAAGAGATTCGGCAAAGCAACGTCTAGGACGCGCAGGACGCACGCAACCGGGACTATGTATCCGGTTATATGGCCAATACGCGCCATTGATAGACAGCACCCCGCCTGAGATCCAAAGAGAATCATTGGCAGAGCTTGTACTTGCGGCGGGCTGCGCAACAACGGGCATTTCGTCTATTGATTTTATCGACCCACTCCCAGAAAGCTCACTAAATAAAGCTAAACAACAGCTAATTACATTAGAAGCCATTGACGAACAAAATATAGCAACTCCGCTTGGCAAGCTGCTGTACCCGCTGCCCGTCGATTTTGAGTTTGGTTATGTGATCCATAAATTGGCTTCAAACACGCTACGCCAAGCGGCTATTGACCTTATTTCGCTACTGTCTGTGCCAGCCCGAGTCTACCAGCTACCTAATGATGTAGAGCGTTTAACAAGATTAAATAGCCGATTTACTCGAGGCTCAGATATAGAAATCGCTATCGCGGTGGTGAGAGGACAAACTGAAGAATTAATTGATATTACGCCTGAGGCGCTCACAGAAGCACAGCAATTTAGCACGCAATTGCGTGAAGCATTTGCACTACCGCCTTTAGATAAGGCAGCCAGTTTTGACCATGACAAACTGGTCATTGAGTTAGCTAAGCTAATGCCACACTGGGTTTATATTAATAAGCAAAACCGTCGCAACGGCTTTAACAATGGCCTAGCTGAAGTCATGCCTTCAAACCATACTCGCGTACCGGAACAGGCAGAAGCATTACTGGTATTAGATACTTTTTCTCTCGCAGGTAAAGGTACCAAACAAGCCAAGACGCTCGCGATGTGTAATGCGCTACTAACGAAAAAGCAATTACTTGAAATGGGCCTCGGCAACCAAACATTGCGCTCTGCCCATATTGATAATGGTGAGCTTTGGGGTGAGTTTATTACACATTACAGTGACGAGGTTTTAGGCCAACAAACTAAGCGCCTTGAAAAGCCTAAGGATGTTGTTTATGCCTTAGTATTTCTTATCCATAATAATACGCTCTTTTCAGGTTTGGCCAAGCAAATAGAAGCCAGTATTGAGCAAACTGCATTGTTCTACCAATTTCATGAGCGCGATGAACTTGTGCCCACACTCAACTCCTTTTTAAGTGACAAGCTAACGGCCCTTGGTATAGAAAGCTATGACGATATAGAACTAATCAGCGAACAAGACTTGTTATTCAAAGAAATTGAAGCGTGGGAATTAACACCGTTTATTGAAAAGTTTCCGCTAACCTGGTCAATTCCAGAGCTGACTATGGCGGTAAGCTATAACTTTAAAGGAAAAAGAATCGAGCTTACTCATATCAACGGTACAAGGAAAGGCGCACCAAAGAGGTGGGAATTGCCAGCCTGGAGTGGTTTTAAAATACGCTATCGTAAAGCGAGTAGAGTAGTCGATGTGACTTAACTTAACCTGAACTCGGGATAGTAACTTGTTCTTTAGCAGCTGTTATCCCTTACTACTGCGTTAAATTTGCTTGCTATAGGCCAGCTATTGACGCACAAATTTGCCTTGTATTAAGAAATAACTTCTGGCTAGAGTGATATTACGCTTTTGACCTTAGGTATTTTAGTTTAATAACTAACTTCTTATCCCAAGTTCAGGTTAACTTATTTTTGTCCAACCTCCACAATATTATGGTTGGGATACTGAAATAAAAAAGGGCTAACCGAAGTTAGCCCTTTTTGTATGTTAATTCATTTTTAGAATCGGATATTAAGACCAACGTTTAGACGACGGCCGTAAACATCAAAGAACTCACCTTCATCATATGTTCCTGGATTTCTCGGTGGTGTAATATCAAATAGGTTAGCTACACCAGCACGGACCTCAATCATTTCATTAACTGTATAGCGAGCATTCAATGTCCACTCAGTATATGAAGGAACGTCATTGTAGTTATTGACTTCAGCAGTCCACTTTCTATCGTTTACTGTCGAATGACGATACTTACCAATTAGACCAACATACAAATCATCGTATGTGTAGCCAATCGTCAAGTTACCTTGCCAGCGAGGGTATCTAACTTCGCCAACTGTTGGGTTAAATTCATACTCTTCGTTCGCAACGTCAGTGTTAAACTCGCGGTGCTCTAAGTATGTAGCAAGTAGACGGAAATCAAATGAACCAAACTCAGTCTCATACTTATATGTTGACTCGATATCAACACCTTTAAGTGCATAAGACGCTAAGTTATATGGTGCATTACGTACAATTGAGATCTCTTTGGTCGCTGGGTCACGGTCTACTAACTCGCAAGATGTGTTATCAAGGCTCGATGCCTCGTAACAATCGTTTACCACACGCTGCGCACCTAGAGATGCAATAGCGTCTTCTACATCGAAGCTCCAGTAATCAACAATTAACGTTAAGTCTTCTGTCGGTGTATAGATAAAACCAAACAATGTATCGTCAGAAGTCTCTTCTTTTAGATTTGGATTACCAGAATTCACACTTGGAGGTGTAACACCACGCCAATCAACAGATGGTCTCCAATTTGACTCTAAAGGACCTGGGTTAGGGATACCCGCGGCTTTACAGTTTGCGATAATATTCGATTTCTTTTCAGCATCAGCGGTTGCAATTTCAACTTGGTCACATGGATCTCTATACGGAGCAAATGACTGAGTACCCGCTGCATGAATTTGTGATAATGAAGGAGCACGAACTGACTGCGATTTAGTCGCACGGAAACGTAACTGGTCATTTACCGCATAGTTGAAACCAACCTTCCAAGCAACATTATCACCAACAGACGAGTAGTCCATGTAACGAGCTGCAAGCTCTAGGCTCAACGACTCAACAAATGGCGCGTCTGCTAGTAGAGGGATTGAAGTCTCTAGACCAATCTCATCAACCGTGAAAGATCCTTCCCAGCCATATACAAAGTTACCAAATACTAGGTTATTTTGCATCGCAGCTCCTGGTTTGTTAGAACCAGTTTCTTTCCTGTGCTCTGCACTAAGTGCAAACGATACGCCACCGGCTGGCATTTCGAACGCATAGCCAGATAGTACACCACCGATAATTTGCTGTTGTTTCACTTTCGAGATTGAAGCCGATGTAGTCACATAATCCATCGCTTCTTGAGAAGCACCGTTTAAGCCAAACAGACTAAGCGGTTGACAGCCATCCAACGCACCTAAAAGTTCACCTTCTTCATTACGGTTAGCACAACGAACAACACCATCAATCAACACAGCATCGATCGCGTTATTGTAATTTTCTTCTAGGAATTCACCATTCCAAACTGTGTCGTTTTTATTACGACCATAGCTGAAATAGACTTCATAATCATAGTCATCTAGCAAAACACCTTGGAAAGAAAGCGTCGTGTTTAATGAAGTACGATCATCTTCATAAGTACGGTTACCAAAGCCCTGAGCTAGTTTATAGACTCCGATTGTGTCGTCATCTTCGTAGCCTGCCTCTGCAAACTGTGCTTTTGCATCTGGGTGCCAAAATGCGTTATCCGCACGTAGGGTACTATATAAGAAAATTGGACTACTTTCAGAATACGCACTCGCCTTAGAGAATGAGATCTCGAAGTTCATTGAGTGGTCTTCATGGTAGTTATTTACAACATTTGAAAATACGTTGAAACGTCTAAGTGGCGTTGCCAAATATTGGTGTTCAATAAATTTATAACCATTAGCAAATTCATCACCGAAATAACGGTGTTGATCGTTAGGAGCTGGCTGTGGACCTCCACCTGTCGCAAATGGAGTTAGCTCCCCGTTGTCACCAAATACAAAGTGACCATCAGGTAGAAAAGCATCACCAGCACGGTCATAAATACCTAAAGTTTGAAGTCCACCGTATTGCGCCCATTTACCATCGGCAAGTACACGCTCTGGCAAGCCATCTTTGTCACTTGTGTTGTCTGGGTTACGTAAAGTCGTTACTGGGTTACGTAAAAAGTCACGCTGTTCTGCTGACAATTGCTCTGTTTCTGAGTATGACAAACTTGTAATAAAGCTTGTTTTCTCACCCTCATCACCAAAAGTGAATGAGAAGAATTCTGAGCCACCGCCACTTTGTTCTGGAGTAGATTTTTTATAGTTAAAATCGATTGTATCTTGAGACTTCTTCAAAATGATGTTTACAACACCTGCAACCGCATCAGAACCGTATACTGCTGATGCACCGCCGTGTACAACATCCATACGTTCGATCATTTCTGTTGGGATACCATTTAAGTCTACAGCAGGGTTATCTACAGAAGCACCAACATAACGACGACCATTTACAAGTACAAGTGTGCGACCCTCGCCCAACTGGCGTAAGTCAGTGGTATTAATACCCGCACCGAAGATAGAGTTTGTAGTAGTTGTTGGAGATGAACCAACACCTGAAGCTGGAAGTTTTTGAAGAAGGTCTGCAACGTTAGTAATACCTGCGTTTACTAACTCAACACCTGTAATAGAAGTAACTGGAGTAGGTGCAACTTCTGAAAAACGCTTGATACGCGAACCAGTTACTTGGATGCGCTCAACGCTCTCGCCTTCTTCGGCTTGCTGTTCTTCAGCTGAAACAGCTGTACTGGCGAATGCTGCTGTTGATGCAGCTCCGAAAGCTAATGCTAAGCGAACAGCTTTGCTTACTTTATTATTAAACATGATTGATCCCTGATTTTATTTTTATATATACAAAAACCATATGAAAACAATAATTTAATATTAATCAAATCCTGTTTCCAAAGTTGGTCGATTTATCGTATCGAAGGTTATACTACTTTTAGTACCAACATAGGGTCAACAATCATTTCATAAAATAAACGTAAAACACCACTACTTTAACATAAAATATCAAATTTATCCTTATAACTCATGAAGTTATAAAATTAAAAATAAGTTCACTTTTTTTACCCATTTTGTTATTCATCGCAAACTTTCCTTCTTTGCGCAACAATATGGGGACAAAAATCGCACTAGACCATCAAGTGTTGCTATGTATCAGTTGTTCATTGTAAGCATCACTGTGTAAAAGCAATCAATACGCTGTTGGAGTTGTTAAGGAAAAGTGTTTAGTGAGATCGGACTCGGACTTATTTTTGAGACAAAAAGTCGGCCTCGATTTGAGGCCGACTTGAGTCGAAATGCTAAACTTTGTTTAGAACTTTTGAGTTACACCCAAGAAGAACTGACGGCCGAATAGCTTGAAGTTACTTTCATCAGTGTTCGCATTGAACGCTGTTTCAATATAAGGAGGTAGCTCGTCCGTTAGGTTACGAATACCGGCTTGCACCGTTGTGTTCGTGTCAAATGAGTATTGTGCTGTTAAATCGTGATACACATATGAATCAACTTTAGCAACTAAACCTGCTAGTGAATCGTAATTATCACGCTTAATGTAAGTTAGATCACCGTACTCAAGACCAGACTGATAGTTTGCAGCCCACACAACACGTAGGTTGTCTAGGTCATAACGTAGATTGAATAAGATTTTGTCTTCAAAGTAAGACGTGTCATCTTCAAATCTGCCAACGAGATCTTCAACGATAAATGTACCTGTTTCACCATCAAAGTTTTCTTCTCCACGCTCTAAGAAGTGAGTCCATGATACGCTAGCAACAAATGCACCGAAGTCTGTGTCAAATGAATAATTCACATCAAGGTCGATACCGCGAGCAGTCATACTTTGTAAGTTTGTAGTGCGGCTGTCTACACGGTCAACTGAACCATCAAAGCCACGTGAGATTTTTGCACACATATCTTCGATAAGACCAGCATAACAACCCTGCAGAATATCATCAGTTGCTAGAGAACCAATTTTACCCTCAATGTTGATATCCCAGTAATCAATAGTGACACCTAAGTTTTCAACAAAATCAGGAGCCCACACAAAACCAATAGTGAATGTTTCGCCTTCTTCAGATTGAACACCTGTGTTGCCACCTAAACGTGTACGAACTTGCGCGTCAGCACTGTTGTGACCGCCTGCTGGAGCCCCCATTTCAAGACATTTAGCCTGACCGGCTGCAGATAAACCACCAATGTTTGCCGCAGAACACGGATCTGAAGCGCTTTCAAATGAATCAAGCTCTGGCGAATACAAATCGCTTAGCGTTGGTTCACGGTATACTTCGGAATAGTTTGCACGGAACTTTAAGCCATCAAAAATGTTTGACTCAATTTTAGCCATCCAAGAGAAGTTTGAACCAGTTGTGCTAAAGTCGTCATAACGTGCACCTAGCGTTAAATCTGCAGATTCAACACCTAAATCACGAACAAGTGGGATCAAGAACTCAGCCGATGCAGCTGTGTAGTTCTTAGATAGACCTGTTAGTGGCTTACTGGTGTTACCAGTCACTGAATCAAAGAACTTACCAGAATCATTTACTTGTTCAAACTCAGTGGTGTAATACTCAAGGCCAAATGCACTTGAAACATAACCTGCTGGGACTTCAAATAGCTCACCAAACACGTCAACACGAACTTGGTGGAATGAATCATTATAGTGATCGCCTAGTGGAGCAGTAATGTAGTCAAGCATCTCTTGCGTCACAGTTCCTGGGCCACCAAATACATTTAACGATACACAATCAGAAATAGGTGCGTCAGGCGTACCACATACCACATTGCCAGCGTCATCTTTGAATGATGGGCCTAAAGCTTTTGCTAGGTGTGGACCGTATAGCTGACCAAAGTCAGTATCTTGAAGGCTATTTGCACCATAGTTGTAGTAAGCATCGAACTGCCAGTTATCGTTAATTGCGCCCTTTAGACCTGCAACTTGTTGGAAACGAACATAATCTTGTTCAAAGTAACGACCACCCTCTAGCATACGACGACGAGAGCGATAAACATCTTCACCGAATGGGTTATAGTAGTTATCAGCTGACACACCGTTAGCCGTCGAACCATTTGACAGTGTAACTACATAGCCTGGGTCATAGGCTGTGTCGAAAGGTACAGCCGCAAGTTCCTGTTTTGAGGTACGCTTATTGATGCGTGTTTCTGTATATACAACAAGGTCATCGTTTAACTCAAATGAAGTATCAACAAAGAAGTTAACGACTTCAAAAGGTGTTTGCATTAAGTTTACTGGGTTGTAGTTGTAAGTATCGTTTACTTCACCACCGCCAACAAATGGACGCATGTCGCTTAGAGAAGGCTTACCGTCACCACCACTTGGGCATTTGTCGTTGGTAAAGTTACCTTTACCTTCAACGTAGAAATTACCACAAGGAGTAGAACCAGACCCTAAAATGAATACGTTCGCATTGTCACCATCTGGAATTAAACCGTTCTCGTAAAAGCTCTTAGCACCTTCTTCTGAGAGCACCTGCCAAGGGTATTGGAAGAAGTTAACATCTTTCACATCACCCTGATAGATTGGATCCTGCTTGGTATAATCGAAACCTACTGTGATATGACCTGCATCGAACTCTTTACCACCAACTAGTTGGAAGCTTTGCTCTTTACCACCACTAAACATGTCATACCAAGACGTTGTTGCTTTAACTTCAACACCAGTAAGTTCTTTTTTGGTGATGATGTTTACAACACCAGCCATTGCTGACGAGCCATACGCAACCGAAGCACCATCTTTTAGAATTTCGATACGGTCGATCATCGCAGCAGGAATATTCTGGAAGTCTGCACTTACAGGCTTGCGACCATTGATAAGTACTAGCGTACGCTCTGAACCTAAACCACGTAGTTCTACAAATACACCACCACTACCGCCGTTGTTACGCGTTGTTGTTGCTGGTGATCCAGACATAACTGGGTTTGATTGAACAAATTCACCAACGTTACTGATACCCATATCGCCAAGCGCTTCGCCGCCGATAACAGTAATTGGGGCAGTAGATTCAAGGTCGGTGCGCTTTAAGCGAGAACCTGTAACTTCAATACGCTCAACGCTTTTCGCGCCTTCTTCTTCTGCAACTACATTGGTTGCAAACACGGCAGCGCTAGCGCCACCAAACGCGATCGCTAAGCGAATCGCCTTAGTTAACTTATTGTTTAGCATGTGAATCACCCTGGATTGTTTTATTGTAAACAGCTTGTATTAATTATTATTTTGTCGCCTTGTTAATTTCTAAATTGGCAACATTAGGGGCAAGATATTAAACAAACACCCGAGTAATGATCAAGGTTAATTATACCATTTTTTGCAATTACCAATTGCGGGCACAAACAAACCACAACATAAGATACTGAATTAAAACAATAAAACCACATAACCGTGAGCTTGATAAAAATAAAAATCCACAAAAACGGGACTAAATATGAAAATAAGGTGAAACACACCATTTTAGTTAACAAAAAAGGAACTTCATTTTAGTGTGTTTTTGCTGATCAATTAATTTTGAGACTTGAAGGTGGCTGCAATTTGAAAGCACGATCCCTATTAAATCAAATCGAAACTTTGTTGCCCATCTGAACGAATTGATAGCTTAGATGCATTTGGAAGCATCTGATATATAGGAAGAATTTGTTTTTCAATGTACTGATAATAATCAATATCTACGAGCTTGCCTTGCTGCGCGAACTTGGGTCCATCGGTACTTAAATAATACGGAATTTGCGCCCCCTTTTTAGCAGTTTGCAACAATCCATCTTCGATAGCTTGTTTCGCCGCTTTTACCTGAGGAGGGATATTTTTTGTATATAACTCAACAGACTTACCAAGCTTCTTTTTATAAATGAGTTTTTCGTCTACTTTTCCAGCGAAAATCTCATTTATGTATTGATGAGTGATCTCAACGGTGTCGAGCCCGTCAAACAGCGCGCGAATAATTGCTTGTTGATATTCCTTTGCAATTTCCGTCCAATCACTACGCACGGTCTCCATTCCTTTAAAAACCAGCTTTTGCTCGCCAAGATCTGTGATCTGCCCAACATATCGCTTTTTAGAGCCGACTTCTTGCCCACGAATGGTGGGCATAAAGAATGGGCTATAATGTGTTTCAAACTCTATTTCTAAATAACTGTGAAGACCAAAGCTTTCCGTAAGTAAAACGCGCCAGCGCTCGTTAATTTCTATCATCAGCTGCTTGCCTATTGCTTGGCACGCTTCGCTACACAAAGACTCGGGTAAACAGACGAAAGTTGAGTCGGTATCGCCGTAGATCACCTCATATCCAAGCTGTTCAATCCAGGTTCGCGTTTGTTGCATTATTTGATGACCGCGCATCGTTATTGAACTCGCAAGACGGGGATCGTAAAAGCGACAGCCTTTTGAACCAAGTACGCCATACAAGCTATTCATGATGATTTTAATCGCCTGTGAGAGCATCATGTCTTTGTCTAATTTAGCTTGTTCACGTGCGCTGGAGAGCGCGGCGACTAAACCCGGTAAATGATGTTCTGTGCGGCTAAATTTACCTTCATTAAAGCCCTCTATGGCACGTTCAGGATGCTGTAATCCTTCTATTAACCCCATAGGGTCAATGCAAAAAGTGCGGATAATTGAGGGGTAAAGGCTTTTGAAATCGAGTACCAAAATATTTTGGTAGAGGCCTGGCTTTGAGTCCATGACATAACCGCCGGGACTGTCAAAGTTAATACCATGCTCAGATAAATTTGGTGCAATGTAACCGCTACGGTGCAGTAACGGTAAATACAAGTTGGTAAACGCAGCGACTGAGCCGCCCATTTTCTCGAGTTCCAAACCCGTCAACTGAGTTCGAGCGAGGGCAAATTCAAGTAAGTTTAGTTTACTAAAAATGTCGAGCACCAACTGACAATCTTGTAAGTTATACGCTGCGAGCGCCGGTTTATCATGATGAAACTGCCTGATGATTTCCTCAAGCCTGTCATCCTGTGCGATAAGCTTGGTAGTACCCAAAACCTTCTCAGCCACAAAGCTCAGTTTAAATGTTTCAAAGTGATAGGTCGCATTTTTCATCATATCGATGCCATCTAGCATCACTCTCCCCGGAATAAACACCCGGGTATAGTTACCTTTGAAGGTCGACATCGCTCCGCCATCTCGCCCTATCGCAAGTGCGACGCCGTTAGCCTGTGCGCGTTCCACAAGTATTGCGGCATCGAACTCAATCACATTCCATCCGATTAACACATCTGGGTCTAAACGATTCACTTGCTTGACCAGCTCTTCTAATAACGCAATTTCATCTTCAACCCAAACGACATTGACGGCAGCATGCTGCGCCTCACCTATCATGATCACCAGCTTTTTGGTATCGGTCACTAAACCCACCGAAAATAAGACCCCCTCGCCGTTACATTCTATATCGATAGAAAGCATTTCAAGGTGTGGCCTATAATCATCACAAGCCTTAAATTGCGCCTGAGTAATTTCGATATAGCCCGGTTTTTGCGTGGCTTTACCTTTGACCCAAGCAGCTCCGCGAATAAAGCGCTCCATTAAATAGCGGTCGGAATGGCGAATATCCTCTTCATATAACGCGATTTTATTTTCAAGTAGCTGTTTTGCCTCATAGAAGTGATTCAAGGTGCGAAATTTCACAACACAAACAGGAGCTTGATCGAAGTGCTTTAGTTGACTTGGCGAGATGCTAAACTGCAACTGAGCGCGACTTAGCAGCAGCTCTACTTCCGTTTTTTTATCTTGTTTAATGAAAAAGAGTGGCTGCTCATCCTCTACCCACACCTTGAGTAACTGATGTTGCGATTTGAGCCAATAACACAAGCGCAGTTGGCCATTTACCTGCATCTGCTGTCTCGATAAAATAAAGCCCTGATATATCGCTTGTGCCAACTCCAATACCACCCTAAAATAGACGAATCACTGTAATTATATCCACCTGTTTATTGAACATAAAGTCACAAACAGAATAAAACCTATCCATTAACGCAGTGATTAACTAAAAATCGAGACTCAAGTGATAGGCTTGCTTCATATTAGAACTCTAGGCTAAATAGATTATGCTCTCAGACAAACTAAAAAAAACCATCCGCCAAGCACATCAAAATGTCGCCTCCGCTTTAGATGGCTTTCGTCCTCGTCCGAGTCAAAATTATCTGGTCGCCGAAATAGCAAAAACACTCTCTGGTGATTATCACCGCACTCAACGTATTTGCGTGATTGAAGCAGGAACAGGTACTGGAAAATCTTTAGCCTATCTACTCGGCGCACTTCCTGTTGCACTCTCAAGTAAAAAGAAACTCGTCATTTCAACAGCAACCGTCGCTTTACAAGAACAACTGATCAACAAAGAGTTGCCATTTTTAAAAGAACATTCAGGCATAGACTTTAAATTTGACCTTGTAAAAGGCCGTCAACGCTACATCTGCGTACAAAAACTGATGGCTGCCGTCAGCGATGATGAGATGCAAATATCGATGATGCCGACAACCAGCAGCCCGCTTTCTCAAATGGAGCAAAGGTGTTTAAGAGAGTTGGCACTTGCTTACCAAGAAAAGCGCTGGCAAGGTGACAGGGATAGCTGGGAAGACACAATTCCAGATAAAGTTTGGAATGTTATCGCTTGTGATAAACACGCCTGCCAACGGCAACTAAAATCTCATCACTTATGCCCTTTTCATTTGGCTCGACAAAAGATTGCACAAATGGATGTGCTAGTAATTAATCACGCTTTGTTACTGGCCGACTTAGAACTAGGTGGCGGAACGATATTACCAGAACCAGAAGAAACATTTTACGTAATTGATGAAGCGCACCACCTGCCTCATATTACCAGAGATTTTTCTTCTGCTGCGGCGACGATTAAAGGCACTATCGAGTGGCTTGAAAAGCTACTTAAGTTTAGCGGAAAGATGGCAAACACCGTGGTTTCGCAAAAAGCCATTGGGCAGAATTTCAAACTGAACGATGCAGCCAATGACGCGGCGAAATATCTCAGAGCGGTAAGAGATATACTCGATCAGAGCGACTTTACCTATAACGATGACGATACCTACCGCTTTAGTCATGGAGAAGTACCTGAAGCGCTCACCGTAAAAGCAAAAGATATCGCTGATGCCACGCAAGATGCATTGCGTTGCCTTACCAAGATGCATGATGCTCTGTCGGGCGATGTTTCAGACGGCGATGTGCAAGCATTTTTAGCCGATCCGTTATTGGTTGAAAGCGGTCAATATATCAACCGGCTTGAACAACTCAACAAACTCTGGTTTAGCTATGCTCGAAAAGGCGACAGCGTGCCATATGCAAGGTGGATAAAACGCTTAGAATACAAACACCATCACGACCATTTACTTTGTGATTGTCCGATTGAAGTCGGCTATTATTTGAAGGATAACCTCTGGCGAGAGTGTGCAGGCGCGGTGCTCTGCTCCGCAACCCTAAGTGCTTTGGGCACATTTGATCATTTCGCCCACGAAAGTGGGTTGGCAAAAGAGCCTGGTGTTAAATATATCAAGGCTGATTCTCCGTTTGATTATCCCAATCAAGCAACATTGCATTTGCCAAAAACCCAAACAGATCCAACGGATAAAGCCTTTAGCGATTATTTAGCGGATGCCCTGCCAACATACTTAGACACCAGCAAGGCCAACCTTGTACTGTTCGCTTCTTATTGGCAAATGAACCATGTGGTAGAAAAATTAAGAGGTAAAAATCTCAATATTTTGGTGCAGGGTGAGCTTTCCCGTGACGCCCTACTCACTCGTCACAAAGCAAATATCGACCTAGGTCGCGGCAGTATCTTATTTGGTACACAAAGCTTATCCGAGGGGCTAGACTTACCCGGAAAATACCTAGAGAACCTCGTGGTAACTAAGATCCCTTTTGCCGTGCCAACGTCCCCTATTGAGGAAGCCCAAGCAGAATTCGTGCAAAGTAAAGGGGGGAATCCATTTTTATCTATCACTGTACCCGATGCTGCAAAGAAATTAGTACAAAGCTGTGGTAGACTGCTGCGTAAAGAATCAGACTCCGGCCGTATCACCATCTTAGATAGACGTTTAGTTACAAAACGTTATGGCAAAGCCATGCTTGATACTCTGCCACCATACAAAAGGCAAATTGATTAATAATGTTTGAACTCGCTTTAGATCCCACTACTTGGGGGTTACTTTGCTTAGTCGCACTGGCTGCTGGATTTATTGATGCAATTGCAGGTGGTGGTGGGCTGCTAACCGTACCTGCCTTGCTTACTGCTGGCCTTCCTCCGCATTTAACCTTAGGTACCAATAAGCTTGCCGCGAGTTTTGGCTCCTTAACCGCGAGCTTTACTTACTACAAAAAGCAGTTATTCAAACCTAGCTTTTGGATTGGCTCTATTATTGCCACTGCGATAGGTGCCGTATTGGGCACATTACTTGTCGACTTTTTAAGTATCGAGTTTTTAAATAAACTTATCCCCGTTATTATCATCGCTGTCGCAATTTATAGCTTAGTCGGTAGACTAAGCCCAACAGATTCCCATACTTTGCCAGAAGCGAATCGAGCACTCAAAATCAAGCAATGGGCGCAAGGTTTATCGTTGGGATTTTTTGATGGTATGGCAGGACCTGGTACTGGCACGTTTTGGACTGCGTCTAACAGTATGCTCTATAAAATGAGCTTACTTTTAAACTGTGGTCTTGCTCGTTCAATGAACTTTGTTTCCAACTTTATTTCGCTTATCACCTTTGTAGCCTTGGGTCATGTTAACTTTATGCTGGGTATCACCATGGGCGCCTTTTTAATGTTTGGTGCTTGGCTTGGTGCGCATTCTGCAATTAAGTTTGGCAACAAACTGATCAAACCACTCTTTAACACTGTGGTTATTGTACTTGCTGGCAAGCTCATTTTTGAGGCTTATTTCTCGTGAGTACAGGACTTATCAAGCTTGAGCAACAAGTCAGCCGCTTAAAGCAACAAGCAGCGCAATTTGACTCCGCGAAATGGTTTGATAAGAATCGTTATATGCAGGCACAGCCCAGCTTATTTGATGCCCGTGTATTTCGAACTAAAAGCTTAAAGCTCAGCGACTATGTTGAAGAAATAGCAGAAGCAATGTCCCACCTGCCGCCAAGTGAACAGCGCCACGCCTTTACATTTGCCATCGAGCGGATAGGTTCACAAATGGAAGCCGTGTTGAAGGTGTTAAAATCAACCCCGGTCTGGGCGAAAGAAAACAAACTAAATACACCAAAAAAAGCCAAAGTGTATAAGAAGGCTGTGCAGAAGATTATGCAATCGTCCCATGAGTTATATCAGGAACTGTCGCAAAATCATGAATTTGAGCGTCGATTGCAAGAAATGATTGATCTCAGAAGACTACAGATGGACAAAGCAGATCCCACTCAGGCTGCCAAACTCAATGCCGAAATATTAGCCCTTCATGCCCGCCTTGGCCGCTGCAGAAAGGCCATTTCCGCCACCGAGCAAAAAATTCAAGAAGTTGAGAAAAGTCAGAGCCGTTAATGCTTTACTACCACCCTATTTATAGCGAGCTAAATCTACCTGAAAAGCACCGCTTCCCTATCAGCAAGTATAAAAAATTATACCAACGAATAAACGCCAGTAAATTTGCTCAATTTATCAAAGAGCCCGAGCAAAAAATCACAGCTGATGCACTGCAACTTTGCCACGACAGTAATTACGTTGATGCCTTTCTAAACGGCACCTTGAGCGAAAAAGCCACTAAGAAAATGGGCTTCCCTTGGAGTGAACAACTAGTTGAACGCACTTTGATTTCTCTAGGTGGCGGTTTAGCGGCAGCAAAGTATGCGCTCGAATATGGATTTGGAGCAAACTTAAGCGGCGGCTATCATCACGCACATCGCGATTTTGGTAGTGGCTTTTGCATATTTAATGATTGGGCGGTAATCGCAGCAACGCTCATTGCCCATCAACGGGTGGAGCGCGTGC
Source organism: Pseudoalteromonas sp. JC28 (assembly GCF_013319255.1). NCBI lineage: Bacteria > Pseudomonadati > Pseudomonadota > Gammaproteobacteria > Alteromonadales > Pseudoalteromonadaceae > Pseudoalteromonas > Pseudoalteromonas sp. JC28. Next base: position 99,227 of record NZ_QOKX01000005.1, on the reverse strand, counting down.
TTATTTTTGATTGTGACGTACATCAAGGCGATGGCACTGCAACGATCGTTGCGGATAGAGACGATATCATTACCTGCTCCATCCACTGTGAAAGTAACTTTCCTCGTGTTAAACCGCAATCCGATTTGGACTTTGCCTTGCCTGTGAATACACAGGACGCACAATATGTGGCAACCGTCCGCGAAGCCTTACAACTGGCGGTTCGATTATACCAGCCAGACATCATCCTTTATAACGCCGGCGCAGATGTGTATCAAGGCGATGAACTAGGACACTTTAGTGTTTCAAAGCAAGGTGTTAGGGCTCGAGATTCGATCGTTTTTGAGTATGCTCATCACCTCAATATTCCATTAGCTTTTGCTCTAGGTGGGGGCTATCAGCGCGATGTTGATCATCTTGTAGATATACATCAACAAACCTTTTTGGCTTTGTTCGATAACCCCGCTATTATGATATAAACTTAAAAGGAATGTGCAGGAGGCTGTATGAAGTTACATGATGATATTCATAATTATTATGAAAAGCTGGTAGTCGAACATATCGTCCGTCGTAAGTTAGATAAAATCTATGATGAAGACGTAATGGCCGACTTTTGTTGTACTGTTTTGAACCAACTTCCATCGCGTTATATTCGCTACGATGTCGACATGGAATTTTACCTGCCTCAGCCTGAGCGTGTAAAAATGGAACAAGCGGTAGAGTGTGCGATTGATTTTGCCATTTCGCAAATCGCTAAAAAGGAACAATTTCAAGTATGAGTACCCCTTTAGAACAAGCGCCAACTCACGTAAAACTTGCCGTCGACCTTATTATGTTGTTAGAAGAGCATGATCTTCCTGCAGAAGAAGTCATGGCTGCACTTGAAATTGTCAGATCTGACTTTCAAAAAAAGCTAAACAACCAACAAAAAACTTAACATTAAATATACATTTAAGTCATACTTCTTTTTTAACCTTAGATTCTAATCGATAGCGGTTGTGCAAAACGGCACAACCGCATTTATTAAGGAAAGCAGTATGACAACAACACAACTCCCTTTATTGTCTCTCGCAATTGTTGCAGCGTGTACACAATACGCTTACGCCAATGACTTTGCGGCATTAGACGAAGCCCTACCAGCTCCCTACATTATCAATGGTACTGAACCTGTGTTCGATTTTGACGGTGATGGTTGCCTGCCGAGTGCTGGGATCAGTAGAACTGGCGTGCAAAATTCAGGGCTAAAAACATCGGGGCGCATCACAGGTGATTGCCGAGATAATCAATTTTTAAATACTTCTAATACTGTGCATCGCTACGCTTGTAAAACAACGACTAGCGGCGAGTATTGTGGACACTTCTATGCACTTTACTTCAAAAAAGATCAAGTGTTTGATTACTTTGGTGGTGGTCACCGCCATGATTGGGAGTATGCAGCGGTATGGACTCGAGATGGGATAGTTACACACGGTAGCTATAGCGCACATGGCGACTTATTCACTAAACCTGCTAATGAGCTACCATTCGAGAACGGCCATTTAAAAATTGTCTATCATAAAGACGGCATTTTGACCCATGCACTGCGCTTCGCCAAATCAAACGAAATCGCTGAAAACCACTATTACCGCTTTGTCACACCCGCTATCATCAGTTGGTACAAAATGGCTGGAGATGGAATTTCGAACACGGAGTTACGAGAAAAGCTCAATCAATATGATTATGGCTCTGCCACCTTGCCCGTTAAAGACAGTCGCTTCCTCAATAACCTTAATCGCTTTAAACCCAGTGACTACCCAGTGTACTCACAAAGTGATGTAGATAACGCTCAGTAATTGCTATCACAAACTCACCTCACCCGTCGGTGAGGTGAGTCGATATGCTTATACCAATAGGTATTAACCTGCATCTTGCTCTTGCCTCAGCAGCCTTGCTTGCTCTAATTTATATTGTGCAAAGAAAATACTATCCATTTCACTTGTTTGCGGATCGATAAAATAGGCAATATCGCTTCTATATGGCTCAGGTGAGAAGTGTTTGCCATCTTCCCAATAGAGCACAGCGTGTTTTACTAATTCACTCAGATAGGTGTGATCCCACGCATAGTGACAAAAACCATGGTGCTCCCCCAAGTTGGGAGAGTATTTTTTTTCATAATGCGCCATTTGCCCAGTATTTTTGTAATCCGCAAATTGTTTAGCATCTTGCTCTGCAGATTGGGGATCGGTGAAATAGGCAATATCACGCCGAGGGGGTAAGGCTTGCGGTAATCCAAATTTATCCGTTACGCCACTGCATTTTACGACGATCCACTGGACAAAATGTGCTCCGATAACGTGGTCCCATTTTAACGCAACGTACATATAACCTCCTTTTGAACATCATTTATCAATTATTGCAAAGAACTGATCATGCCCAGCTAAGTTTAGCCACTTCTATTGATCTTACTAGTACAAGTTCAATTGCCTTTAATTCAGATCAAAAAGTTTTTCAAACTATAAAAAAGCGTTACAAGGTATTACAGAACCGCACTTTATCGCTTATTTTTGCCAATTTAGCGCTAGCTTTAGCAAACGTAAATTTCACCTTACTGGCACTTTTTTTACATCACACTACAATGCAGAAAAAGCAAGATTGGAAACGTACCGATGAATGTGACACGCAGTTCGCTAAAAAACCCAGCGAGTGTAATTGTCATCTTGGTGTTGATTATTTTATTTGGGCTGTTAAGTATATTTAAACTGCCCATTCAGTTGACGCCAGATATTGAGCAACCACAGATCACGATTTTCTCGGGATGGCGCCAAGCCGCCCCAGAAGAAATAGAATCAGTGATCATCGAACCGCTAGAAAATGCGGTAAAAAACACACCTGGCGCACTTGAGGTTAATACCAACATCAATCGTGGTAATGGCTCTATTACGCTAACATTTGCGGTGGGTGCAAATATGCAACAAGCGATGCTAGATGTGCTAACAAGCTTAAATCAAGCCCCACCGTTGCCACTTGATGCGCTAGACCCAGTCGTATTCGCCGGCGGTAATAACGGTGAAGCAGCAGCCACTTTGTTGGTCACGCCCAAAGACTATCAGGCAAATAGTCTCGATTTTGATATGGCGCAGTTTCAAAAGCAAATCGACGAGTTTATTGAACCAAGACTTGCACGTATTCCCGGCGTGGCACGTGTCGATCTAGCGAGTGAGCGGCCAAAAGAGCTGCGTGTTACTTTTGATCCGCACAAAGCCGCCGCGCTTGGTATTAGTTTAGATCAAATCAGTAATGTACTTGCAAGCTCTCGCGATACTTCTGGAGGTCTTGCCAACGTTGGGCGTCGTCAATATACCGTGCGATTCACTGGCCAATATGACCTTTCCAGTATGGCTCAAATGCGTGTCGGCTACTCTGGGGACAGGCCAATCTACTTAGGTGATATTGCAAGTGTTGAGCGCACCTTTTCAGACCGTTTGGGCATGAGTGGCCGCAATGGTAAACCGGCCTATTATATTCGGCTCTCTCGGGCCAACGAAGCAAATACCGTTGCCTTGCTTGATGAAATCAACCTTGCAATTGATGAATTAAACCAAGGGCCGCTGGCTGAAAATGGCTTATCGATTGAGCTCAGCTTTGATGCCTCCGTCCACATTCGAAATGCACTTTCTTTAGTAAAAAGTAACTTAGGCCTTGGGGTACTCTTATCTTGTTTAATTCTGTGGCTATTTTTTAGAGGCTTAAAAGCAACCTTGGTGATTGCAGCTACAATCCCCATTTCATTGATGGTCGCCTTTCTCGCACTTAATATCTTTGACCGTAGTCTAAATGTGATCTCGTTGGCGGGATTGGCATTTGCAGTGGGCCTTGTACTAGACGCCGCTATCATAGTCCAAGAGAATATCTCACGCTTAAGAGCTGAAGGATTCGATAACAAAAAAGCCGCCTTAAAAGGAGCTGCCCAAGTGACAGGTGCTTTATTTGCGTCGACAACCACCAGCGTCGCCATCTTTTTACCTATTCTCTTTATGGCGGGTATTGAGGGACAGCTATTCTCTGATTTAGCACTGACACTCTCGATTGCCGTTATTGCGTCAATGTTGTGTGCTATTACCCTTATTCCACTGGCAAACCATTTGTGGCCAGACTCTGAACTAAAACCAGATCCTTATCATCAATACTGGCAAAAGCTCACCAACTTCATCATGAAGTTGACCAATAACAGAGTAAAGCAACTTACTTGGATTGGCGTATTACTGGGTGGCTCGGTGGTTGCAACCATGACCATGCTGCCAAAAACTGACTTTATGCCAAGAGCCCCCACCGATGGCTTTTTCTTTAACCTAGTGACACCACCTGGTGGCAACGTACAGTTTATGGAAGAAGAATTGCTGCTGCGCGTGAAAAAGCGCTTAATGCCCTATTACCAAGGCGAAAAAGAACCAGGTATTAAAGACTTTAATTTCTATGCGTTTGGTTCTAATGCTGGCGGCTTTATCTATTCAGCCGACCCTCAACGTGTTGAAGAACTGATGAAAGTGGCCAGAGAAGAAATCTTCGTCGACCTTCCCGATACTCAAGTGTTTTTCTTTCGCGGCTCCATGATCCAAGTCGCCAATGGCGGCGATGGTCGCGATATCAATATTGACCTTACAGGTCCCAATATGGACGACTTAATCTCAGCTGCTCAAGTGGCTCTACAAGCTGTGCAAACCGCACTCCCTGAGGCAACGGCCAGACCTCAGCCGCGATTGGATATGGCAGAGCCAGAGCTTAGATTAACGCCTAACGATCGTCGGATCACCCAAGCGGGATTAACGCGTCGAGATGTATCTCAAGCGGTACAAGCTTATACCGGTGGATTATTCGTCAATGAGTATTTTGATGGTAACGAGCGTATGAACGTTATTCTTCGTGGTATCCCTTGGCAAAGCCCTGAGGAACTAAAAGCCTTGCCTATCGTAACCCCTCAGTCAGGAATTCAAACTCTCGGCGAGTTGGCAAATATAGAACGTACAGTTGGCCCGACGCAACTGCGGCGTGTTAATGGTCGTCGCACGGTCAGCATTGTTGTCACGCCTCCGGCTGATATGAGCCTGCAGCAAGTGCAAACCATCTTGAGTGAACAGGTGATGCCAAAAGTGCGCGCAAGCCTACCGGCCAGTGCGGGTGCTATTTTGGCGGGAAATGCGCAAAAGATGAATTCCGCAATGGAAGAAATGGCGTTGAATTTTGTCCTCGCGTTGTTCATTTTGTTCTTGTTAATGACCGCGCTGTTCAAGTCCGCCAAAGACAGCGCCTTGGTATTGTTAGTGATGCCACTGGCTATCGCAGGTGGCGTGCTGGCTCTGTATATCTTAAACCTCTTTACCTTCCAGTCCTTGGATTTACTGACCATGATAGGCTTTATCATCTTGCTTGGGCTGGTCGTTAATAATGCCATTTTGCTGGTGGATCAGACTCGCGTTGCGATGGCATCAGGTATGAGCCGTGAAGCATCGGTCAGACAAGCGGTGTTACTAAGAGCAAGGCCAGTTTACTTGAGCACCTTAACCAGTCTGTTTGGCATGCTGCCACTAATGCTCATGCCAGGCGTAGGCTCAGAAATCTACCGCGGCCTTGCGACTGTCATCGTCGGTGGTATGGCTATCAGTGCTTTATTTACCTTAGTGTTGATGCCGAGTTTATTGCAACTTGGGCGGCAAACTCCGCCATCTGAAACAAACAAATCAACGGCCAAAGCCCCGCTCAGCCTAGTTGCCAATCAGTAAGTAGTGAGAACAGAATGAAAAACCCGATAAAACAGACACTTCAGGCCCTAGCACTATGTGCTGGGATCGTTGCGCCACAAGCCATCGCCGTGGTGCCAGTCACCGTCGCAGAAGTGACAAAAGCCCCTCTCACGAGCGAAATTGAAGTTAGTGGCACACTGTATGGGAAAGACGACGTGACGCTGACCGCCGGAGTTAGTGGCCGTTTGTTGTACGTAGCAGAACCCGGTACCAGTGTCGCAAAAGACGAAATCTTAGTACGTATGGACACACTTCCGCTGGAACTCGATAAGGCCCGCCAAGCCGAATTATTAAATCGAGCCAAGATCAATTTACGCTTATATCAACAAGAATTGACTCGATTAAAGAAGCTCGCAAAAACCAGCAGTGCGGCAGAGAGTCAAGTCGATGAAATGCAAAATAAACATGACCTAGCGCTGTCGGATATCGCCTTAGCAGAAGTCGAACTTAAGGTTATTGACGATAAATTGACTCGCGCAACGGTCCGTGCACCATTTGATGGCGTTATCAGTGAACGTTTTAAGCGCGCGGGTCGAGAAATAAACCGCGCCGACGAACTGCTCACCATATTAGATATCCATCATCTAGAAGTTCGCCTATATGTGCCCGTTAAATACTTAAAGTTTTTGCAAAAAGGCATAGCGCTGCCAATCCGTTCTGGTGATTTATCGCAGCCAGATAACACGTCAGCAAAAGTCACAGCGGTGATCCCCTCAACCGATCCGCGCTCACAAACCGTTGAAGTGCGTGCAGCACTGGCAGCAGATCAGACCCATAGGTGGGCAATTGGTCAATTAGTTGATGTAGCGGTGCCGCTCACCAGCAAACAAGCCGTATTGCTGGTTGACCGGGACGCCTTAATATTACGTAAACAAGGCACCCATATCGTCAAAATAGATGAGCAAAATAAAGCCGAACAAATTCCTGTCACCGTCGGCAATGGCAAAGGCCAATGGGTGGAAATTACTCCCCGCACCAGCGATATCTTACATGCCGGTGATAGAGTCGCCGTTCGCGGTGCTGAGCGCCTGCAAACAGGACAAGACGTCGAGGTGACAAACCCTTAATAACAAACCAGTTACTAGCCCAATGAGCTCACTCATGGACGAGCGGCTCATTTTTCTTTTCCACCCCCACGATATTCTCCCTTTTTGATCTATCGTAAAACCAGTTAAACTAGCGCTATCTGAGAGTTAGGGGGTGTTATGAAACGAACCAAATTAGTGAATCAATTAACGGAATTACTGAAGCCATTTCAAATTAACGATTACTGTCCAAATGGTCTGCAAGTAGAAGGGACAGACGAAATCCAAAAAATCGTCACAGGTGTTACCGCCAGCCAAGCTTTAATTGATGCCGCTATTGAACGCGGTGCAGATGCCATTTTGGTTCACCACGGCTATTTTTGGAAAGGGGAAGATCAATGTGTCACTGGCATGAAAAAGCGCCGCCTACAAGCCCTGCTTGCCAATGACATCAACTTAATCGCTTACCACCTTCCACTGGATGTTCATCCTGAACTCGGAAATAACGCCCAGCTCGGTAAGTTACTTGGGCTTGAATATGAAAGACCGCTTGAACCTTGGAATAAAAATAGCGTAGCGGTAAAAGGTAAATTAACGACGCCAATGACTGCTGTTGATTTTGCCGCTTTAGTTGAAGAAAAACTCGGTAGAAAGCCGCTCTTAAATGTTGCTGGCGATCACCCAATCAGCACCATCGCTTGGTGTACAGGTGGTGGACAAAGCTTTATTGATCTCGCGGCAAGCCAAGGCATTGATGCCTACTTAACGGGTGAAGCATCAGAGCAAACCATTCATTCATCAAACGAACAACAGATCCACTTTATCGCGGCTGGACATCATGCCACAGAGCGTTACGGCGCGAAGGCACTTGGTGAATATTTGGCAGCACAGTATGGTTTGGATGTTGAATTTATTGATATCGACAACCCGGTTTAATACCACTTTGCTTAACTAAGTGATCTCGCATATGGCTAGAAAAAAGCAGCAACAAAAACCGGCACCGACAGATAAAAACTTTGCTGAACTAACGTACAAGTTTAAAAACAATATCTATGGCACCAATAAAGGCAAAATCAGAGAAGCTGTGCTCAAGCGTGACTTGAGCGCACAAGTTGACTGGTTAACGCAATCAAGTGGCAAACGCATATTAGATGTTGGCGGCGGACAAGGGCAATTGGCGCTCTATTTAGCATCGCTTGGCCACCATGTCACTGTGATTGATATTTCTGAAGAGATGCTTGAACTTGCCAAAACGCGCGCGGATGAAGCCGGACTGAGTGACCAGCTGCATTTTATCCACGCGCCCCTGCAAGCACTCGATACGCTGCACTTAGGACAATTCGACTTAGTATTGTGCCATGCGGTGCTTGAATGGCTAGTTGAGCAACAAAGTGCGCTTATGCTGCTAAAGTCGCAGCTGAGCGAAACTGGCTTGCTTTCGCTAATGTATTTCAACCATGAGGCGCATCTGATGGCCAATATGGTGTACGGTAACTTCGACTATGTGCAAAAAGGCCTTAAGGTAAAGCAAAAAGTAGGTCTCAGTCCCAATAAACCAATTAGCCAAACTGATATGGCAACTTGGCTTAATGAGGCAAAGCTCAGCGTTATGCAAAAAACCGGTGTTCGCTGTTTTCATGACTACTTAAGGGAGTTGAGTAAGGCGGATGAAGATTTTGACGCTTTGCTCGCCTTAGAGCTTAAATACAATCGCCAAGAGCCCTATGCATCTCTAGGTCGTTATACCCACTTGATGTTAAAACAAGCGTAAGTACAGCACTGCTTACGCTTCTTCCGCTCTTAGGGTTAACACTTCAACGCCGTCATCTGTTACCAACACAGTATGCTCCCACTGCGCCGATAGCTTTTTATCTCGGGTTACCACAGTCCAGCCATCTTTTTTGGTTTTAATTTTTGCGCTACCCTGATTGATCATCGGCTCAATGGTAAAGGTCATCCCAGGCTTTAGCGTCATCCCGGTATTTGCTTTGCCATAGTGCAATACATTTGGCGCTTCATGCATTTCTCTACCGATCCCATGACCACAATACTCGCGTACCACAGTGTAGCCGGCTTTTTCAGCCACTTGCTGTACAGCTGAACCGATATCCCCAAGCTTTGCTCCAGGTTTAACCATTTTTATTCCAGCCCACATCGCTTGGTAAGTCGTTGCCACTAACTTTTTGGCTGGGAGTAATGCGTCTGGCATCACATACATTTTGCTGGAGTCGCTGATAAAGCCATTTTTCTCAAGCGTAATATCGATGTTTACAATATCAGAAGACTTTAAGATTTGTGATTTACTCGGCACACCATGGCACACGACCTCGTTCACAGAGCTATTAAGGACGAACTGATAACCATATTGACCAAGGCTGGCAGGACGCGCTTTAAGCTCATCAACAATAAAGTTGTGCACTTTGTCATTAATCTCTAGCGTAGAAATTCCGGGTTCAATCCAACTATCAATATAGTCAAACACTTGCGTAAGCAATCGCCCACTTTCGCGCATCAATTGGATCTCATCAGCGGTTTTGAAGGTAACCTCTTGCATCTCAATTTCCTTTTGGCTGTTGTGACTTCACTCGCGTCATTTCTGCCGTAATGATCTCTGTAAACGTAAGCGTTGGATTGCGCTCGGCAAGTCGCCCAATTTTAATCCAAAACTCAGCCTGTGAATTGATTGAGCGCGACATCACAGTGCTTGCTTCACGGATCTCATCGTGTAGTTCATCTGAAATTTTTACGATACCCATTTATATAAACCATATACATATCATATATAATTCATATAATAACGGAGTTGCGGAACAATGCAAAATCTAATGCCAATTTGCTTCTTATTTTGAAGCAAAAAAATTTGAAGCAAAAAAATGCACCGCCTCGGCGGTGCACTCCGTATTTTAAGCTTAAGTCACCCAAGCTTAGGTTGACTCACTAAAAGCTATAGCGCATCCCTAATTGCCAATTGAACGGTTCGCCGTGCATTACATAGCCGTCCCAAGATGAAATACTGTTGTAGTAACTTTCATCCAGTAGGTTGTTGAAGTTAAGCGACACACTAAGCTGTTCACTCACTTCATATCTTGCCATTAAATTAAGTAACGCTCCGGAAGATTGTGTGATCTTATACGCCTCGCTACCGCCGCCCGGCAATGGCCTTTGTGGTATTGCATAAAAACTACCTTGCCAATTAATTCCAAGCCCCGCAGTCAAGCCGTCAACAAACTCGCTAAAGTCATAGGTGGTATACAGGTTTATGAGCTCTTTGGGCTGATCCGTTAACAGCTCTTTGCCATCTTTTGATTCAGTTTTGTGTTTTGATAGCCCTAAGCTGATATTCCACTGCTCATTGATAGAGCCTGTAAATTCAACTTCAAAGCCTTCTGTCGTATCGCCTTCACCGCGCTGAATATATGGTCTATTGCCCTGCGGAGTTAGATAGCTGTCTGGGTAATTTGGATCGGCAATCGCAAGTCCATTTTCAACATTGCGATACACCGCTGCCGTAAAGTTCAAGGTGTCATCAAGTAACTCACCTTTTACCCCTAGCTCATAGCTTTCGCCTGTGCTTGGGTCGAGCATTTTATCATTGATATCAAAATAGGCTTGCGGCTGAAATGCTTCGGTGTAGCTTGCGTAAACACTATATTGCTCATTAATATCAACCACGAGCCCGGCATAAGGTGTGACTTCTGTATCCACCTTTTCGTGATAGCGGTTACGAAGAAACTTACCGTTATTAGGATCATAGAGGTCAATATCGTACTCCCAATTGGTGATCCTAGCGCCAACAATAAGCTTAACATCATCATGCGGGTTAACACGCACGGCCACAAATCCACCATTAGAGTCTGTTACCGTCAAACTATCACGGCCTAAATCTTTAAATGGATAGCGCGGCACGTCACCTGTCCAATCGTGAAAATTTAACCCTTCTAATGAAATAGTAGTCTGGTTGGCTTCATTACCAAATGACGTACGCTCCCGCTTGAATTGGTTGTAGCTGAAAATGACATCATGCGTACGACCAAATAACTCAACCGGGCCTTGGAGTGACAAGTCTATTGTCTTTTGTTCATCTTCGGAGCTACTTATTACAGCACTGTAACCGAATCCATTATCGCTGCTACCATCTGGGTTAATAGGCCCATCAGGATAGACGAAAAACAGCAGCCCACCTTGCATCTCAATGGTATTGTAAGTCGCGATGGCATGGAGTTGCCAATCGTTTTCAAACGCGTGATCAAGCCCAACAAAATAGGTGTATTCTTCGATTGGCCAGCTACTCCATTTTGCCGTCATCCCGGTGTCACCACGGCGTCCCTGATAGCGACTACCATCAGCGTAAAAGTAAGGTTGAGAGTGGCTATTTATCGCCCCTTTTGAAGCAGTATCAGCATATTCCACACCGAGTCGCAATAAGGTGTAATCGGTCAGATCAGCCTCAACGGTAGAGTATATAGACGTCTTCTCTTGGCTATACCGCTCAATGTAGGAATCTCTTTCATAATGTGCAGCAACAAAGCGGCCGCGAATACTGCCCTCTTGGTTTAACCCACTCGCCACATCCACCTCTGCGCGGTAATTATCCCAACTACCAGCCGAAACCGCCACACTGCCCTTAAACTCATCGCTTGTTGCACGTTTTCTTACTAAGTTTACGGTCGCGGTTGGGTCACCAACGCCAGTTAATAAACCATTTGCACCACGTACAATCTCAACACGCTCATAAGCAACCGCATCACCATTTACATTTGGTCTTCGGCCACCTGGGAACTGTTGCACACCGTCTATTTGGATTAAATTGACATCACCGCCACGTACAGAAAAACGTGTCCTATCAAGACTGGCTCCCCGCTTTGCATAAAAGCCCGTTGCATGTTCCAAGATCTCATCAATGTTAACCGTCTGCCAATCTTGCATCATTTGATTTGTGATAACGGTCACCGCTTGAGGCGTCTCACGCTGTGATAAAATCATTTTTAATGCCGCTTTGTTCGAAGACTCGGTGTAATTTTTTACACTCGTACCAGTCACATAAATATGCTCTAGTTCTTGAGCCCTACCATCACCCGCGGCATCAGCAGCTAACGTATCATCAGCAACTTCAGCGGCATGTGCATTGCCGTGTAGTGAGAACAGCACAAAAGTGGCGCAAAGAGAGAGTTTTAAAGAATTATTTATTTTACGTGAAGATGAAGAGCACATCGTTTTTCCCTAAATTAACTTCATTATGAAAACGATAGTGATTATCATTTATATTACCAACTCTTTCAAGTCCCTTTTTTAGTTATATGCCGTTATTTGAAGCGCAATTCAAGTGTGGTAGTGACCAAAACTTATTAAGCTTTGCCGTTTACCTTTTGTTTTTACCCGCTACTATTTAACCTGAGCTGCGGATAATTAATGCCTTTCTAGCAGCCAGTTTTAGCGCTAACTGCGTTGAATTCACTTCCAATAGCCAGCTATTGGTGCGTAAATTCGCCTTGTTTTCCCTAAAACTCTCTGGCTAGACAAGGAAAAACTAAGTTGTGCTTTAGAAACAATGAGTTGGAACATTCCTTATCCAAACCTCAGGTTATTTACTCAAAAAGTAGGGAGCCCCTATTTCTTCACCACAGGTAAAGACTTCGCCAGCCACTTATTCATATCACCTTCTAGGTGTTTTAAGGTGTAGCCTTTTGGCGCTAGTGCCTCAATAAAGATGCCAGCCCTACGCCCAGAGCGGCAGTACACAACGAGTGGTGTATCAGTCAATTTAGTCAGTTCTTCCTGATGCGTCTCAATCTCGTTAAAAGGAATGTTTATTGCCCCTTTGATATGTCCTGCGGCAAACTCTTCAGGGCTTCGTACGTCCACTATGGTGTAAGCGTCTGCTGACATTTGATTTACCATCAGTGCTTGCTGTGTGATCGTTTCCGATTGGGCATAGCAAATACTGCTAACAAACCACATAAAGCTAATAATCAGTTTTCTCATTTTTCAGTCTCCTTTTTGTACAATCCATCAAATACTATTTGCCACTTTTCAGCCCCTTGCTTACTCAGCCAAACCTGACGTACCGTACCATCTGGGTTCGCAGTCCATGTTATCTTATCCGTCACCTTAATACCTGCTGCATTTTTCCTATCCCCTTGTAATACCATTTTCCCTTCATGAAACTCACCATCCAACCGCAACAACAGTCCGCTATTATCCACCCAAGTTTGATGCCAACGATGAGTGGATGCATCATAAATATTTATACTCTCACCACGATACCCAAGTTCAGTGGTATAACTTTCTTTAATAACACAGCCATCATACTCACGGGTAATGCGATTACGCCCAGACTCAAGGCCTCCTACACTCGTTACCGACCAATCTCCAAGCCAAAAATCAAACTGTCTAAATCCTTGATCTTCACATTTAGCTAAGCTATTACAGCTAAAAAACAAAATACTAATAACCAACCATACCTTCATTTCACTGACTCCTTATATCCAACCTTGTTAGCTTAGCGGGGATTAACCAAACAGCTAAAGAAATCAGGAAATACTCCGATACAGTTAGAAATAGAGATAACAAGGATAACGTTATGGAAATTCAAATGAAGCCACATCACTTTGCCGGCGCACCAAACGCAAACAACGAAACACCTACTGCCACGAGTAATTCCACAGAAGAAACGGAAGAAAAACCTACAAATGAAGCCATATTGACTGAGTTTATGGACAAACAGGCAAAGAAATACAAAGGTAACAACCCAAATTTTAAGCAACAATATGAAATGTTAGAGCAGTCAGAAGCCCTAATGAAAGAGCAAATCCAACATTTACAACAGCTTATTAGCGAGTTAAAAAAAACACCTTTACAACGAGCCATAAAAGTATCCACAGTAAGCGATGCTGATATCCCAACAACACAAGAAAATACCCTGAGATATGAGCATACCGGCGCAAAACAGTATCGCGATAATGAAACAGAAAAAGAAATTGAGATTTTAACCCAACAACTTGATGAACTTAAATCACAGCATGCTGATATAAAGCAACAGATGATCCAAATGGTACTTGATGAAATGACTAGGCAACGAGATAAAAGGTATGAAGTCTAAATAGCTCAAATACTTCTATTACTTCATAGCGAGTTAACGAAATCAATATTATGCAGTTTTTTACAACTTCAGTTTAGGGTGAATTTTAATTCACCTATAGACCACACTTCAATCTCATAATTAAACACTATCCATAAAACCCCATAACACTAAGCCTTTAAACAAAAAAACAAAGTAATTTAGCAAATTTTAAAAAAGCGTGCTTTTCGAAAATAAAACCACTAAAAGAGAATAAAAAACCATATTAATTTTTCAATAAAAAACCACAGTCCCAAAACACCAAATTTAATCAACAAATAATACAAACTGAAAACATTCGCAAAAAATATTTAATTACTAATACCACCCACTTTTCAAATACAATACCGCCCCTTCAAATATCAATCACCACTAATGGTTTCGTTGAGCTCCAATAATGCAGTTAAAAAAACTATCTATATCTAACCAAATAACGTTAAGTTTCACCTTACTTTTTGTCATTTTCATTAGCGTAGGCCTGATGAGCTACCAAGGAATGAAAGAAGTGAATGCCAATCTAAACTACATTGTCAGAACCAGCATTCCATCTATGGAAACCATTAAAGACATTAAAATTGACTTAGCAACTATACGTAAAGATGAGTTTAGTACTGCATTAAACCCTGAAGACCCAGAGGTGCACAACTGGCTTGCTATTTTAAGAGATCTGAAGAAGTCATTGAATGACAAGATAGCATTTTATCAATCATTGCCAGTCAGCAAAGAAGAAAAGGCACTGTTCAATGCGTTTATTACCGCTTGGCAGCGATACGTCAATGCGACTTATCATTACGAAAGCCTTATCCTAAGTGGCAACGCAAAAGAAGCAAATCGTATTATTTTGGATAGCTATCCAGTGTTTGCCAACGCCATGTCTGAGCTGAGTGAACTGGAAGCATTAAATGATAGCAGTGTTGAAAATTCTGAGCGCTCGGCTATATCAGCAGTTAATAGCACCCTATTTACTTTAGCGATTTCTGGATTACTCGTTGCAGTAACCATAGTCATTATCTGCATACTTTTGAGTAAAGCGATTAAGACACCGCTTGCTTTATCCGTGGATCTTGCAAGTAAGATAGCCCGTGGCGAGCTAAATCACGCAATTGCACTTGAAGATACAGGTAAGAACGAGCTCGGTTTATTGACCCAATCTTTAGAAAAAATGCGTTCACAGTTACACGCCTTGATCACCATGATCAATGACTCAGCCATTCAATTAACTGCGGCAGTAGAAGAAGTAAATGCCATTTCTTACCAGAATGCACAAGGTATGAATGTACAGCAAAATGAGCTGCAATCCGTCGCATCCGCGATGACACAGATGCAAGCGGCGATTAGTGAAGTGGCTAAAAGTACAGAAATGGGCGCTGAATCAGCAAATCAGGCAAGTGAAAAAGCCAGAGAAGGCAGCGACGCACTTAAATCAAATATCAATCATATTTCAGACGTTGCACAAACAGTCACATCTGCAGGTGAACTTGCCAATAATCTCGAAAAAAACTCACACAACATTAATGTGGTTGTTGACGTAATCAGAGAAATCGCGGAGCAAACGAATCTATTAGCATTAAATGCTGCTATTGAAGCTGCTATTGAAGCTGCTCGTGCAGGTGCTCAGGGACGTGGTTTTGCTGTTGTTGCGGATGAAGTCCGCTCACTGGCCCAACGTACCCAAGATTCAACCACGCAAATTGTCGAAATTGTCAATGACCTACAAACCAAGTCGAAGGAAACCGGCGTGGCAACCAAGAGCTGTGAGCAGGGTATTGCACTTTGCGTTGAGCAATCAGAAGTCGCTGGCAATATGATCCATCAAATTGAATCTCAAATTGATAGCATCGCAGCCATGAGTACACAGATCGCGTCAGCTTGTCATCAGCAATCTGTGGTTTCAGAGGAGCTGAACAAAAATATCGAGACTATCAATTACTC
The DNA here is from genome assembly GCF_013319255.1 of Pseudoalteromonas sp. JC28. Taxonomy (NCBI): domain Bacteria; kingdom Pseudomonadati; phylum Pseudomonadota; class Gammaproteobacteria; order Alteromonadales; family Pseudoalteromonadaceae; genus Pseudoalteromonas; species Pseudoalteromonas sp. JC28. The sequence goes on along the minus strand of NZ_QOKX01000005.1, from coordinate 83,397 downwards.
GGCTGTTGAAATGACCGAAGGCGCCAACCAAACCGCGACGGCGTGTAATGAAATGAGTAAACTTGCCCACGACTTAAAGTCGCAAGTCGACAAGTTTACGCTCTAAAATACCGCCATAATGGATAAATAGCGCCTAAGCCTAGGTACGGCTAGGCGCTATATAATTGAGGCACTCTATCATCAAAAAAACAATGCTCGGTAACAGACATAGCAAAAGTTGATTGCAGCGCTCACTTTAGGACGGATTCTACAAATCTCTTAGCCGCCTCATGGTTACTATCTAGTTGCAATAGCTGCAGGTAAGTAACACGTGCATTGGTTTTATCTCCTTTAATAAGATACGCCTCAGCGAGACTGTCATAGGTATTCGCGCTTTTTGGGTGTGCCGCAACATTCAATTTGAAAAATTCAATTGCGGCGTCGTAATAACCGACTTCCAATAATTGATACCCAAAGCGATTTAGTTGGCGCTCACTTAATCCCTTCCCCGCACGAGTTTGGTGCTGATAACTTTTAATCGCAACTTCAACACCGTCAGATAAAATCGTTGCAAAAAGCAGCCGATATGGACTTAACTTGGGCGATGCTGCAGCTTTACCTGCAAGGATTTCAAGTATGCCATCAACCATCTGTGTCAATGGTGCGCCGCCTGTATTATCCAGTAAAATAATAACCGTTTTGTCCTCCAATACTCTTGCAATCTTTGCCCCAAACCCTGGGATTCCACCGCCATGGTGAACCAGCGTTTTAATTTGACTGTCATCTCCTTTGTTGGTGATTTCCCAGCCAAATCCGTAATTTCTGTGTTTGGAAGGGGTAAATAACAATCTCTTGATTTCAGGCGTTAATAGTTTATCTGTGTATAATGCACGCTCCCACTTATACATATCTTGCACCGTTGAATACATTGCGCCCGCGGAAAAAGGCACTGTCATGTCAATAAAATCGGCATGTTTGAACCCCTTTAACGTGGTATCGTAACCATTCGCTAGGCCTTTAATTACCTGCTTATGATCGGCAAATCCAGTTTCTTTCATATCTAGCGGTGCTAATATTTGCTTTTCAAGTAGTTGCCAGTAGCTGTTTCCACTCACAAGCTCAAGGATACGTCCAAGTATAGTGTAGCCGGCATTGCTGTAACGAAACGCAGAACCCGGCTCAAACAGCAAGTCTCCTGAGCAAAAATGGTCGATAAACTCATCGCGATTATAAGGGTTGTGACTTTGCACCTGACGAAATTCGGGGTGTTGAAACACATCTGGTAAGCCTGACGTGTGATTAAGTAACTGCCTTATGGTAATTTGGCCTCCCGTATCCTTTCGGTATGTGGGTAAATAGCTGGAAATGTTGGCATCAAGCTCAATCTTTCCTTTCTCAACCTGTTGTAATACCAAAAGTGCCGTAAACTGCTTGCTCACTGATGCTAGCTTAAATTTAGTGTTGGGTTGATTTGCTATTTGCCACTCTACATTGGCAAATCCATAACCTTGCTGCAGTAACACCTCAGATCCTCGAGCAACCAAAGCGGCACCATCAAACTCTTTAATTTGGTGATACTGCGCGATATAGTCATCTAGTTGTTTTTGCAGTTGAGTCGTCGCCTGAGCGGGCATAGAAAACAGGCATAAAAATAACAGTAAATGGGGTAATGCTTTCATGTAAATCCTTGTTTATTGTTATGACGAGTCTTACTCTACGTGTCTAATGCTGGCTTGCCAGTGTGCTTTGGTGACATTGCGTGACAGAACAATTAAAAGCATTTAAATCAATAAAATAAAAAATACAGGATTTATAACTTGCAGTATCAGTTGAATCAAAAATGGGATTTTGATGTATCTTCTCGCACCATCAGTCATCGCGATGTATCTCATGTACTGACACCGCTCGCGCATAGATTGTTGCTGAACCTGATTGAGCATGCACCTCACCTTGTGAGCCACCAGCAATTAGAACAACAAGTTTGGCTTGGTCGAGTGGTGACTCATGATGCGATTAAAAAACAAATAGCAAGGCTACGAAAGCTCCTTGAAGATGATGCCAATAAACCAGAATATATCGTGTCTGAACGCAGCTTCGGATACCGCTTTAGTGCAACCGTTAATAAGATAAATCATAAACCGCAAGCGCCAGCAGTAAAGCGATTTACGACTCTAGCCGGCGGAAGTATCGGCCTAGCTCTGGCGTGCATTATTGGTATATATCACTCCCCTTTTACCTCACCATTTTCTTCAACAAGCTATGACGCAACATTGAGCATCGCCCAACAACACTTTACCCAACAAACTTTAGAAGATAATTTACGGGCGATAGCGCTGTATCAGCAAAGCATCACTACATCACAAGATGTAGATGAGAGTTATAAGGGATTGAGTCGAGCATTATTGAGCGACTATAATTTATATAATCAGGTTGCAGACGCGCTGACAAAAAGCCGGAACAATACAGAAAAAGCACTGAATTTAACACCCGATAGTCCGTCGGCAAAACTGCTTTTGGCTCAAGTCCATTCTCTTCAAGGGCATTACCAACAAGCGCAAAAAATTCTAAATGACACCGTAGCAAATACGCCTAATTGGCCTTTGTTAAAGTCACATCTGGCCGAAACCTATCTCTTGCAAGGCAATACCATTGATGCATACCCACTAGCACGCCAAGCTTATGAGGCTTCTCCCAGCGAACCCAAAGTAGTTGCTAGCTACCTCCACTGCCTGCGCAAAATGCATATGGCCAACTGGTTTAACAAGGTACTTGTCAACCCCAGTCCTGAAGTAAAGGCATCTCCTTGGATACAACTAGAACACGTCCAGTTTTTGCAGCAACAAGCGCGGCATGAACAAGCCATCCAACAACTTAATTTATTAGCCAAAGCCGCGCCAAATTCCCAGACATTAAACTGGTTCACAGCCCTTTCTTATCTAAGTAACAATCATCATGATAAAGCGACCAATGTTTTAGCGCTGACGGTTGAAAAGCACGGTAGATATGCATTATTCAGTCAATTATACTTGTCATTTCTCACTGCTAAGCATCAATCAATAAGTAGATATATCGATGATATTGCCAACCAGATAAAGGCCGGCAACCAAGATCCTGAATTGGTCTTTAGCCTCGGCCTCATCAGCCTTTACCATCAACAAAATGACAAGGCTCAGGACTATTTCAAACAGGCTATTGACCAGGGATTTAGTGACGAGTTTAGGTTTAAAGCATTGCCCTTCAACATCACGGCAGATCAAGCTCATTTTGTAGATAACATTGTTGAGCAGCTTACTCTGACTAACTTAAAGAAAAGAATAAAGCGCACACCGAAGTAATCACTGTGCGCTGTATGCCAATAAGTTAATTGGCAGGTCTTAGCGTTTCGATGACCTGAGCATCAACCCAAAAAATATCAGCATCTCTTGAAGGTGTGGTACGGTTAAAGAACAGATATTTGCCATCTGGCGTTACACTCGCTGACGCCTCCCGCGCACTCGTGTTTACTTTGTCTCCCAGATTAATCGCTTCGCCCCAACTACCGTCTTTCAAACGAAAACTGATATAAAGATCTGAGTTACCAAACCCTGAATCTCGAACCCCGTCCCATATAATGTAAGAATCATCGGGCGCGATAAATGGATGTGCATTATAAAGGCCAGTGTTAATTTCAGGACCTAATTTAACCGGTCTTTGCCGTTGACCATTTTTCACCTCAGAGATCCTAATAACATCGCCACTTTTATAATCGTCAAACACATACGTACCACTCGCAGATGCACTTAACCGCATGATCCCCCAGCTTTCTTTATCAAACATAGGACCAAGACTTTTGGCTTCAGACCAGCTCCCCTCTCGACGCGTCATAATATATTTACCCATATGCATGGTCTCGCCACCTGGTGCTAGCAATGGCCTGCCAACTCTTGGACCTACTGTCGTTTCATACCACTGTTCACCTCGCTGCTCGTATGCAATTAAACTCCAACGGTTCACGTTCAGGTCCTTTCGCGTAAAATAAAAAGTTTTCATGTCGGGAGAGAAAAACGCATTGTGATCTCTGTGCTCTGTTGACACCGTGCCAAGCGCAAATACTTGAGGTGTGTCCCCAGGTGGTGTTTGGCCAAGATAAGGACCGGATATAAGCTGCGCATAACTCTTAGCAGACATTGATATCATCAACAGCGCTAAACCAATGTTTATTTTCATTTTTATTACTCACTTTCTTCTGTTAGAGATTATTTTATGAGAGTGGGTAAGGTAACAATTTCAGCAAAATTCTCTTGAATTTCTGATGATTTATTAATGACCTTTATCTGATTTCTACCGTTTTCCTTTACGTTTAAGCTCCTCTAATCGCTCCCGCTCCGCTAAAATCATCTTTAACATCTGGATGCGAAGTTCCGCTTCTTGCTGTTTAAATTCAGAGAGCTGCTCTTCAAGCACTTTCACTTCATCTACTTTTGTTTGGTCACGATACTTTTTACTGCCTACATGTTCGATTAAAGCTTGCTGCTCATCATTAGTCGCGTCTGGGAGTTGTTCGACCCGTAAAAAACGCTGCTCTTGGGACTGCATTAGCTTATTAATTCTCTCTTGGAGCTTACGAATTTGCGCTTGAATGAGGTCCATTGCCTTTTCTAAGTTTTCATAATCCTCTTTAAATACAGGGTTATCTTCCTTATAACCAGCCGCTTCGTCATCGAGTTCTTTGGAAAGCATCGCGGGTACCTCTTGCTTTTCCTCCACACCGCTTTGGGATTGCGATTCTAACTGGTTGGAAGCAGCTTGAGCCGAGCCCTGTGATTTCAACTCAGCTAGTTGCTTTAACGGTGATAAGCCACCTTGATGTATTTGAATATCCATTTTCACTCCTTGGGATAGACACTGATTGTTATACATATCGGAAAAGCTGGAAAAAACTTAATTAAATTTATGTTGTGCGTTCCTAATTTCGTTTCCGCTGTCTTCAAACTGACATCAACTCGCGACCAATTTGTCATAAATACCAGCAAAAATACTCGATAAGCTAACTCGGCTAGGAAGTATGTTGGTATAGCCTCTTTTTTTCGCGGGAGCGTTATGGAAAACAAGCAAATTGCAGTGGTAACTGGTGCCTTTGGTGGGATTGGTTCTGCTATTACGAAAACACTCATTGAAAAAGATTTTTTTGTTATAGCGATAGCAAGCGAAAGGCGTAACGAGGCCGACTTTGATCTCTGGCTTAACACGCTACAAATAAATCCAGCTGCAGTAAAACCTTTATTCTTGGATGTGACTAACGCTGAGCAATGCCACGCAGCGATGACTCAGGTCCTACAAGAATTTGGTAATATCGATTTACTCGTAAACAACGCCGGGATCACACGCGACTCAGCGTTTAAAAAAATGACCCACGCGCAATGGAGCGAGGTGATCAACACCAATCTAAATTCCCTTTTTAATATGACCAACCCTATCTTTGCGGCAATGTGCGCTAATAAGCAAGGTCGTATCGTTAATATCTCTAGCGTTAATGGCCTAAAAGGTCAATTTGGGCAGGCAAATTATTCCGCTGCGAAAGCGGGCATGATTGGGTTTACTAAAGCGCTAGCCTATGAAGGTGCGAGAAGCGGTGTCACCGTCAATGCAGTAGCGCCAGGCTACACGGAAACGCCTATGGTAAGCGCCATGCGTGAAGACGTATTAAATAGCATAAAAGCACAAGTACCGATGCAACGTTTAGCCACGCCTGACGAAGTTGCAGCCGCAGTTGCTTACTTAGCATCAAATACAGCCGGTTACATTACTGGCGAAACCCTGTCGCTCAATGGCGGCCTATATATGCAATAACCTAAAAAACCTCAGGTTAAATACCACCGAGGGAGCGCGCTGTCCCTGATGTTCGGTGGTGCTAACTGATCACTATCATCCATTGTGTTAATTTAATCGATAACAAGGAAAAGACCATGTACAGCGATTTATTCAAAACATTCAACGAACAAACTGAGCAATTCTTTGCACCAGCGGTACAGTTTAACCAAATCGTAGCAAAAAACATCGAAGCACTCTCAAAAATTCAGCTGCACTCGGCTGAACAGATCACTAAAACATCCATTGAGCAGCTAAAGCAAGCGACTGAAATCAAAGATGCAAAATCTATGATGGATTTTAACGCAAGTCAGTTGAACGCGTTAAACGCTCTAAGCCAACAGATGATCCAAGATGGTCAAAAGCTTTCTCAATTAGGTCAAGAATTTAAAGACAGCTTAGAATCTCTTGGCAAAGAAACCCTAAAAACCGCGAAAGCGCAATAACCTGCAATTTTGGGCGACTTAGGTCGCCTTACCCGTTCAAACAACACAAAGGATCTACCTGTATGGGCACTCAAGAAAATATTGAGCAAGGGTTAACTGCGTGGTGGCAATATAACCAAGAATTGTGGCAGCTCGCAGCGACACATTTTGGTAAAGAGAATCCATTACAAAATGCATTAAATGAGCAAAACCAAGCCGACTTACAAAGCTGGCTCAGTGCACTCAATCAGCAACCGGAAACCTTTATTAAACAGCAAAATGCGTGGTGGCAGACTCAGTTTGCAATTTTTCAAAACAGTTTTATGCCACAAACTACCGATGATAAAGAAGACATTATTAGCCCAGAACGTGGAGACAAACGCTTTGTAGACCCTGATTGGCAAGAAAATCCTTGGTTTAACTACCTTAAACAAAGCTATCTTTGGTTTGGACAATCACTACAAAACACCATTGAAAATACTCCAGGCCTCGACCCAAAACTTAAGGAGCGATTAGCGTTTTTTGCAAGACAGTCCGTTAATTCAGTATCACCGAGCAACTTTGTTTCAACCAACCCTGAATTACTTAAGCTGACGTTAGAAAGTAACGGACAAAATCTATTCGATGGACTGGCGCGCTTAAAAAAAGATTTAGCCAAAAGTACTGAAATGCTCCGAGTCAGCATGACCAATGAAAATGCGTATACACTCGGGGAAGACCTAGCTTGTACACCGGGTAGAGTGGTATTTCAAAACCACTTGTTTGAATTGATCCAATATCATCCGACTACGGAGCAAGTACACAAGACTCCCCTGCTTATCGTGCCGCCATTTGTTAATAAATACTATATTTTGGACTTGAGAGCAGATAACTCCATGGTTAAATGGGCACTTGAACAAGGCTATACCGTGTTAATGATGTCATGGAAAAACCCAGATCCAAGCATGGCAAATATTGCGTTTGACGACTACGTCGTAGACGGTGTGTTATGTGCTTTAGAGCAAACTGAAAAACAAACAGGCGAAACACAAATCCATACTGTGGGTTATTGTATCGGCGGTACTCTACTCACCTCATGTATGGCCTATATTGCTGCTAAGCGCATGAAACAAAGAGTAAAAAGTGCAACCTTGTTGACCACGATTTTAGATTTCTCACAGCCAGGTGAACTTGGCGCATTTATCAATGAGCCCACCATTAATGCGCTAGAACAGTATAATAATCAAAATGGCGTGATGTCTGGGCATCTGCTCGGTACTTCTTTTAGTATGCTGAGAGAAAACAGCTTGTATTGGAATTACTTCGTTAATAACTACCTCAAAGGCAAAGCGCCCGCTGACTTAGATTTACTCTATTGGAATAGTGATAGTACAAATCTAACAGCGGCCTGCCACAACTTTATTTTGCGGGACTTATATCTTAATAATCAGCTTATTGAAGACAAGTCTGTCAGTATTCGTGGCACTAAAATTGACCTCAGTAAAGTAAAGCAACCTGTCTACTTTCTCTCTACCCGTGACGATCATATTGCGCTGTGGCAAGGCACTTTTGAGGGCGCCAAAAGACTCAGCAGCCCGCTCACTTTTGTGCTTGGGGAGTCAGGTCATATTGCCGGAGTGGTCAACCCGCCAAGTGCAAACAAATATGGTTATTGGTTTGATGGACAAGACCACGAGAACCCCGCTGAGTGGCTTGCCTCGGCAAAGCATGAAAGCGGGTCATGGTGGTCGCATTGGGCACAGTGGTTACATCAAATAAACCCAGAGCAAGTTCCAGCCCGTGCCGCGCAAAGTGATGAACAACCGGGGATTTACGATGCCCCCGGAGAATACGTCAAACAGAGTATTTAAGAAACTTACAATCAAATCAATTAGAGGCAAGCTATCTTGCTTCTAATATTTCCCGTTATTGACACACGCTACACATTCGGTCAGTCTAGAACGCAAAAATATAGGGAAATAACATGATTGGATTTCTTCTACTTGTTGCGGTATTTGTGGTCTTTGTTGGTGTATTACAATATCAAAAAGTAAAAATGACGGCGCGTAGACGTAGTTTTATTCAAGATTACGATCTCACGCATTTAAGACCCAAACTCAGTCAACATTATCCTGAACTTACCAATGAGCAACTTACACAGGTTGAATTGGGCCTTAAGCAGTTTTTCCAAGCGAACTTATTGCTCGAAGATCAGTCCTTAGCTATGCCCTCCCAGGTTGTCGATGCGCTGTGGCATGAATTTATTTTACACACACAAGAGTATCATTCCTTTTGCTATGAGGCCTTTGACCGTTTCTTACATCATTGTCCATCTGAGGCAATGAAAGGGAAAAACAAAGCTCAGCTCAGTCTGCGTAAAACATGGAGAGCCTGCTGTAGCATCGAAGGAATATCTCCTCGCAGACCGGCTACTTTACCTATATTATTCGCAGTTGACGCTTTACTTAATATTCCAAATGGCTATTACTACTCGGCAACTGATTTTCGAGAGCCCATTGCCAAAGGCGACTCCAGCAGCACAACCTATGCGGGGCACATCGGGTGTACGTCAATGGACAGTGGCGACAGCAGTACCTCCTCGTCGAGTTCTTCAAACTCAAGTTGTAATAGTGGCTCAAGTTGTGGCAGCGGCTGTAGCAGTTAGTCTTAATAATTGATGAAGTAACCTTTTACATTCGTTAACGTTAAGACCTTATATTGACGCTTAAGATTAGCTACTATTTGTACCGGTTTAACTAGTTTTCGTTTGGTGATCCGGTGCCTATTGTTAACAAATATTACTGCTTAGTATTTTCAGCTTTACTGGTGTCAGGGTGTCATCAGTTGGGTGAAGGCCAACCTTTGTGGAAAATAGCCTCTGAGGGCATTATCTTTGACGGGCAGCTGCAAACACATCTTTCCGCAGCTTCAATTCAATGCGAACAGTGTGAAGTCAAGCGCCAGTCCGATATGCGCCCTTCTGGCCCCGCGGATTACACATTGGTGTCGGAAAACCACAAACTAAAAGCGATTTGGGGTAAAAGTAGTAATGCCGCTTTATATATTCCAAATAACGCCGGCAGAACCTTAATAAATTTAGCACCAGATACCGAAACTGGTGTCTGGATAATGGATTTAGATAGCACACCAAAACCCCTAAAGGTGGGTAAGGTGAATTATGTGATGCTTGGTGCTGACACTTACCAAGTGGTGATCAGCCCAAATTCACAGCGTACAAACTTCGAGTACGCCGTCCTTGTGAAATAGCTTTTATTTCGTTTCTAAAATCGTTACTGCATCCGGTTTGAGCCTAACTAGACTCATCCCCTCAGTGACTTTGCTTGCATCAAACGCTTCACCGTTTTCGTGCGCTCTATGGGCCAAATAACGCTTCGTTTTCTCAATATCTAGCTCGAACTGTTCAAGTACACCAGTCGCATAAGCGCGCTTGCCAATGGCTGACATTGGAAAAACCATATCGCCATCCCGTACCTTTACGTTTATTTCCTCACCATTATCTACCTTCAGTGTCATCCAACAGCCACGCTTTTTGCACACTTTTACCACTTCACCTGACAGCGTGATCTCACTTCCCGTAAACTGCTCCGAGTTTTTCAATACATCTGCGGCCGCAACAAGCTTGTTCATGTTCGCACCGCCGCCAAACTCAATTGTTTTAGCATCAGCCGTTGATACTAGCAGTGTGATAACTAAACCACAGAGTAAATTGTTTATCTTCATATTTTTCCTTAAAAGTCAGAATAGTAACGCCTTTATCTATATAACTATAAGTAATTATTTATTGCAATTAGATCTTATAACAACTAACATCTTCGCCGCAATTGCAAATGGTAATTATTTTTATTAAGGATTAATAATATGAAACTCTCTACTCTCTCTTTATCCATTCTTGCAACCTTCAGCGGCTGGAATGCATATGCTGAGCCGTCTTCCCCAACCAATTCCGAAATTGAAAAAATAGAGGTGTTGGGACACAAATTATCGACCTTAAACCATGATGTAGCGGCTTCAGTTTCAGCGCTAACGGAAGAGCAAATAGCGCGGCAACAAGCATCCGATTTAAACCAATTACTCAAGACTCTCCCCAATGTTGAACTATTTGGTAGCGTGACGCCGCTCTCTGGACAACCCGCCATTCGAGGGTTGTACGGTGAACGAATACACATCTCTGTAGACAATGTGAAACGTAAGATTGATTCGGATGGCAGCCAAAATATCGCGCAAATTAATTCCTTGGGAATAAACCCAGATCAATTAAAGCAAGTGCAAGTATTGCGAGGTGCCGATTCTTTAACCGTCGGTTCAGGGGCCATCGGAGGGAGTATACGACTCGTAACCAAAAACGCTGCAGATTACCTAAATGACCAGCATGGATTTGGCGTCAAAGCTTCGGTCACACATTTATCTGTATCGGATGCCAATGATATTAACGTCAGTCTATTTCACCTGAATGATCACAGTGATACGGTCTTGTCTCTTAGCCAAGTGGAATTTAACGATATTGATGTCGTGGCAGACACCAAAGCCGCAGAAGACGATAGTATTCAGCAGATAAGTAAAATAAAGAATCAGTCAAAACGTCAAAACCTCGCGCTTAAAAATACTTGGTACATCAACGAACACCATACTTTGAGCAGTAAAATTGATTACAGTAAAACCGAGTCAATCGATCAGCCATATGCCCAGCGCATAGACTTAGCGTTGGCCTATCCGACACTTGCAGAAGATTACAAAAATGACTATCTGGAAGGGATGCTCAACTACACGTATCAAGGTGTTAGCGAGTTGCTTGACTTAGATATACAAGCATTCTTTGCACAAAAAACCTATGATGAAATCACCAAAGGTTATATTGAACGCGGCAGCAACAAAATTAACTATGATGGTGAGAAAAATGGAGAAAGTACGCGTAAAGGCCTGAGAGTTGCTAACTTGGCTACATTCACTGGGAAAATAAAGCACAAGCTAGCCATTGAAGCGCAGTACGAATCCGAAAGCTTCGACCAACAGCAATGGGACGAAAATCCTGCTGATAAGTCAACCTACTATGGCGATAGCGACGCCTCCAATTGGTCAATTTCTGTTATCGATCAAAGTCAGTTTTTAAATGAGAGATTACTCCTTACAGGAGGTGTGAGATTCGATAAATACACCCGCTCAAGTAACCATTTTGTCGCCTATTCCGATAATGATGATTCTGAACTCTCTAGCGAGCTAGGAGTAACTTTTAAAGTCGCGGATTATCTTAATTTTTACGCTAAAGCCGCGGAGGCATTTCGAGCACCTTCGCTTCAAGAGTTGTATAAAAAAGATGAGTGGAGATGTCATATTGGTGGAAAAATTTGCTTTAGCGAACCGCAACCAGATTTAAAAGCCGAAGACTCTCAAAGCTACGAAGTTGGTTTTGGTTTGAGTTGGCAAGACTTATCCTTCGCTGATAACTTCAGTGTAAAAGTCATGTACTTTGATAGTGAGGTAGATAATTACATCGACAATGTACCTTTTATGTACTACATCGATGAGAATGGCAATAAACAGCTCGGCTCACCCGGCCCCAATCCCAGCAATGGGGTCCCTGTCGCCACACACCGTGATTATAGTGCGAAAAACATCGGCAAGTTATTCAGTCACGGTATTGAAATTGAGGCACAGTATTCATTTAAAAAATTAGACATCTACCTAGGATACGCCTCTATGAATATGGATGTCGTCGGTGTACCTAATTTCTTTTTAGGCACTATTGACCATACACGCCAGCCATATTCTGAAGCACCAGCAGATAAGCTTACTTGGAATACCAATTATCAATTGAACAGTAATTTAAATCTGGGTTTTCAATTGTTACACTACAGAGCTCAACAGCGCCTTAGCGAAGATCTCATCACACGCGGATACGGTACTGGGACCTATACTATCTACAACCTCAACGTAAAATACCAAGGTGAGGGAGTATTATCAGGCTTTTCTGCCCGACTGGGTGTAGACAACCTAACGGATAAGCGTTATTTGCGAGCGCCAGCAAGTGAAGCGAACGACCCCGCAGAGCTTGGCAGAAACATTAAAGCGACAGTAAGCTACCAATTTTGATAAAGTAAATGTGATTTTAGAACAAAAATGCCGACTTAAAGTCGGCATTTTTAACATCATTTGGGTTTTTGCTCGTTATAGTTTTTTCAGCTTCATATCAGTGCCAAATACAAGGCCATGATCTGCAACATCCATACTAAACTCAAACACCATATTTTGCTGTAAAAGTGCATCAATACCTTCGGGCATTGGTTGACCAGTCGCTTTTGCCGCCTCTAACATTGGTGCTAAAAACGCTTGCATATCCATACTGAAATGCGTCATGCCATTAGTTTCTAGTGCTTGGCTTGCCATTTTCTCAGCAATAATTGTCGCCTTTTCACCCGTAAACAGCACTAAGTGATCGCCTTTAACCGCCAACTTGATATCCATACCCAATGGCTGCGGAGATGGAATGTACTGGTTAATTGAAACCGGAGTACCATCTTCTGGGATTTGAATTTGACCCAGCATAGGTGCAAGCCCTTTCACCGTATTAACAAGTACTAAAGGATCTTCAGCAGATAATGTGACTAGCGCATCAAACGTTTTAGGTTCTGGCATGCCTTGGTCGTTTGGCTCCATAACAAGATCAAAAACGGATGCACTCACGCCTTTAACCGAGTTCGCCATGCCTGTCATCATCGCAATAGCCATTGGACTGTTTTGTTTCGCTTGCTGCTGTAGTGCAACGAGTTCAGAACACTTGAATTCAGCTTTAGTAAAGCGGCCCCAAAGGGTGTTTACAAGCGGTGCAACTTTTGCAACATCAACACCATAGCCAAACCCTAGCACTTTCTCTTCGCCGTTGGTGACGTGCGCAGGAATAAAACCACGGATAGACCCAAGCGCTTTCATCAGTTCAGCATCTTTACCCACCACCACAGTATCAACTTCAAAGTCGATTGCGGAATTTGTAAATTGGATATTCTTGGTACCCAATACCGTCGCAGGCCACAGATTGGCGATTTCGCTGTAGTCCGCCTGACACTCTGGAGCACGTACCGCTGCTAATTTCTCAGTACCACCACCTAGCTGCAATAGATTATTTAACATACGAGTCAAATCAGACTGCTTGTTTGCAGTAATACCATCGACGATAGCCACATGGTTCAGAAACGCAATTGACGAACCATCAAAACCAAACTGCGTATTGTATTGCTCAAGTTTGCCAGATTGCGCCAGTGACTGGGCTGGTTTGGCAATACCCAAAGCAACTTTTAAATCCGCTTCGGTGTTAATTGGCGTGTTAAATGTTGTTGTTACCCATTGACCTTGCACGGATGTGATAAGCTCAATTTTAGCTTCTGGCGCGAACTCAAGCTGATAACGCGTTAATGCGACACCATCAAGCGTATCTTCTTGGTATGTGATTTCGGCATCTTTTGCAGCCATTTTTATCGTACGTTGAAAAGCCTCAGGATCCGCCAGTTCATAGCGCAATGTTGGCAGCAAACCAACTGTGTAGAATACACTTCTGACCGTATCACCCATGCCTAAGATAGCTTTCATTTGTTCAGGGGATGTCATCGCTAGATTGTATTGCTCTAGTAGCGTTGCTACAAAGTCCAAGTGCTTATCATTTTCTTTTCTAAGCAACCCAGTTATCTCTTCGATATTTTGAACCTGTCGAAGCTCTTCAGGCATGAAAGACAAATATTTTTGTTGCTCAAAAGGCGTTAATTGCCCCCAAAATACCGCGGTATCAGCCGGAACATATTCCAGTTGTTCCATCGCGATGCTTGAAAAAGATGATGATTGAGTGGTTACATAAGCACCAACGGCAATAGCCACAGCACCTAAGCCAACGAGAAGTTTTGTATTCATAATGTGATCCTTGTTATCACCACGGAACATAGCCAAACACGTGGTAAATTTATTCTTCCCTACGAACCGCAACGATTGCGCGCGTCAGAGGTCGTTGCATAAAGACAATTGCATGTCCAAAAATGCAGCGCTATTGTACCTCGATTATTGTCTCAATTCCATTAATTGTGAATGATCAAGCTACTCTCAATATTCGGTCAGTTTTAAAATGAGCTTGATCGTTACACCAATAACCACCAAGCTCTCATTTACAGGGTTATTGACTTTCTGCTTGTAGAGTCAACCCTGAAAAAGCGGCGTAACCATAGAGCCCAATATGCCAAGTTCCCGCATTTGGATTGGTGATTGTGCACGTTTCATTATTGCCATTTTCATAAGGCCGACATTCGTAGGTATTACTATTTGGTTGTTGACCAAAACGCAGATATAAATCAGCATCTCCAGTACCACCCGATGCCTTTACTTGCAGGCTCTGTGTTCCCTGTGCCACGTCAAAAGTATAATACTGCCACTGACCTTTACTGGCGGATTGATCCAACCATTGCTGGCTATTACCTTGATCTGGAGGAGTGTCAGTATAAACCGTAGCTGTTAACGCAACGCCCGAATAACGCTCATAGCCATCAAGCATGACATAGTAACGACCTGTTTGTACTGGAGTAATTGTACAGACTTCATTATTACCTGATTTATAGGGTCGACAATCGTAGTTTTGTGTCGTTGGTTCCGCATTAAAGCGCACATACATATCTACATCCCCACTGCCGCCCGCCGTTTCAACTCTTAGCTGCGTTGCTCCTGCTGGCACATCAATGTAATAAAGTACCTGAGAAGACTTAGCACCAGTGACATTCGCTTGTGTTTGACCACTGATAAGTTCAATTGCAGCTGGCGGCTCAATAATGGGAGTTTCTATCACAGATAGATTATTGCTTGCTTTGATCAGATTCAGTTCATCACCAATTTCGGCGGCATACCACCATGTCATATTCATAGGTAACGCAAGCGGATCGGCATCTCGCTGCGCCTTAGATAAGGCAGTTGCATTGCTTGAAAACTCAGCAGTTCGAACAGTAAGCTTATCATTTGTCACACTCAACACTTTAAACTGTTGAATACTCGCAAGGTCGATAGTCCAGCTTTTTGGATCATTGGCGCTTCTCGCTGGTGCACCCCAGCTTCCCTCACCCACATAAACGGTGCCGCCTTGGGTCGTTGCAGTAAAGCCATTGCTGGTAGGCGTTAGTGCGTAAGTCAGTTTATTGATATGAGTATCGGACTCTACCACTAAGTTCATCGCATTATTATAGAAGTCTTGTGCCCACCAAGTGTGTAATATGGTGTTGTCTGACTTACCTGAATAGTGAGGATACATCGGCTTATGATACTGAGCGATACGCCACGTTGCGCTGTTGCCCTGAGACTGTAAGTCGCTTTTCAGCCAATTGTTCATCGCTGTGGCATAGCTCGACCAGCCACTATTTTTAAATTGGCTGTTTAAGGTATAAACCCTTAAAAGCCCCGCCACGTTAAAAGCACCATAGGTATCTTTTGCTGTACACGCACCATCTTGGTCATAATCTACGCCAAATACTTCGCATAGCGTTTTGTAGTTATCGTCTTCGTGATTGCCATGTGTTGCTACAAATGGATAAATTCGCTTGTATGCAAGGCCATCAATCAAATCATCCGAAAAGGTTAATTGCCAATCTTTTAAGTATTCACGCATTTCAGAAACGGAGTTTGCATTGGTGTAATCGCCACCATGCATAATAAATAGCGGTCGAATTTTAGCGATCAACTCATTGCCTTTACGGCGTGTTGTCCAACCCGTGCGCGTATCACCACCAGCTACAGCAGTGATCCCTGATGCCGTTTGCGGCGCAGTTCTGAACCACAAACGCTGACCGCAACCTTGTGAATCACAAACACGATAATAAACCGCACTATCAGAGGTTAAGCCGGTTAATTTCACAAATGAACTTGAGAGGCCACCGTCAAAGGTATGCGTAGCGCTGACCGCAGCACTTTGCCAACTCTGCTCATCCGTTGTGCTGCCATATTTAACAATATGATTAGTGCCTGATGTAGGTGTAAACCCTATTGTTGCTGAAGTGCTTGGACTGGTGTCCCACACAAGACGGTGGTAGTCACTCGCAGCAAAACTGCTGCAAGATAGACCTGCTGCAACCACAAAAGTTGCCATTTGAGTATATTTCATTTCCTTGGTTCCTAGTTTAGAGTAACAGGCTCAGCACGACTTTGAGCCAATGAGAGTGGTGTTGATGGCGTAGCCACCAACATGACAAATGCGGCGTTTGCGTATGGGAGCGAAAGCGCCTCTGCAGATTGAAAATTCACAGCCGTTGCTCCTAACTTTTCACGCTTAAATGACTTGGGTAATGGCACGCCAGCCTCACCACTCCAATAGTCACCATTTTTAATGTGTGGGAAAAAATCACTTGCGATATGGGGTTGTCCGGGACTATTTGGCGTTTGAATTAAAGAGCGTAGCTCATCAGGTGTAGGTAAGCGCCATTCGGCACTACCACATAAAGAAGCTTGGTTGGTTTTACGGATCAGATCTTGGCTATCGCAGTGGGATGCTTCGAAATAACAGTCACCTTGATCAGCATGACCAAATTGACCGTCATACCAAGAGTAACTCCAATAGCCATCGTGGATAGACTCATCATCTCGTTTTACTTCCCAGAGCAGATTAAGCTTTTTGTCATAGACACAATGCCAAGGACCCTGCCAGACAGACAAAAACTGCATGTCATTAGTGACTTTAATAAAGCGTGCATGAGTTGGAATTTCTCGCTCAGAGGGGCTGAATAACAAGTAGCTAATCGCCACAGCGGCAATCGCTAAACTAAGTATTAAACGTGAGGCTACGGTCATAGCATATACCTCAATTGAATCGCTCTGTGGTGACGAGTATGCGCGATTTGTGCGTGATCAAATGCCGAAACCCACATGCAAACACCAGAGCGCAGTTCAACATCAAGAGGAGAATGCGTTTGGTGTTTACGTACCAGCTCTAGCGTCCAATAGCCATCGTGCCACTCTCCCCTAGCTCTAACATCGGCTCTATCTCCCTCAAAACGATTTGAACGGTACAACACAGATGGGAGCTGTTCACCAATTTTCGCCATGTCTCGTTGAGGGTTGTAGGTTTCGCTGGCAAACCAATCAAGGACTTTGCGCTCAGTGATATCTGGCGATGGGATTGGCATTCGCTTTGGCGTAACCTCAGTCGGTGAGTACCAGCGCCAGTTCATCACATAAGCACCGCTTTCTTTGCCATCAGGTTGATACCCTGCGGTGTAGCGTCTTTGCCCAAGTGCAACGCTTTGAGGTGGCCCAAAAAAATTATCATCGGCCAAGTACATGTCATTGGTTCTCAGCGCTTTCCAGTGCCATAAGTCTCGCGTGCGGCCGTCCGTACTTGCGTGATAGCCCTTGCCATGCCAGTTACGGGGCTTGTCTGTAAGCGGCGCATCGCCGTATTGAACGGTGCCATCACCTCCTAGTTCACAGGTTGTCGATAGCATGATGGCAAACTTATCTTCGTAATAAGTGCGCTCGTCAAAGCGATAAAAGCCATTTTCTTTTACTTGCCAACCGTCCGAGGTTTTTTCCAGCGGCAGATGCTCTAGACTTTCGGTCGGATCTTGCCAGCGGATCAGAAAGAAGGTTTCATCATGGTTGCTCAACGCTTTTATTTCGACCTCACTACTCCCATCCAAGAAGTTTGCACCACCAAATGTAGTTAACTTAATAGGCTTAGCACGCAACCATTCAGGCTCGTCTCCTTTACCGTCTATTTCAAGGTGACTTTGCCTTGATAGCGGCGCAACTTCTAACCGTAAATGCTGATCTGCAACAATAAGCTTTATGCCAAGGCCGCAAAAATACACCAGAGCAATACTGCAACTGAGCAAAATAAGCGCATTTCGGGGCAATAACACGCTCAGTACTTGCTTGCCCTTAAACACCGTGTGCTTTATGCCATGTAACACCAAATACAAAAAAATGCCTGTCGCTGATAACCCATGAATGACTAAACTTAGACTCTCTGGATTGAGCCAAAGTAACCATCCTGTGGCTATACTCAGCACAATAACA
Source organism: Pseudoalteromonas sp. JC28 (assembly GCF_013319255.1). NCBI lineage: Bacteria > Pseudomonadati > Pseudomonadota > Gammaproteobacteria > Alteromonadales > Pseudoalteromonadaceae > Pseudoalteromonas > Pseudoalteromonas sp. JC28. The sequence goes on along the minus strand of NZ_QOKX01000005.1, from coordinate 65,122 downwards.
AGATACCCAATGTAGTTAACAGCTTTATCAAACTTGCTTGGTGCACCACGAAACGGTGCGCGAATGGTTGCCAAAGTAAAAACAATCGCAATCAAGGTGAGTAAGCAACCAAATAACACATGTATTGACAGCAACGCGCCTTGTGGAAGCAAAGGCGAAAGAAACGCCAGAAAATCATGATTGATAATGCCTAAACGAGGACCTGTCAGTAACCCAACCAAGATAACTATTACCGCCATAACATGAAAAATGGCAAAACTACTTCGACGCACAACCGCTCCCAAACAAATAAAGTAAATTTAGTGTAAACAAATAAATTTACATAAATATTTCATATTTGGAAAGATGAGACTTTCTCATCTTGTGAATCAGCGGCAAGTGTAATGCCGTGTAACTTGATTGTTAATTAGTTTGTACTAAGGTAGTTGGTACTTCCACCGTCACGGACAGTTCAACATGAACAATAGACTAGTAATAAAATATGTAAGTGCAGCAGTGGCTTGCACATTGTTTCTCGCAAGTTGTAGCTCACCAAGTAAAAAACCTTCAGTGCCAAAAGAAACGCTCGACCCAGTTGCAGAATCTGGTCAAGTGCCTGAGCGAGTTTGGCTCAATCAAGGATGGTCAGATAAACTTCGGCAAGACTTTTGGTTCACGGGCCAAGGGTCACAAATCATTCCCTATACTTGGTTTACTTGGTTAGAGCAACCTAACAGTAAAAAGCTCTTTCGCGATAGCGAACATATGGAAATGCTGCGCTACCTGCCCAGTAAAACCGCCGCCAATAACCCTTCAGGCTTGCCCATCGGTTTTGCCGTGCATAACAATCAAACCACGGGACAAGCTTGGGTCGGAATGACCTGTGCCGCATGTCACACTAACCAAATTGACTATAACGGCACAAAAATCTTGATAGAAGGTGCGCCCACCCTCGCCAACTTTGTACTCTTCTTTAGCCGCCTAAATGCCGCGTTAGAAGCGACCCTTAACGATAATCAAAAGTTTAGCCGTTTCGCGATGCGCGTATTAAAAGAAGGGGCATCGCAAGAATTGATTGATGATTTACGAGACGATCTCAAGCATGTGGCGCTTGCAACCGCCGAGCGACAAACCGTTAATGACTTACCCGAAGACTATCCAGACGATTTTACCAGCTATGCTCGACTTGATGCGTTTGGCAATATTCAAAACGCCGGTACGGCATTTGCGCTTGACGACCTTAACAATAAAAATGCGCCCACCGCGCCCGTCTCCTATCCATTTTTATGGGGGACGCACCAGTCAAATGTTGTGCAGTGGAATGCTTCCGCACCCAATATTCCTGTGGTCGGCCCATTAGTACGCAACATTGGTGAAGTTGTGGGTGTGTTTGGTTCGTTATCCATTGAAGAAGCACCGGTTTGGCAGCGCGTTTGGGGGAAACATGCTCGATATAGCTCAACGGTAGACTTACATGCGTTAGGGCAACTAGAAGCGTGGGTAAAAACACTTCTGCCACCAGCTTGGCCTGAGCAATACCTTCCAGGGATTGACACCAATAAGGCGGCACAAGGAAAAATGCTATTCCAAGCAAATTGTGCTAGCTGCCATCAATTAATTGACCAAAAAAATCTACTTAAAGATTACGAAGCGGTAAAAGTACCGGTAAAAGAGATTGGAACCGATCCGACTATGTCTAATAACGCCAGCTGCCACATGGCAAAAACATTGTTCTTGGAAGGCACAAAAACCGACATTATCGCGGGAGACAAATTCCAAGCGGTGGATAGCGCTATCGATATCCCAGTAAATGGGGTTGTGGGTCTAGTGCTAAAAGATCCCATCAAAGCAATCGAAGCGGGCTTAATAGCAGAGCGCACCGGGCCAGATGGTAAGAAAACCACCGTGAAAAAATCCATTGAAGAGCGCCTCAAAGTCTATTTGGCAAATAGACAACAGTTAACCCCCAATACTAACGAAGACTGTGTGGATGGTTTTTACGATGCGGGTGTCTACAAAGCAAGGCCGTTAAATGGAATTTGGGCAACCGCGCCTTATTTACATAATGGCTCTGTGCCAAACCTATGGTCACTACTACAATCACCAGAGTCGCGCCCAGATACCTTCTGGGTTGGCAGTCGTGAATTCGATCCTATCAACGTTGGTTATATTACTCATCAAGGCATGAACGAGTTCAAAGTGAACAAAGCCAGCGGTGAAGTGATGCCGGGCAATGATAATAGCGGTCACGTTTACGGCACAACCTTGAGTGACAATGAAAAATGGCAAATCGTTGAGTTTTTGAAAACGCTATAAACGCCGTTTAGCGCTATAAACAAAGGGCCGAATACAGGCCCTTTGACTTATAACCGAAAAGGTTATTTAAAATGACTCGTGCAACACCACCAGCGCACTTAACTTGCTTGCGCCAAACGTCATCATTTTTTCAAAATCCGACCTTGCGATGGGTACTTGCTGGCAGTCGATAGGGTTTTGGTCGTCCTCAACATCAGGGTCATTAAGATATAAGCACAACTCATCCAACCCCGTAATAAGCACCCAATGCGGCGCCTTTTTACCGTTTAGCCGATAAGTGCTGATCAAGGCCAATACCGCACTGCCCTGTAACAACCATTGTTCAACCTGTTCAAGCTTTACATCGGCTTGGTGAATAGCAATATCACGATATTCACACTCTTGACGGAATTGCTCATGAACTAAGGTCATCACCTGCTTTTTCTGCGCGCTTCTCACGCCATCTAAAAATAGCGGGCCCGCCGTATTCACCATCACCTCTGCCGCAAAACCACGGCGCTCCGCAGCCAATGCCAAACCAAATGGGTGACAGCCGCCGTGACCTGCGGTCATAAAGATGGTGGTCGCTTCACGCCATATCTCAAGCTCTAAGGCCTGATCGCCCATACAGCCTGGATCTATGCTTGCCATTGCCATCATCAGTGACGCCGGTCCGCAGGTAAAGTCTGTTGTTTGTTGATACCAAGGAGCCTGATGCAACACCGCCTTTTGCGACAGCTTACGCACACATTTTTGCATTCTTAGCGCGTCATCATGATCCGCATAGTAGTTTTGATACTCGCCAAATACACGATAACCCATGCGTTTATATAAGCCGATGGCAGCGTCATTGCGTTTAGCCACTTCTAAACGCATATATAACCAGCCCATTTCACCCGCTCTGACTTCAAGCTCAGACATCAGTTGGCGTGCGATCCCTTTACCTTGATGATGAGGCGATACCGCCAATGAATAAAGCCTTGCTAGCCGCGTTCCTTGATGCAACCAAAGCAGCCCATAGCCCACAAGTTCCCCTGCCAACTTTGCAGTGAGCAGCAGGCTATGTTCAAAACTGATGTAATGCTTGAGTTGGCGACGACTCAGTCTATCCGCACTAAAGCAGTTTTGCTCCAGCGCATTCAGTGAGTTCAAATCCTGCAGTGTCGCCTTTTCAAGCACCAACGCGGCTTGCAACATTACTTTTTACCTCTCGCTTCAAGGCGTCTTGAAAATTCAGACATCACTTGCATGTACAGCTCGTCACCGAGATATTTGTCTTCAACCCCTTGGTCAATATTCGGGTTGTCGTTTACTTCAAGCACGTAGGCTTTGCCGTTGTGCTCTTTAATATCAATACCATACAAACCATTACCCACGACTGCCGCCGCTTTTAACGCTGCGCGTAACACCGCTTTTGGCACTTCAAACGTTGGTAGCGTGTCAAACCCACCCGAGAAATTACGTTTTGACTCGTGGTTATAGATTTGCCAATGGTTACGTGCCATATGGTAACGGCATGCGTAAATTGCACGGCCATTTAATACCCCAATACGCCAATCGTAGTCCGTGTATAAGTAAGCTTGCGCCAACACAATCGCAGAGACGCTCATCAGCTCTTGTAAACGCTCGCCAAGCTCTTCTTTGGTTTTTACTTTAAATACGCCTTTTGAGAACGAACTCTCAGGCATTTTAAGCACCATAGGTAACGATAACTCAGCAATGAGTTTATCGATTACTTGTTCATTACACTGACTCACAAATCGCGTTTCTAAACTTGGCACCTTCTTGTAATTAAAGGCATCATGCAAAAACACCTTATTACAACAGCGTAGGATCGAGCTTGGGTCATCAATTACCACTAAATCTTTTTGCTCGGCTTCTTGCGCAAGGCGATAAGTATGGTGATCAATCGCTGTGGTTTCACGAATAAATAGCCCATCGTATTGGCCTAAGTTGTATAACTCAGCCGCTTCTAATGGATGTACTTTAATGCCAAGCTTTTCACCCGCTTTAACAAAGCGGCTGATCGCCCCTTTATTACTTGGCGGCAATTTTTCATCGTGGTCCACCAGCATCGCAATATCCCAGCGATACTTTTTGTGACTCTTACGTTTGTTCCACTGAGTGGCATGCACATGACCTAATACTTGAGTACAAAACTCAAGCTGCGCCACCTGTAGAGTCGAAAAGTCGCGACGCTGCACCTGCACACGCACGCCTTTATCTTGCTGCTGTAATGTCACTTTTAGTAAAGGCGCTGGAAATTGCTGAAATAAATACGCCGCCAACTTACTAAATTCAGGCTGTTGGGTTTCGCCCATACAAATGATCAGCTCAGCGTCATCGGTAATCGCGATCCCACGCTTATCAAACCAGGCTTGCGATAAAAACAACGCATTATCGCCATCACGTAAACCATTAATAACCTTTAGACTCGGAAGCACTTGGTGATTACGCGCTTCAGCAAGTAAAGAGCAGTAATAACCTTGGCTTAAATAACGGTCACAGTCACATAAATTAATCACTCGAAGTTTTGATTCACCGAGCTTTGGGTACTCTTGCAAATACGTTTCAAACGTCACTACGTTATTTGCCAAAGGCAGTACATCTGCATTTTGATCAACAACGAATAGAGTAGATAGCATCTAAATAATCCTTAGGTGGCGATGCGTTAGCACATCAGTACATGATGGTTTAGGCACCCCACGATTTAACATAGGGTTAGTGGGCAAATTCAAGGGCCCACATAAAAGTGGAGTAGTTGTAATCTTAAATATAGCACTTAGCAATTGAGTAATTTTGATTCTCAAGATAAATCTTTCTTGCTGTCGGCGGCTGGAATAAAAACCTTTATTTTCAATCGGTTAAATAAGTTAAAGGTTCGATAAATAAGATTAATGCTAACGATGAAGAAAAATTGCATTATCAGTAAAGTTTACAATACTTAATTGATCAAAAATAAAATAACAGGACTTCCTCATGCAAAGGAAAGCAAATCTTCTGGCCCGACTTCGTATCGCATATGAAACGACTAAAAAAGAACTACTAATATTATTGTTGTTACTTGCAGTCGTTGTTGACATGCTGCCAACTGAATTATTTTTTAGAGTTGAAGTAGCCAACACCATCAAAACAGGGTTGATGTTACCTATTGCATTTATCTTGCTGGAGCTTTTGTTCAAAATATACGATGCTGTTTTGCACAATCGTAGAGAAGTAAAAATAATTAAATCCAATGACTTGTTAGGAGACATTGGTCGACTATGTGAATCTGAACGAGAAATAAATATCAAATATATCGGTGTCGCAGGAAGACATGGCTGGAGTACTGTAATTGCCAGATTTTTAGATCCAAGCTCAGAGATGTGTCTTTTGAGTAAAAAGCAAATAGTCATAGAGATAGCTTTATTAGCGCCGCAACAAGTCGGCTCAATCGATGGTGGTACGGAAAGATATTCTGTAGTCCAATCGGTATTAAAGGAAATAGAATTTACCAAGCAAAGGTTGCAAGCCGAGGGAATGAAACACGTCACGATCAAAACTTACCTTTATGAACATACTCCTAATTTTCTTGGTTTTTTGGTTAATGACAATTATTTATTCACTTCCTTAACCTATTGGGAATATGTTGGCACCGGAGAGAAGTACCTTAGAGGTGGCGGCACTGATTACATTGTTTATGATAAGAACGATGGATTCGGAGGAGCTTATTATCTCAAACGTTTTGAAAGCTGGTTTTGTCATTGCGTAGAAAGTACGCATCAAGAATCATATTGCTCTGAAGAAGCAAAGCATAAAAAGGACTAGCGGTTTAACATGATTAAAGAAGAATAATCACTACTATTCGACTTTCAACATAACGTTGCCGGTAAATTTAGGTTTAAAAAGAGAGCGAACAGATAATACCCATCCCATATTTTCACCGATACAGGGAAGGCACTTCAAAGTTGAAGCTGTCATCTTTTGAATACACAAACTTTAGGTGGGTGTCAGCACAAACTGAAGTGGAATCCCACCCTGTCGGCTACATACCTGAAAATAATTATTATGATTGGCAAATCTAGTTGTTATTGCTCTATAACAAACACAACTAACACTATGATATAATGTGATAAATTTTATTTTATTGATTTTTGTTCTTGTGAATTTTTATGGTAGTTTTATCAAGTCGCATCTTAGGACTCGTACACAGCGAGTCCCCGACTGGAATTGACTAGATTAATGTAAATAGCTCTACACTCCCGGAAGAAAAATATTTACTATGCGATATTTTAGTGAAACCTATTATTTCTTCATTGAAGCTTTCATGTTGAATTTTAGTTGATTTAGGTATTTGTAAAAACTCTATACCTAAAAAACTTTAAAAAACTAGGCATTTAATTTCGAGTAAAAACATGATTAAAACCCTACCAATTCCGTTTTTTCTTTTTCCATCAAAAAGTTATCTTTAACTTTACCAGCCACACACAAAACCTTAAACTTGATAACCATTAGTTTATTTTTACTAATTATAGGTTTTAACTTTTATTTTTTAATACAACCAATTAGAGGAAAAGGTTTAATTCCAAAAACACTTAAATCTAAACGAGAAGGATAAATATAATGAAAAAAACAAACCCTAAAAATTTCTTTAAAAATTTAGCACAACACCAAGTTGAATTTTCTTTTCTCTCATCTTTATTTAGATCTAAAACATTATTAATAATAACCACCATATACCTATTGCTATTTATAGGATTTGTTAATTTATTATTCAAATAATTAAGAATTGAGGAATCGATGACGCCCACTATAGTATTCCCACTACATATTTGCACCGAAGCTGGGAATTTGACTAACAAACCAAAACTTACCTACCTTCGGTTCTTCACTTTAGCTTTGACGGTGGCTTCCCATACCATTTTAAACAAACTTTATTGAGCGCACTTTGCTCTGTAAAACCGAGTGCGTCTACAATATCGAGCAATCTGGTGTTGTCGATGAGTTGTTCAAATCTATGCTTTCGCTCTTGGTCGAGTAAGGTTCTAAAGCTGGTGTGTTGTGCTTTTAGCTTACGCTGCATCGAACGCACACTCATGTTTAATGCCTTAGCCATACTTGCTTGGTTGACTCCAGTCAGTGAGTGCTTTGCCGCCAGTAAATTGGCAACACGCGTTTTTAAATCATGATTATCACAAAGCGCTGATACGCTTTTGGCAACCGCTTGCTCAATATGTTCGTGCATTAGGCTGTCGACGGTAGCGACTGGCATGGTAAGAAAATCTAACGGAAACGACAGCGTATTTTCAGGGCAGTTTTGTGATACGGGGCAGCCAAACCAACTTTGCAAACGCTGTAATTCTAGGCCACACACGCTAAAGCTAAGCTGGAGTTGGTTAGGCGATAAAGTTGAACGCAAAAGCTGCCTTGCAGCGCTCACCCAAGCGGTCATATTACGCAAAATGGCTTGCTTACCCAGCGGGGTTTTTGGTTGCCAAGTTAACTTGGCATTGTCACTATCACTTGTGAATACGGCGAGGCCAATATCGGCGACAATTGCGTCGTAATGCAATAATGAGGCTATAGCCTGCTGCAAGTCTTTACTGGTTTCGACCAAGTAGCCAAGCGCCCCATAGTCATGCAACTGAATGGCTTTACCCAGTTCAAAACCAATTAAGGGATCGCCGCTTAACTCCTGCCCTACCTCAAGCAACCGCTCGTACTCAACGAGTGTTACACGTTCAGGCCGTGACGCTACCAGCTCAGCAAACTCGCCTTGCAGTCTCTTGTCATCGGTAAAATAATCATGAAGATAGACCCACGCACTATAAAAATATACAAACGAAGTGGAGTGCATTGCAGTTCCTTTTGTCGTATTTGGACAAATTGTTGGCGCAGTTTGGCAGGATTGTCAATGGCTAACCCGTTACGCTAGTGCATATAAAGTACCAAAACTATGGCTAAAGAAGGAGCTATATATGATTGATGTATCGCTAATTTTACTGGCACTCAGTCCCGTCTTTTTACTTTGTGTTGTCTGGGAGTATATCAAGCACCACGAACACTATGATTGGCGAGATTCATTACTCAATGCCCTACTTGCGTTGCTACATCAAGGCAGCGACGCGTTGGCTTTACTTGTACTGATGCCGCTCTTTTACTGGCTCCATCAATTTGCCTTATTCACAATCGAATTAAATACCTTCACTTTGCTCTTTGGGTTTATCTTGCAAGATTTTTTGTATTACTGGTTTCACCGCGCATCACATTGTATTCACTGGCTTTGGAGTGCACATGTGGTCCATCACAGTTCTAACAACATGAACTTTACCACTGCATTTCGCCAAAGCTTGCTATACCCAATTGTCGGTATGTGGCTGTTCTGGCTGCCTATGATACTTCTTGGATTTACCCCGACCTTGGTATTTACCATCGTCGCAATCAACTTAGCTTTTCAATTTTTTGTTCATACACAAACGGTTAATCGATTAGGGATGGTAGAGCGAATTTTTAATACGCCTTCCCACCACAGAGTCCATCACGCCAGTAATCCTGACTATATAGATAAAAACTTTGCCGGGGTGCTGATCATTTGGGATAAGCTTTTTGGCACCTTTATCGAGGAGCGTGAAGACATACCAATTTGTTATGGAATAAGAGGTGCGGCACCAAAGCAGACCCCTTTAGATGTTAACTTTGCTCAGTGGCGTCATATGTTCCACCGCTTTTCACAAGCAAACACTTTAAAAGGCAAATGGTTGGCGCTGTTTGGTTATCCAACCCACTTACCCGACAAGCTAAAAAATACGGACTCTGCCAAATCCTAGAGCTATTTATACCGCTCGGCCTTTTCTACAAGCGCTTGGCAGTACTTTCTTAGTTTATCGCGCAGCACTCTCACACTTGGGTTGATCATTTGCTTTGACGGGCAGATCAACCACAGCGGCTTACATTCAACGCGATAGTCATTTAATATACTTTGCACCACACCTTGTTCTATTTGGTCTGCTACGTCTATCGCGGATCGCAATGAAATACCCGCTCCTTGCGCACACCAGCGCTTTACCACATCCGCATCATTACTGGTTCTACGCCCTTTAAGCACCACTTTGTAAGTTTGCTCATTTTTCGTCAGTTTCCACGTATCAAACTTACTGCCTCTGATCAAAAAGAATAGCCCTTGGTGCTCGCTTAATTCCTCGTGATCCTTTGGCGTGCCTTGTTTTTCTAAGTATTCCGTAGAGGCACAAAGCAGTAATGGCACATCACAAATTTTAAAGCCGTAGAAGCTACTGTCTTCAGGCGCACCATAGCGCAGCGCGATATCAACACCGTCACGATAAAAGTCGAGATTGTGATCATTAAGAATAAGCTTCAGGGCAAGTTTGGGGTATTCATCAAGTAATTCGTCTAGCCAAGGAAGGAGAATATTACGGCCAAAATCTGACGGAGCGGTTAACCTTAGCTCACCGTCAATTTCGTTGTCGTTATCGAGCACCTGCTTTTTGCCATCAGCCAAAAGCGCAAGTGCCTGCTCGCAAATTGGCAAATAGGTTTCACCTTGCTTTGATAGCCTTAAGCTACGCGTAGAACGCACAAAAAGTTGAAAGCCAAGGTGCTTTTCCACTCGCTTTATCGCAGCGCTCGCCGTGGCAACTTGCATATCTAACTGCGCAGCCGCCGCACTAATATTGCCAAGCTGAGCCGTTTTCATCACGACGATTAAATCTTGTGTATTCATTTTCAAAAAATTTTTGAAACTATTTAACTCATTATCATCTTTTTATTGATTATGTAAAACCCTATTATCTCTTGAAAGCAATTTTAGGAGTCTGTTATGTACACATTACGCGATGCAATTCACAATCGTTATTCCACAAAAGCCTTTGATCCTAATAAAAAAATTAGTGATTCAGATATTGAGCTACTTAAGCAAGTACTAAGGCTGAGCCCATCTAGTACCAACGTTCAGCCATGGCATTTCGTCATCGCAAGTACTGAGACAGGCAAAACTCAGGTGGCTAAAAGCACACAAGAGAATTACAAATTTAATGAAGCCAAAGTACTTAACGCATCACATGTTGTTGTATTTGCTGCAAAACAAAATATAGATGATGCACATTTAGATAAAGTGCTTGCCAAAGAAAGTGCCGACGGCCGATTTGAAAAAGGCTCTGAAGTAGAAGCACAAATGAATAATGGCCGTCGCTATTTTGTCGGCTTAAATCAAACCAGCGATGAAGCAATCAAAGCATGGACTGGCAAGCAAGTTTACTTAAATCTTGGGCAATTTTTGCTAAGCACTGCACTACTCGGTATAGACTCTGTACCCATTGAGGGTTTTGACGCTGAAATTCTCAGCAATGAACTTGGGTTAACTGAGCAAGGCTTTGATGCCCTTGCCATTGTCGCATTGGGCTATCGAGACGAAGGTGATTTTAATGCTAAATTGCCTAAATCTCGCCTTGCTATCGACGATATCATTACCGAAATCTAATACCCAGTTTGGCACTGATAATGGTTTGCTAGATAACATCAGTGCCACTCCAGCTTCTGTTGGAATACCATTTCAAACACCACAATGTAAATCAATGTGAATGAAACAATAAATTCACAACTTTCCTTTCCTCAGTTTTGTATTAAATTTATCCATACTTTTCAATAACATTACAGTTATTTGAAATTATTGGTAATTTTTTAATGTAAACTTTTTAGCTCTATTGTGAAAATTCTGCTTGAAACATCGAATATATTATTGTTAATTAAAAGTGAAGAGTGAATTCACCTTTAAAAATAACGAAATGACAACAAGTAAACTCAGTCCTCACAACTGGTTTTGTACCTGCCAGCCGAGAGACTGTAGCAACCTCAACAGGAAGAAATAATGAAGCTACTATCACGCACACTATCTACCGGGTTACTCGCAGCAGCCGTAACCGCATCACTGAATGCTCAAGCAATGAATAAAGACCTAGCGGTAAGCGTTGATGTCGACACAAAAAGCAATGGCGATGTTATTGCGACGCTAAACATCACCAATCAGGGTAAAGGTAACCAAAAAATCTTAAGCTGGTATACAGATCTCGAAGAAGAGCATATTTTTAAAATTACGCGTGATGGTAAAGAAGTTAATTTCTTTGGCCCTCACTACAAACGCCCAGCTCCTACCGAAGCTGACTTTATCAAGCTAAAGTCTGGCGAAACGCTCACTAAATCATTTGAGCTTTCGGGCCTTTATGATCTTAGCCAGCCAGGTAACTACGAAATTAGTTATGATGTTGAATCATTTGACCTTTTCGGTAAAAAAGAAATCCCAAGCATGACTACAAGAACGATGGGGCAGCAATCGATGATGCGTGCCGATGTAGCAGAACTCAGTTCAAATTCGGTCAATCTTTGGCTTGAAGGTGTAGCATTAAGCAAAGGTAACCTCCAAGTTAACGCAAAACCAGTCGCTGGTGCAGCAGACTGTACTGATGGCACTTGTTTTACAGGTCGTTGTAGTAACAGTGAAAAAACCAGTATTTTGTCAGCACTGAATGCTGCGGACCAAATTACTAATGACTCTGTTGCTTACTTAAATAGCCACTCAGCGAGCAACCCGTCTACGCGTTATCAAACTTGGTTTGGCGCAGCGACAAGCAGCCGCTATGCAACCGTGAAATCTAACTTCAACGCAATCAATGATGCAATCGACAACCAAGATCTCACTTTTGACTGTAGTTGTAACAAATCATACTTTGCTTATGTATACCCAAATCAACCATACAAAGTATATCTATGTCGCGCATTTTGGAGCGCAAATGAGCTAGGTACGGATTCACGTGCGGGCACGATTGTTCATGAGCTAAGCCACTTTAATGCCGTTGCAGGTACAGATGACATCGTTTATGGCCAATCTGGTGCGAAAAACTTAGCAAATTCAAATCCAAGTCAAGCAATTCAAAATGCTGACAGCCATGAATATTTTGCGGAAAACACTCCGTACCAAAACTAATCTCGACTTATTTGGTATAGATATCCCTGACGAGTATCGGGTTTAGGCAAGCGCCTAGACCCGATGCTATTCACAGCGATTTCAGCTAACATGAAATATACTTCTTAAATTCATCTATTTGCTGAGGAATTTCATGACTTGGGTTATCGTCGCGCTGTGTGGTTTTATCCTACTAGCTACGCTATTGCCACTTGCTAAACATCCGCATTGGAGTGTGAGAGCAATGGAGTTCCCGCGGCTTCAGCTCGTTGTTATTACCGCATTTACGCTACTGCTGTCCATTTTCTATCTTAATCTTCAAAGTGTAGCCGCGCTTGCTGCCATTTCTCTATTAGGTTGTTTAAGTTTTCAACTGTGGTGGATTTTACCCTACACCCCGCTTTGGCCTGTCGAGGTAAAAAAAGCGACAACCAATACTCACACAATTAGTTTGATCACCGCCAATGTACTGCAAACCAATCGGCAGTTTAATTTGCTGCTGGAGCAAGTCCGGGTACATCAACCTGATATTTTAGTCACGTTAGAAAGTGATGAGATATGGGAGCAACAATTAGACTCATTGTTGGACATACTGCCCTACAGCGTTAAATGTCCACAATCCAATTTATACGGCATGCACGTTTATTCTCGCTACCCGCTAGACGAGGCAAAATGTGAGTATATCGTTGAAGAAGGCGTACCTTCGATACATGCAAAACTCAGGATAGCTCCCCATATCGTGATCCAAACCCATTTTTTGCATCCGGCACCGCCAAGCCCCACCGAAAACGAAACGGCCATTGAGCGAGATGCGGAATTGGTGGTTGTCGCCAAACGCGTCATAAATGAGCCTCTGCCCACCATTGTCACTGGCGATCTCAATGATGTTGCTTGGTCACCAACCACGAGGTTATTTAGGAAAATAAGTGGGCTTCTTGATCCGAGAGTTGGCCGAGGCATGTTTAACACTTTTCATGCACAGTACCCGTTTGCACGTTGGCCGCTGGATCATTTGTTTTCGAGTCACCATTTCACAGTGATCGATATTAAAAGGCTCAACAACATAGGGTCAGATCACTTTGCGCTTTATGCAAAACTCGCTTATCAACCGATCAAAAATGAAGATGAAGCAGGACTTGAGCTGAAAAAGAAAGATATACATCGCAGCAAAGAAATTATTGAAAATGCCGTGGCAAAGCCGAATTGCAAATTATGATAGTGAGTTTAAGTACGGTTAGTATGAACGAGTGTTATAAGGTTTTTTAAATAACGTCAACTTGAAGCCAGCATCGTTCACTGACTTCAAGCCGAAAAGTGTATTTACGACTTCAGAGAATTAATCCAAGTCTTGATATCTTCTTCAACAAGCGCCATTGGCCTTGCGCCCTTTAGCAACACCACGTCGTGGAATGCTTTAATATCAAACTTATCGCCCAGTTGCTGTTTAGCATGCTCTCTAAGTTCAACCAATTTAAGCATACCTAACTTATAACCAAGCGCTTGTCCTGGCCAAGCGATATAACGGTCGATAGCCGATACCACATCGCTCATCGCCGTACCAGTTGCATCAGCAAAATACGTGATCGCTTGGTCGCGTGTCCACTTTTTATAATGTAGGCCCGTATCAACCACCAATCGAGCCGCACGATATGCCTCAGCTTGCAGACGACCTAAGTCTCCAAATGGGTCGTCCTTATACATCCCCATTTCGTATGCCAATAGCTCTGAATACAGCGCCCAGCCCTCAACATAACCATTAAATGAGGCATTTTGACGCATCAAACCGATTTCTGTTTGCAACATATTAAGCGCAATTTGGAAGTGGTGACCAGGAACCGCCTCATGATACGTTAAGGTTTTCATCCCAAAGCTTGGTACTGCTTTCATGTCTTTTAGGTTGATTGAAAATACCCCTGGGCGACTGCCATCAAGCGATGGACCGTTGTAGTAACCACCTGGCGCACCTGCTTCCACGGCCTTTGGTATACGTTTAACTTCAACAGGTTGCGGTGGAATTGTAGAAAAATAATCTGGCGCTTTTTGTAAAATTGTCCTTATTTCACCACGCAAGAACGATAATAACGCTTCACGACCTTCGTCAGAATCTGCATATAAAAATCTCGACTCTTCATTAAGCTGCTTCATCCGGTCACCAACTGTGCCTTGTGAATAGCCATTTTGCTTAAGGATTTCGTCCATACGCTTTGAAATACGCTCCACCTCAGCAAGGCCAATTTGGTGGATCTCTTCCGCGCTCATATCAGAATCTGCCAAATAGGTGATTTCATGCTGGTAGAAAGATTCGCCATTTGGTTGGGCCCAAATACCGACATTTTCAGGCGCTTTGCTCTCTAGAGCGTGCATAATCGCAGACACATTTTTAAACTCAGGATAAAGCTTTTGCTCAACTATTTGTGTTGCCTGTGCAACATAATCAGCGGCGGCTTTATCCGTAATACCATCAATATTCGCAAGTTTATCTTTAAACGACGCAACCAAAGGATGTTCTGTACCACTTGGCGCCGTGAAGTTATCTAAATAACCTAGCGTGTTTGGAAATAATACTTTTGGTAAAATTACGCCTTTATTGGCATCCGCTTTTACCTTGCTTGCAACTTGCTTCGTGACTTCAACAAAGGCATTTAGGCGCGCAACATAGTCTTTTGCATCTTGCTCACTTTCAATTCCATGCTGATCTTTTAGCACATTAGGAATATCCAACAATGGGCCAGACAACTGGTTAACAATGTATGGCAGGTGTCCGCCCCAAGTATCAATATAACCTGCTGAGAAGCCTTTATCGCCGGCATAATAACGGGCAATAACTTCATTTACTTTAAGGTGCAACAAGTCATCAGAGTTCGCCACGCCCGATTGTAATTGTTTTAATTTATCTGCGGCTGCGTTCATATCCACCTGTAGCGCCTGCATACCGACAACCGAGTAATCTGGCAGTCTATTGGCGTAGTGACCATATTCACTGCTTGATAATTTGAGCGAAGTGGCAAGTGCGGGTTCGTGGTTAATAAACTGCTTGGTGTACTGTTCTACGACTTTGTCGATTTCTGCACGAGAGAGAGTTGATTCAGTGGTTTTAGCAACAGATATAGTTTCTGTTGTTGGCTTGTCTTGAGCACATCCGCTCAAACCTAGCACAACAGAGAGTGCTACCAAGCTTATTTTATTCATTATTACGCCGCTCCATTAAGGTTGTTGTCAAAGCTAAAATACCAGTGCAGATCTGGCTGCTGATGGAATAGTCATACCAATTTGAAAAAGCAAATGGATATAAGCACTTTATTAAGAATATGAGACTGCAATAAAGTGCTCACGCTATTCTCATAGATGCAACTACAAGTAACATATTTGCGTTTTTGTTACAGCTATAAAAGACGGAAAATTGCGAATTAATTGACTTTTCCGAGCTTTTTCCAACAAACTAGCTTAGCTTTCGAGCACTAGGGGCTTTGGCGTATTAGCGCATTGCGACGGTAACTCAACGATAACGCGCTGCACGCGACCAGATGACTTGTCAAACACAAAGCAAGCATGTGGCCTTTGCTCTAACTGTAAGCTGATGGTGATACTCAAACTTTTGGGTAAAGCTTGGGCTATCACATCTCTCGATGCTTCGGTAAAGAGTACAGATTCAGGGGTAAATTGATAAAACTGCCCAAACTGCAAATCACAGTGGTCGCCTTGCTGTAAGTCCTTTCTATATTCATATTGATAGAGCTTGCTGCCACAACCGGGGCCAAAATAACAGGTCGTCAATGCCGTAAAATTGTAGTCCCGCACTTGTGGAATAAAGCAGCGCTGAGTTCCCCGCTTTGGCGTTGGATGCCAAATCTGTGCACATACTTTAAAAAATGGTCGTTTATTTTCATAAAGTACATATAGATCATCATTGTCCACCATCCCTCGCGCATGATGTTGGTAATTACTACTACCCGCAACTCGTGCCGCGAGAAATTGCTTATTTTGCGATAGCCGATACAACATTTCAGCTAGCAGCCTCAATGTACTGTCATCCAAGCAAGCTGGACCTGTATATAAGCTAGAAACACAATTAACAAAGTCACTAAAGCTAATTGCCCCATGACTATAAAAGTTATCAAATTGGCGTGCCATATTTCTTCCTTGTTTGTAAGCGTTTTAGTCAGACGAATAGCGAGTGCGTCAGCTAAAATTCGAGTTTTTTTAAAACAGAAACTTGCAAATATCCGATTGCAAACTGCGCTGCTTTTTTCTTAGTCCCTAATTAAAGCTAATGCAGACTGAGGAGAACGCAACAAATTAATTACAATTTTGCTGGCAGCCTAGCTAAGACTATTAATGAGAAGCGTCAGAGATGGCGGTTTAGAGTTTATACACTATACAGCGCGTAAGTGAAGCATGAATGTATGTCATAAAAAATTCATGCAAATTTATGCACTTAACACCACGCGCGACAGAGACTGAGCCGAGCGCAATATTTATATTATATTTTCATCGTTTCGAATGACATTAATCAGCAAAACAAGATAAATCACGGCCCAAATTTACTTAGATTTGGATTCAGAGATTACCTCGTCTTGGCTAAACATCTCAACCTGAGCAGCTTGAGATGAGATGCTATGTGCATCAGTTGTTAACGTTAAAATAACAAACAATACAGTCATCACTGCAAATGCAATATTGACCGTTTTCCCTAAAAAGCGTGTTTTTAACATCACGATTTCTCCTAAACTTATCACTATTAAGCTTAGTCGAAATCGTGAGCAAAAAGGTTTAATTCAAACAAAAAAAACTCATTAAATGCAATTATCGAAGCGTGTGGGTTTATGTGCTAGCGAACATTCGAGTTAATTGGTTTTATCGCCTTGATAAGCCTGAGTTCCCCATAGTGGCACAGTTGATAAGCTATGCTTAAAACTGCCAGAGGTTTCCTTGGTGGTATAGGCTAAGTACATTAAAGTTTGGTTTTTTGCATCAAAGATCCTTCTCACTTTCATTGCTTTAAAAAACACACTTTTTGATTTTTTGAACACCACTTCACCAGAATCGCTTTTGTCTATATTTGCTAGCATTGCCGGTGTTATTTCGCTCGTTTGACGACAAGAAATAGAGCTATCGCTAGGATCTGAAAAACTCAAGTTATCTTCAACACTCGCGACATGGCAGGTCACGCCCGTTACAACAGGGTCAACCATAGAGTCTAGTTTTATATCTTTGAGCGTAAATAGACCAAGAGATACATCACCAACTTCACTGTCAGAGCAACCGAGTAACGTACAAGATGCCAACAATGCAAACATCAGCTTTTTCATTGTTTTTCCTTAATATTATCGATGTATAAAAGAAGTATACGGAGCTAATACTCTAAGCTATTTAAAAATTTTCGCAAATAGCCGTCTTCCATAAAGAAATAACCATTCAAAAAATCAAAATAATTATTCACAAAATACGAATAAGCATGTTAGCATGCGCCGCAGTTTCAGGGTGGTTAAATTACCTAAAGTAAATACAAAGTATTGCCCGTCTATTTACCGCCAGCTGTATGAAATTTTCTCTAAACTCGGGACTAAAATGTGCTACCTGCATACTTACCCATTTATAAATATTGAAATTTCGTCACGTTTAATTCTAAATTTGAGGTTCCACCATTTATGAGTAAGCTCCATCCAAGCTTAGTCGCACTAGCTGTTAGTTCGAGTTTTTTTGTTGTTAATCAATCACAAGCAGAAGAAAGTAAGGCTCAAGAAAAGTCAATTGAGCGAATTCAAGTAACAGCAACTCGACGCGCAGGCACAGTTCAAGAAGCGCCATTAAACATTACCGCCGTCGACAGCGATGTAATGAGCGACCAAAATATTGGCGACCTTGAAGACGTAGCAAGATGGGTCCCAGGTTTGACAATCACAGAACAAGGTGGCCGTGAAGGTTCACCTATTATTGTTCGTGGTTTGAATACTAATTCGTCAGAACGTGCCTCTGACTCGGGAACCGTGGCAACTTACCTCGGCGAAATCCCAATCAATGTGGATTTGCGACTAACCGATATCGAACGTGTTGAAGTCTTGATTGGCCCACAAGGTACGCTTTACGGCGCAGGCACGCTAGGTGGTGCGATTAGAACCATGCTTAAAGCGCCAGTGCTTGACGTTATTGAGGGTAAACTAAGTGGTGATTTATTCAGTATCAATGATAGTGACAGCCATGGTCATGAAGTGGGTGCTGTCTTCAATATGCCTGTAGTGATGGATGAATTAGCCGTTCGTGCAAGTATTAACCGCTATCACAACCCCGGCTTTATGGATTACAGTTATGTGGTTAAGCAAGCTGGCGTTTCAAACCCAGATCCTGATTGGTCCAATGCTGAGGACGTAAAAGCAAACATCAACGCAGTTGCGGATGCAAATGATGAGACCATTACGACCACACGGGTTTCTCTACGTTGGTTGGTGAGTGAGAATATCGATACCACGCTGAACTATTTTCACCAGAAGCAAGAAAATGGCGCTAACTCAATTTCACAATATCAAAGCCTTGCAGCACAGCACCCGCTTGCCGATACGATCAAACCATACGAGTCAGCCTATCGCGTGCTTGAACCTAACGAACAAGAAGACGACCTGCTTAGCCTTGAAATCAACGCCGATTTAGAGTTTGCTGATTTAGTTTCGGCATCCGGTTGGTCAAGTAAAGAACAACAAGGCCAACGAGATCAAACCGATCTACTTTATGATATTTGGCCGGGTTATGCGGATTTTCCTAGTTTCACCGCATTGACCAAAGACACCACAGATCAAGACACTTTTACCCAAGAGATCCGTTTAGTTTCTAAAGGGGATGACGCGCTAAATTGGATTGCTGGGGTATACTACAGTAAACAAGAAATTAGCTCGGACGATAGAGAGTACACGCCAGGACTCACGGCGTTTTGGGGCGATGAAATCGACAATGTTGAGCAAGACCTTGAGTATATTGCACTTACCAATGCCACCAGCAAAGAGTCTGCATTGTTTGGCGAAATCGGCTACGCATTTTCAGATGATTTTAATATCACAGTGGGCGCTCGTTTCTATCGCTATGATGTTAAAACTGAGTCAGCGGCTGAAACCCCGCTCTATTCTGGGGGCCTGCCAAGCCTCGAACAAATTTCATTTGAACAAGTCAGTGCCAAAGACAATGGTAGTTTGTTTAAGTTTAATGCCAATTACACTTGGCAAGATGGACTGCTGACGTACTTCACTGTCAGTGAAGGATTTAGGTTAGGCGGTGGCAACGGTTTGGAGTCCTGTCCAGAAACACTACCTGAGCAACAAATCATCTGTGCACTGCCGCATGAGCTTAGCTATAAACCAGATACCACCACTAACTATGAGCTGGGATTAAAATCTACATGGCTGAATAACAAGCTACATTTTAATGCCGCATTATTCAGTGTTGATTGGGAAGATGCACAGATCTCATCTGTGACGGTAAACGGCCAAGAGATCATTACCTCTAATGCTGGATCTGCAAACTCTAGTGGGATTGAGTTGTCAACCCGGGCTATGTTGAACGACCAGTGGACGGTGTATGCAACCTATTCTTATGCAAAAGCACAGCTAACTGATGATGCACCGGCCCTGTTTGCGGTATTCAAAGAAGGTGACTATAGCGCTGAAGAAATCGCGCTTTACCAGCCGTACTATGACGGTACAGATGGCGACCGCCTACCTGGCGCCCCAAAACAGCAGTTTTCATTCGGTTTAAGCTACGAGCAGGAAGTGTTCGACGACAAAATGCTTAACGTTAATTATGGAGTAACCGCGCAGAGTGACGTATACACGAAAGTCGGACTCAAAGCGGACGGAGAGGTATTACCAGGCTTTGCCTTGTCTAACCTCAGTGCGAAGCTTTCAAGCGAGCAATGGGCCGTCACTTTTTATGTCGACAACCTGTTTGACAAATTTGCTTTCACCTCGGTAAGACGCGACAAGTCTTGGGCTGGTGAAGCTAAATTCGCGGCGTTAAACAAAGCCTTGCCAGAGCAGCAGCGTGTGTACGGACACTATGTCACAACACCTCGTACCGTTGGGGTCAAGCTTAACTACCAGTTTGAGTTATAATCAGCAAAAAACTAAAATAGAGAGTGAAGCTACCTTCACTCTCTTCACGTTGCGATGACATCATACAATCAGATCCAAAGCTATATTCAACAGCATCAATTTCAAGCGGCGCATCACGCATTAGTCGCTCGCATCAGTACCAATGCCAACGATCATCACGCTTACGCCTTATTGGCCGAATTGAATATCGCTCTCGGTAACCTCAGCAAAGCGCTAAAAATTTACGACAAATGCCTAAGTTTATTTCCCTGCGCACTTTACTCCCTAAGTGCTGCCAAACTTGCGCTTTTTACCCAAGCACCATTAGTGGCAAAGCGCTATATTCTGCATTTACTAGGTAACACACAATTGTCGGGGTCAGAGCACGATACTCTCGCAAATATCTTACTGAGATTAAACCAATATACTGACGCTGGTTGGCATTTTAACCATGCCTATACACGCTCACCACACTGTCCTGAAATCGCGATCAACTATGCAATGCATTTAAAGATGTCTGGTGAATTAGCACAAGCGCGGACGCTGCTTGCCTCTTTAGTGCAAGCAAACCCAAGTAATGCAAAGTGCCAGTTAGCCTACTCAGAGCTTACTCCTGTAGAATTAGCACCGACTCGCATCACTCAGTTAGCAACTGAAATAACAGCGCAAACTGCACCTCTTGCATTACAACGGCTTTACCATGCGCAGGCGCTCGAATACGAAAAGCAGGAAAATTATCCCAAGGCATGGCAAAGCTTTGTGGCCAGTAAACAAGCGATAAGTACCGAGGTTTCCTATTCATCTAAACAAATGACTGGCTATTTTCAAGCACTTGGCAAACTTCTAGACAAGCCTATTGATTTTGCTCCAGAGCAAACGCTTGCACCTGTATTTATCATTGGGCTACCACGCTCAGGCACCAGTTTAATGGAGCAGATCTTAGCGCAATTGTCGCTACAACCGCTGGGAGAAACCAGTGTATTGCCCCAAGCACTTAGGTTTTCTCGTGACTACGACAGTAATATTCAATATATCAGCCACGCCTATAAAGAGGCTAACGCCATTGGGCAATACCGTCTCTTCACCGCGCAGTCCGTTGCTGGTGCTCAACGTTTTGTAGACAAACAACCATTTCATTTTTTCTTTATCGATTTGCTTGCAAAGGCGTTTCCACGCGCGAAATTTGTCGTGATGAAACGAGACAGAACAGATACTTGTATCGCAAACTTCCGTCAATTATATCAAACGAATAGCCCCTTTCATGGCTACTCATACCGGATGCAAGATATTCAAGCTATGTATGATAATACTTATGCGTTTTTGCAAGATGCCGCACAAAAACATCCGACTCAAATTAAATTTGTGAATTATGAATCGCTGGTAGAAATGCCTCAGGCTGTGATGAGAGAAGTCTGTCAATTTCTCGAGTTGGATTGGCAAGACAATGCACTTCACTTTTATAAGCAGGGTTATTACTCAGCGACAGCCAGCAAAATGCAGATCAGACAACCATTGAACAATGCAAGTGTGGACAAATATCGAAATGTATACCCAATATAGGAATATTGCCCCATTGCAGTGATGATGCTAACGTTAGACAAAAGGAATACAAAACAATAACGATATGAAGCAACTATTCCCTACTCTCTGTTTCGCAACACTTGTGGCTTGTACACCGGTCGAAATAACAAAAACCGAGCAAGCACTCACACAAGCTCAACAGCAAAGAGACATAGAAGCACAAGCACAGGCGCTCAAGACACTCAGTGAATACGACAGCGCCACATGGCAAAGCTTATATCAAGAAACACAAAATGCCTCAGCTTTACTACTAGACGCACAAATTGCTTATGAAAACGCTGATATCGTTACGGCTCAGATAAAAGCCGCGCAATCAAAAGCACTTAACAATTCACTACAAGCGGATACGTTGCTGCGCACCTTATCTGCCGACTATCCTCTGACGGAGCTGATTGATACATTGGTAAAGTTACATTCTGCGCCAAACCGGCATGAAATTGCACTCACGAGCTTCTTTAACCAACCTCCTAGTAAATGGAACATAATCGACGTCAATCAGAAATTGTCGCTGATCAACGCTCATATTCAAGCAATTCGAAAGCAGATTGCTGCTATTACTGAAGGTAAAAAGCACAATGCAGTGTACCAAACTGTACTGACGGAGGCTGAATCTCAAATTGAACAACTAGGTAAGCAGGAGAGTTTGCTTTTGCGCAACCTTCAGCAGCAATTAAGTACCATACATGCGGAGCAATTTATACAGCTTCATCACACAGTGACAGAGCAACTGAATAACTTTGAAGAACGAGTAGTAGCCTCAATGATCCGCCAAGATCAAAATAAATTAATAGAGACAATGCAGCACCAAAGCGAGCTGCTGTATAACATTGATCTCATGTTAAAGCATACAGGCTCTGCAAGACATGCTGAGTTTGAGCCTTTTTACCTTGCTTATATTCAACTGCTGAATAAGTCCAAAGATTACAGAGAGTATGCTCGGCAAGGTAAAGCAGCCCTCGCATTATTTGAGCGCGCCGGAGCCCCTAATAACTTTTATCAACAGTATCAAATGCTGGTGTCAGAGCCACTAACACTGAGCGATGATTTACTCGCTTTTGCACGCTCACAAAATGAATCAAAATTTTTGTATAGAAAATACTAGGCCCTACTAGCGACTAGTTATCCACCATGCGAGCAACACAATTGCCGTTGTGAGAATAACGGCTTTTATTTTATGTTGTTTAATTAGCTTTTCAGCCTGATCACCAGCAAAGTAAACGACCGCCGCCAAGCCAAAATAACGTAGTGAACGGGCAATACAGGTTGCAATTAGAAATTGTAATAGTGAAAACTTTGTGGCGCCAGCTGCTAACATGGCAATCTGAAAAGGTACTGGCGCAATACCTAAGGTCAACACAAACCAAAATCCCTGACTTTGCATCTGCGCTTTCACTTGCTCAAACTGAGACTGGCTCGACAGCAGCTCAATAGCGGAATCCCCCACTGCATCAAATAAATAGTAACCCAACGCATAACCAAATAAGGCACCAATCACACATCCAACCGTCGCCATTAGCGCAATTAGCCATAGTTTTTCTCGCCTTGCCTGCATTAGCGGCACCATCACAGCTTCAAGCGGAATAGGCACGATGGTTGACTCTAAAAAAGAGGCAACCGTGATCCCTTTGAGCATATTTTTTGATTCTACTAATCGCTTGGTCTTTTGCTTCAATTCAGCCGTTAGCGCCATCACACTTCCCCTGATGTTCTGAGTAATGGAGACAAGCATAGCCTAAGCTATGTTTCTCCTTCCTGAATTAAATGGTTATTCATATATGCTGGTATTTGTATGTGCGGACAAATGCGATACTCTGTTTTAGAGTGAATTATTGGGGGGGATGTTTCTGTGAATTATTTGGCGCATTTGTACTTTGCCAAACCAACTGCCGCATCGCACTTTGGCAACTTGCTCGGTGACTTTCAAAAAGGCGTGAATATACAAGTACTGCCCAAACCTGTGCAACTTGGTCTACAAACACATATGCAAGTCGATAAATTTACTGATAGCCACACGATAACAAAATCTGCTAAACAACTTTTTTCGCCCGCGCGTCGCCGCTTTGCAGGCATTGCACTGGATGTGTTATATGACCACTTTTTGATTAAGCACTGGCAGCAATATCACAGCACCTCGCTTGATGACTTTAAACGTCAGAGCTTTTCATTGCTGCACGATAACTTGCACATCATGCCTGCGCACATGCAACGAGTCGTTAGCGCAATGACACAAAATGATTGGTTTGCCACCTATGAATCCGTAACTGGTGTGGGTCATGCGCTCGATAACATCGCAAAACGTATTCGTTTTCAAAACCAATTTTCAGGCACTGAAGTGGATATAAAAGAGCACTACCACCAGCTTGAATCTGGATTTCAAACCTTTTTTCCGCAGTTGGTTGAGCACATAAGGCAGCAATCCATAGAGCACCAGAAAATAGAGTAAACTGTCGCCGTGTTACTCAATACCAACTCGATTGCAAGGTTGCCAGGAAGGGCTGCCCCCCCGCTGGACACCTGTTCTTTGGCTGCTATCTAACCAGTCAAAACGGTACATAAACGCTAGATGTATTTTATACCAATACCAGAGACAGACTACTCGTTGAAGTGAAGCTTCCGATTAAATCCGCTCAAAACGATATAGGCCACGCCAAATCACCGCAGTGATCTCACCTTTGTCATTCGTTTCAATGGTGACATCTGCGCCCCCTTCAAGCTCAATCAGGGTGTCTTCCTCTGTGGCAACGAATGCCATCAGGTTATCGCGGGCCATATCTAAGACGTTAAATCGCGTCCCCTCTCGGGTGATTTTCATTTTAAACTGATGATCTTTCTCATAAGCATACAGACCTTCCAATTGCTTTGCACGTGCCTCAGATAATGTAATCGCTGTTATTTTTTTACTGCGTAGAAAATCCCAGCCGTAATGTTCGCTGATGGCAATGCGAAGCTCACCAAATACGGTACTCGCTGAGTCGCCATTGGACATCAACACCATACCCTCGCCTTTTTCTACATATGCTTCAAAACGGTTGCTAAAGCCTTTATTTTTACCACCATGGGTGAAAATAAGTCCTTGCTCACGCTGTTCAAGCTCTGGTCCCAAACCCCATACGTCATGATGAACTTCAAGCATTTGCTTCGCCAGCTCTGGCGTGATGGGCCCCACGGTATTGCCGGCATACGCTTGTTGTACGGCCATAATATATTTAGCAAGATCCACCGGAGTGGTCCAAAGACCAGCAGCGGCTTGTTCTGGATAAACATGCCAGTCCCCCTCGACTTGCTCGCCTTTATCGTCAAACGCAGCACTGGCTTTTGACCATAGCGTTTTTGGTAGTGGTTGCGCATAGGTACTATTGTGCATACCCAACGGAGTTAAAATTGCCTGTTGGACATACTCTTCAAATGGCATTTTTGTCACATCTGCCACGAGCAATTCCATTACCGTGTAACCACCGCCAGAATAGCGCCAAGCTTTACCTGGCAAAGTGTCAACCGTCACTAAGTCGGTATTGCCTTTACCCATTAAGACTTCAACATCGGTTGGAATTTTACTACCACGCACGTAGCCCGGAAAGCCATGTTGAGTGAGCCCCGAGGTATGAGTCATTAACTGTCTCAAAGTAACAGGATTGGCTTTGGTAAATTCGTTTGTTGGTACTTTCCAAGAGGTGAGATATTGATTAACGTCAGCATCTAAATCGACTTTACCGTCTTGTGCTAACTTTAATACCGCAAGCGCTGCAACGGGCTTACTAATTGACCCTGCCTGAAACAGTGTTTCAGTGGTCACTTTTCGATTTTGCTTTTTATCTGCAATGCCAAACCCCTCAGCCCACACCACTTTACCATCTTTGATCACGGCAAGGCTTAAGCCCGGCAAATGCGTTTCTTGAAGACGCGTCTGCAAATCTACAGGTTTATATTTTTGGCCTTCCAACTGCACTTTAGGTAAGAGGTTATGTGCAACTTGTTGAACTTGATGTTGGGCCGAGTCAGTGGCGAAGGATGTCTGACTTAGCAACGACGAGCAAAAGATGGCGCAGTACAATAATTTCGACATGATATTTCCCTTGTTATTATCGTTATTCACTCACTTTACACATTGATAAATGTGCCGTGAATGAATAACAGTATAATCACGAGATAAAGAAAAATGCACCTACATCAACTTTGTGCCTGAGACACTCGGCGATTAACGGGATAACGCTCAAAATCCTCCCAGTAATGAATTCCACCTATCATCTCTTTTACTTGATAGCCCATTTTTACAAGCTTATAGGCGGCCTTTGTTGCGCCATTACACCCAGGACCCCAACAATAAACCACGATTGGCGTGACCTTGTCATACTTTGCCATCGTCAGTTCGCTTATGTCTGCGCTTGGCATATTAACTGCGCCTTGAGCATGACTTTTGGCAAAGGCTTCATTCGACCTGACATCAAATAGCACAAAATCCTGCTGCCCCGTTAACATCGCCTGATAAACATCAGCACAATCCGTTTCGCAAGCCAGCTTCATTGCAAAATACTGTGATACTTCTACTTTCATCTTTTAACTCCTATTTAAATACCTTGGGTCCTAAATAATCTGAGCTGCGGATAATTATTTAACCTGAGGTTTGGATAAGGAATGAGCTAGCTCATTGTTTTTTAACCTCACCCGAGATCAACTACGTTACGCACTTGATAGGCGTTAATGAATTCATATTTTTTGAAGGCGATGTTCATCATTTCAGAATAGGCAATCACAGCAAGCTCATTTAAACTGGTGGTATTCAATACGTGATTGAGTTTAGTGCAATGGAGTTTTACCATTTAAGGTCGTTTGTTGCGGTTGCAGAGGCCCAAAATCTAACAGCAGCAGCGAAACGACTGTACACCACACCACCTGCTATCAGCGCCCATATCAAAGCGCTTGAGGAGGAACTCAATACCGTATTGTTTCATCGTTCTAGCAAAGGGATGCAGCTCACAGAGCAAGGTAAGATCTTGCTAGACAAAGCTAAGTTAACGCTTGCAAGTGCAAATGATTTAATGCACACCGCAGCGCAAGCCAAAACACTGCTCACAGGCGAGTTCAGACTTGGCTTGAACCACCCTATTGGCACCTCGAGCGAACTTGGCACACTAATAAAAACCCTCAACCAGCACTTTCCAAGTCTTTCTTTTTCGCTGGAATTACTCTCAAGTGGTGTCATCGTCGACAAACTCAGTGATGGGCTACTTGATGGTGGGGTTATTTATGGCGAAGTACCTGCACATTTTAGTGCTGTACCGCTCACAGAAGTTGCAGTTACCACCGCTTATCCTGCATCTTGGCCTACGCCATCACATAAAGCCGAATTGGCACAGATGACGTGGATACGTATGGGAAAAGGCTGCCCTTTTGATAAGCAACTTGATCAACAGCTAAGCGAAGTAAACGCGGTAAATATTAATGCTGCGGATGAGCGCTCCCGCTTGGCTTTAGTTAAGGCAGGGCTCGGCGTGAGTTTTATTGAAGCCAACGCCATTGCAGATCAAGGAGCAGAAGTTGCCTTGTCGAGTTTGCTAGACTTTTCGCTCCCCGTACATTTTGTTGTGGCAAATCAAGCGCTCACAGAGCCTAAAGTGAACGCCGTGTACCAAGTCGTTTGTGCGTCTATTGATGCTGCGCAAGGATAATCCCCTGCTGCTTTTTCGGCATTTTTTCGACTACAAGGCGAAATGAGTTATCCATCATCCGCTCAAGTTCTCCTGTAGGAATGGAGCCATCGAGCACCACCGTGTTCCACAGCTTTTTATTCATGTGGTAACCCGGTAACACCGCACTAAAAATGTCTCGCAGCGCTTGCGCTTCATCAGGATCGCATTTGAGATTTACGCGCCAATGGGGATGCTCGTCATCTTCTTTGCCCATTTTACCAAGCGCCAACGTCGCGAACATTTTGTCTTTCACTTTATATACATCAACGCCTTCACCAAAAGGTTGACTTACGCTGGTATAGGGTTTTGCAAGCAAGTAGTCATGTACTTGTTGATGATCCATCTTATTCTTCTACCTTTAGATTAATCGTTGCCGCTTAGTAGTAAAGCATAATACCAAGCGGCGTAGTAGCATAAATTACTCAACCTGAGGTTTGAATAAGAAATACGCTAACTCATTGTTTTGAAGCTCAGGTTACTCAGGTTGTGGTGCCTGTCCTTGCCAACTCCAACTTGGAAATAGTTCGCCATTCACGACGGCATTATTACCAGAAAACAGTGAGTGCGGCCTTTCTTGCGTTACCCAATTTGTCGCAGAGGAGTGCTCCAACTCAAAAACCACGTTCCCAAAGAAGCTGTAAGGCCCTGACAAGGTCGAGTTTCTATAAGCAGCAAACAAGGTTTGGCCGCCCATCATCAGTTCACCAACACTACTTTGCTGGTCGATTTCGGCGGCGCCTTTACTCCAGATCATCAATAGATTTATATGCGACTGCCCATCTGCTAAAAAGTAGCCATTTCCAGCAACTTGTACTGCGTCGAACTGGTTCCCTTGGGTACTTCTAGCATTGGCGGTGTCAAACACATATGCTGTCATCGCCTGATTTCCGGCTACAAATTCAGCAAAAGCGCCCCCTGCTATTTTCACTTTGACTTGGTTTAGATTACTTAAGTAAAGATTACTATTATCTGTCACGATATAGTGGTATTCAGGCTCAGTGCCTTGCACTTGAGTCGCGACATTATCCAATCTTGCCATTCCCTGCGCCGTCACCGTTACGCTACTTTGCTGAGCGGTACTGACAAGCCCTAAGTTATTGAGCTTAGCCGAGCCAGACTCCACTAATATGGTCGGCTGTACGCCGCTTAGCGCCGCAGTGATAACATCTTGGGTATTATCAGACCCAGTAATGGTGATACCACGTCTCGTGATCTTAATTGGGCCCTGACATTGTCCTTGAATAGCAAAGGTAATTTCATCGACAGGCCAACTTACTTGCTCAACGGCACGTTTCAGTAAGCTGGGGTTAGTATGACAGTTGATAGCAAAAGTATACGACCCACTGACGCTTTGTGATGCGACTTGCTCTGCCAAGACATGCAGCCTTTTGACATCGCTGTCATTTATATCATTTGCAAAAACATGGGAAGCGCAGATAGCGGATGCAACCAAACTGGTTGCAAATATGCTTGTACTTAATTTCATTTCCTTATCCTTTACACGGTTAATCCTGCCAATTGCAGTACCCTAAATCCTAATACAGATCTAGATATAAAATGCACTGTATATTTAAACACTACTGACACTCCCTGACACAACATCGTGGTTTACTCTTTTTGAACTCAAAAAGGAGAAAGACCATGCAACAAAATGTCGTAGAGATTGTAAAATTTAAATTGGCTCTTGGTGCTACAGAGAGTGACATTATGGGTGTAAACCCAGCTTTTACCGAGTGGGTTGAACAGCAACCTGGGTTACTATATCGTTCGTTGACTAAAGACAGTCAGACTGACGAGTATTTAGATATTATTTATTGGCAATCGATGGAGCATGCTAAAGCGGTTTCGGCACAATTCCCAACAACCGAAGTATGCCAAAGATTAACGCAATACATAGACAGCGAGAGTGTCACCATTAGTCACAGTAATGTGCTCTCTCAAACCCCATGTAGCGGTTAATCAATCTGAGATTTGAATAACAAGGAAAACTCGTGCATAAATCAGAACGTCTCTTTCAGTTAGTGGATCTGCTCAAGGGTCGACGATTAGCGGTTACCGCTAAATCATTGGCCGATCACTTTACGGTATCTGAGCGTACGATTTATCGCGATATTCAGGACTTACAAAGTTCTGGCGTGCCAATTGAGGGGGAAGCAGGTGTCGGCTATATTATTGGTGACTACCCACTGCCCCCTATGATGTTTAGCTATGATGAACTCACCGCACTGTTACTTGGCAGTAAAATGGTTGGAGCATGGACGGATCCCGAACTAAGCGCACATGCAAAAGCGGCCATTGCCAAAATAGAGGCCGTGCTACCCGCTCACCTCAAACAACAGCATGACCACTCCCCTTATTTGGTTTCGAGTTTTAAACACGGACCACAACAACAATCCTTTAGCGCTACACTCAGGCTCGCCATTGCGGCTAAGCAGTGTGTACAACTTGAATATCAAGACGTTGCAAAGCAACAAACCCAGCGTATTATCGAGCCTCTCGGATTGGTTTATTGGGGTGGAAAGTGGACGCTGGTCGCATTTTGTCAGCTCCGCAGTGATTACCGTGAATTTCGCTTGGACCGTATCACCGCGATACATAAAAGTGAGCGGACCTTTACCGTAAGTCCTGATAAAAACCTCAACCATTACGTTGAACTAGTTAAGGCCAAATACGCCGAAGAAATTGCACAGCACCAATGCCAAGCGCCTGATAAAAGTAGCAACTCATTCTAAGCTCACTGCCCGATTCATATTTTGTTACTAATACTTGCGCATCTAAAATCAACCTTTTCAGACTGCACCGCGACTAATTTTGTAAATCAGACTTATTCCTTCGAGGTGCTTATGAAAACCACAAAATCAATACTCATTATTTCGGTAACACTGGCTTTGAGTGCCTGCATTGGCTACTCCAATGCAAATACAACCGAGCCGCAAACACAAGGCAGCTACCGGCTTATCGCTTACCAAGACTGTAACCCAATAATCAAACACACCATGGACGCCGAACAGGTGGCCGCATACAAAGCACTCAAAGCGGCAGAGCTTGATATGTCAGCTTCTGAGTTACCAATGAAAGATGTTGAAGACAAGCTCGCACTGCTCAGCAAAGAAATGGAAGTCATTAGTAAAGAGGCCATACAAGAAGACGACGATCGACTTGTGATCAATAAAGCGCTACTGGCAAAACAAGAAGAAAAGGCCAAGCAGATTGAGGCAGTAATTGAAAGTCACGCAGCTAATTTTGATGCCATTGACGACTATGCCGAAAAAATCGAAGCCGCAGCAAATCGCTTTGATAAAGCTTTAAAACCCATAATTGGTGACTTAAAAGAGGTCAATATTAATATCATCGAACCCGGTGAAACCCCAAGTGCCCGTTGCCTCGCGTCAAACTAAGCAAGTTGAACTGATTGAATGGAGGAAAATATTCCTCCAACTGTATTTGCTCATCACTTGCCTTACCATTTAGACAAAGTGATATGGGCTTTA
Organism: Pseudoalteromonas sp. JC28; assembly: GCF_013319255.1. Taxonomy (NCBI): domain Bacteria; kingdom Pseudomonadati; phylum Pseudomonadota; class Gammaproteobacteria; order Alteromonadales; family Pseudoalteromonadaceae; genus Pseudoalteromonas; species Pseudoalteromonas sp. JC28. The sequence continues at coordinate 34,059 of NZ_QOKX01000005.1, read as the reverse complement.
ACTGACAGGCGGTTTTGAGCAAAATACGACTACTTATACCCGACTAGAATTAAAAACGAAGAGGAGACAGCTACTTTTTACAGTAAAACGTTTCTAATCACTTGTGAGATAGTATCTAAATTCTTCAAGCGTGGTTCTACCTCGATCACTTCAAGTCCCTTTATAGCCTCTATATCATCCATAAAAAAGGCAGAATCATATCGCCCTGTAGTTTTGCTCTTTACATAAACTAAAAAGTAACAGTGTTGATGTGCCTGATCGAGCCTACGCAAAAAGTCTATTTCTTCCGCAGTTATATTTGGTTTCACTAGCGAATGAATTTTGGATACAAAAACATGTTTTATGTAAACCACCTGTTGACCTTTGGTATATTTAGAAATATCGTGTAACCCATAGCCCGGCACGGCTGTGACTACAACTTCATCAATTTTTAGTAAATTTAGCATGTTCATTTTCTGTTTTAATGTTTCAACTTTATTGTTAACATTATGTTTAATTAGATGCGCAAAAGTCTCCGCATCATAGAAAAAAGGAAAAGGACGTGATTAATGGCGATGATTTAAAAGCAATGAGAAGAAAGGCCGGTATCTCGCAAGAACAGATGGCAAAAAAGCTTGGATGCGATCGTAAAACCATTAGTAACTATGAGCTAGACGTAAGCGATATAAGATCAAAGCAACTTTTTCAGTGGTTTATGTTCTGCAAAATAGACGCTAAATCTTTACTTAATCAGATCAAAGAGCTGAGTAGTACGATGAATGGCTCTGAAAAAACAAAAATACAGGATGATGACTAATGAAAAAGGTAAATTTTCTGGGCTTAATACAATGCTTTTTATTCTCCAAGTCTTTGTTCAATAAAGGTAGTACCAAATCAATACACTGTGATTCTATTTATAGCTTCCGCACGCATAATCCCCCCAGAGAAAAGATAGATAACCACAATACAAGTCAACTTTCTACTGGTATATGCTCTTCGGTTGCGGGCGGCAATACTGCTTTTAAACCCCCTAGGACGCAGCGTGATACAAATAGAAATGGACAAATCGTGAAAAAATATGCAAATTGTCTCACATCAGAAATGTGTCTCGTCGTGACTGCTGGTACTGGTGCCTATAAACCACCGAGAGAACAAAGTGTTGAAACTACCACTGCATCCGATAACCCAGCTATTAATTCTTAAGGATGAGTAATGAAACTTTCAAACTTAGTGTTACTTAGCACTGCCACAATAGCATTTTTCTACATACAATTGTGGGATCCGCGTATTGTAATGCCTCTTTATCTTTCTCTACTGGTAGTTAGTACGGTATATGGTTTTTACGCCAAAAATATTAATGTGCTTCATATCTCTAGTTTTATCCTTATCTGTACCGGAATTAGTTATGTGATTTTTGAGGGCGGTATAATTAGTTATGTTCTACCTGATGAGAATAAATTACTGCAAGGCACAGTTGTCTATGGTACACAGCTTTTATTAAGTGTTATAGCTTTCATTGTAATGATTTTTAGAGTCCAGCTATCCCGATTCATTTCTAAATCTAATGATATTGAATTAACTTACTTTGATGGACTTTTCCATTGGATATACATGTACACCTCCTTAATTTACTTACTGGGGCTAGTAGAAAATATAGCGTGGTCATACTTCAACCTAAAATCATGGACATTTATTTACGATAATTTCGAAGGCTTAATCTATATCGCATGGGCGATATGTTGCGGTGCGGTACTGACCATGATGATATGCTCAGCAAAATCAAACGACTCCCAAGAACCAAGACTGTCGTAAGCAATCAGCAAAAGTGTAAAAAACCAGATTTCTATCTGGTTTTTTTGCTTTTGTATTCACAAGCTGTAGTAAGTAGAACCTCTATGCTCTGATGACAGATTTCAACGCCCACCCAAGTGCCACGACTTACGATTCTTTGATGTCCAAAGAATCGTTGCTCAAAAGAAAAGGCACTCCCAACATCACACTGTACCCTCTCTATCTCACCACAAAAGCATAACTTCTCGGCGGGTGAACCGCCTCCCACAAAACTATTTACACTGTGAGTTAGGAGGCTACGCTGATAGTTTTTGCAATGCTTTAAAGCAACTTAATCATAAAAATCGTAGAAGATCTCACAAGCAACGTATTCCCCCTCCATCACACCCGAAAATCATAAGTCGATATGCAATGTGCCGACAGGATGTCGGCCAAGTCTTGTCAGGCACAGGGACGTACCTTACAAGACGGTTGCACTATATCGGCTTAGGGTTTGAGGATTGAGTGTGATGCTGGGGCGACGTTTTCTTGGTTCGTTCTTTTTCGTCGTTTAAAAAGAATGAACGAGGAGCGCATGGATGCGCTTTGATATTAAACATGGAGGTTTATGTTGCTAACGACTGGTAGCTCGAAATTTACCGTAAAGTCAGCCCGTCCTCCTGACGGATTTCGACGCCCATCCATGGGCTACGACTTACTTTTCTTTGATGTCCAAAGAATCGTTGCGCAAAAGAAAAGGCACTCCCAACATCACACCCGAAAATCATAAGTCGATATGCAATGAATCTAAACGCAGACATCCACCATAATTTGTAGCTGACATTGTTTGGTTTCCTCAACCCTTGGATGTGTAGAAGTTAGTGGTGATTGCCTGACCCAAATAATATCAGGATAGTTACATTCAAAATAACGAACTCGTTTTTAGATGGCAATTTTAAAGCATAGTGCTCTAGCAAAAGATACAAATTATGCTCCGCTATAGCCTTCAAGACAGGCTACTGCGTTGTATGTTTTAGTGTATTAATTCAGATATAAAGTATGTTATGTTCGTTCATGCTAGCCTCAGCTGTTTAGCTATTCAACAAATTAATTATGGCTCCGCTTTGTATTAAGCGAACCCACGAAAAAGAGAAGGCTAGCACAGTGTGGGAGTCATTATATCTATATATTTCGGAAGGTCGGCAGTGAATGATATTGAAAGGAATAAGTTAATCAAAACTAGCTGGGATTTGCATAGTTTGGTAGAAAGTAGCTACCTTGGCAATCCCGCTACCAAAGGCGATGAGGAATGGCTAGAAAAACAGCGTATTCTATTAGCTGACATGGCCATTCATTTATTACAAACGGCTATTCAGCCAGGTAACATAGAGCTTGATAAATTAAAAAATAATCTGCACTCGATTCTAACAATCACAGATCAATTTTTACCCCATTCAGGACTTAAAGAAGCAACAGAGAAACTTTACAAGTAAACATACAATACATGTCCAAGTTAGTATTTCCGTAGTTTGGTTTCCTGTAGTAGTCATGTTTTGCAGTTAACAATAGCGATAACAGCCGATGTTATTTATTGCACAAAGAAAAAGGTTAACACCCACTATTACGACCCTCTCACTCGATTAAGCGATTGGTTATAGTGCTTTTTGTATTGCTTAGCTAAAGCCTGACTGTCTTGGTAGCCAACCTGATTGGCTATCTGCTCCACACTCATATTAGTGCTATGCAATAGCTGTTTGGTGCGAACGAGTCGCGCAAGTCGCACGTACTCAAAAGGCGTCATACTCGTGTGCTGTTTAAAGCGTCGAATTAACGTACGCTCTGACATACAAGCATGTTTCGCAAGGCTCTGTAAGCTATGCGAAACATCGAGATTATCGCTGATATGGTACTGTGCCTTAAGCAATTGCGCATCTCTATGTTGTAAAAAGCCACTGAGCTGCACAAACTCATTTTGACTCGCTTGCTCGTTTGGTATCGCCAGCCACGCGGCGATTGTTTTTGCCACTTCTGAACCCAGCACGTCGGTAATAAACCGCAGCATCAAGTGCAAGTAACTATGAGCTGCGCCCGCGGTATACACCATACCGCTTTGCTCTGTTACCTTTTGGCTGTTGGGCTTTAAAACTGGAAAGTATCGTGTAAAAAAAGGCGTGAGCCACCAGCTACATGTAAATTGTTTTTGATCCAACAATCCTGCTGTGGCTAAAAATGCGGTACCGCAACATCCGGCAAGTTGATAAGTCGCGGGATGAAATTCAATACCATGCTTGTTTAATTGGGCTTTGACTTGCTGGCATTGTTGCCACAACAAAGGCTCTGACGAAAAGTGACTGCCGAGCCAGATAACGACATCAGCATCAGCCAATGCGCTAAATTCAGCATGACAAACAAATTCTAAACCCTGACTACTCATCACCGACTTTTGCCCTGAAAGCGCAACCGTCTGCCAGCAAAACACCGCCTTACCAGCGACTTTGTTTGCCACGTTCAATATATCAATCACGCCAGTTAATGCGCTCGCAAACACATGTTCAGGACAAAGCAAAATCACCTTCATGGCAATATCAAACCAAAACTAGTCATTATTGACACGATAAGTTAGCAATCAATCTAGTTAAAGTAAAACCTCTTTCAAATTCAGGAGCTTTACTATGTGGATCCATATTCCGGTTTTATTTTTGCTTAGCCTAACGCTGCTATTATTTCTTTTAACCGCAACGAGTAGAATTCGCGCAGTCAAAAATGGTGATATTGCACTTCAAGATATTCGCTATGTTGAAAAACACGCCTTCCCCGAGCGCATAAGATTATTAGGTAATAGCTATGACAGCCAGTTTCAGCAACCGGTGTTATTTATCGCATTACTGATACTTTTGCATATTGAGCAAATGACGGGACAATTTTGGTTTGTGCTTAGCACCGTGTTTGTCGCAGCAAGATATTGGCACAGCTACGAGCACGTGCTAGGCAGCAATTTACGGTTACGAACCCTAGCATTTGGATTAAGTAGCTTTTGCTTGTTTTTTGCCTGGTTTAGCTTCTTGTTCGATAGAATATAAAAAGTCACTGGTTAAAGGGATTTTACACTGGCTAAGTTACGTACAAGTTTGTTACATTAACCACAACAATAACCTTAGGTTTTGGTTGTGCTGCAGTCTAGGTTGAATGGCGTCAAAATACATAGCAACTTTAGTGGGAAGCTTACGCTCCTACTCGCTGTTATTTACGGCGCCGTATTTTTGTTTAGCCCCTCAATTTTTGCGCTTGATGACAATTGCTCGCTCACGACCGCTCACGATGACTCAATTTTGCTTACTATCAATACCACGTCTTATAGCAAAATTGAACGCGGCAACAATACCGTCTCGATAGCCTGCAATTTACATGAAGACAGCGTTTTTTCATTTGTAGATGTTGGCCTTAATCACTATCAGTGGCGAGTCAACGCCCCTTTGCCCGTTAAGTTCTCACAACCCGCATTTATCATTCCAAAAGGTAAGTACACAGCAACCTTAAGCTTGGATTCTATGCAAATTCATACGCCAAGATTTAGGCTGATGAGCATGGGGAAATTTATTTGGGAAAGTCAAAAAAGCAGCCTAGTCATGGGCGCATTTTATGGCCTTTGTTTTACCTTGATTTGCTATGTATTGATCATGGGTAGTCGCCTCAATGATCCTATATTTAGGCTTTACGGCGCTTATATCTTCTGCCTTTGTGGATTTGTATTATTCCAAGAAGGGCAATTAAATCTTTTTGTTTCATCTCAGTACAAGCCATTACTCAAACACGCATATTTACTTAGTATTGGTCTCACTGTGGTTTCGGCAACCTGGTTTATGTTGAGTATCCTACTTGTTGACAAACAGTGGCCAAAACTCGTGTTGTTACTTAAAAGTGCCGCGGGTATCGTGATGCTCCTGAGCATACTTAAAATTCCCACTCAACAAGCACAAGTGTCCTACTTATTAAGCCAAATTATGGCCTATATCACCCTCGTTATTGTCGCCACTATCTTTGTGCTATCTGCTCTTCAAACCAAGCGTAAAATTGGCGAAGCAAGTTTGGTTTTTGCGGCACTGAGCCTAGTATTAGTCGGTATGGTATTTCGCGTGCTGTTAGTGGGATATAGCCCATTTATGCAGCGGTATGCACTTATTTTTGCGTTTGCCATTGAGTCTTTACTGCTTGCCGTTGCGGTATCTAAACGCATTGGACGACTCAGACAGCAAAAGCAACAAGCTGAAAATGAAGCAAATTATGATCAATTGTGCGGCATTTTTAACCGTCGAGGCTGGTACAAACAAGCCAACGTGCTAGTCGAGCAATTTAATAAACGTGGTGGTGTTTTGGCATTATTTTACATTGACTTAGATAAGTTTAAGTTGATTAATGACCAATTTGGTCACGATGCTGGAGATAAGGCGCTTGCCCATGTTGCGACGTTTTTGTCATCAAGTATCAGAAAACAAGATATTGTAGGACGCCTAGGTGGCGATGAGTTTGCAGCCCTGTGCTTATTTGACGACACACAGTCTGCAGAAGAAAAAGCACAACAGCTGCAACAACAGCTCAATACCTTGCAATTTAGTCATGGAAAACAAGAGGTAGCAATTCAAGGTAGTGTCGGGCGAGCATTTTCCCAACACCCGATAACAGATATCAGCGACTTCATCGCACAAGCTGACAAGCAAATGTATCAGCAAAAAACCTTATCTTAAAGCTTAGGCTGCCTTAAGGTAAGGCTCTTGGCCTTTGTGCTTTACGCTACGTTGATAACTACCTTTGCCTTTTTTGCTTTTTTCAACTTTCGCCTTAAACAACGGGCTGGTTACCAACGCTTTTAATGCGTTGTCTTTAATTTCACCACGCTGATGAGCATGCTGAAGTTTGCTTTTTTTAGTCATGACTTACTCCAAATAAGAATCATATAAATTGATAGTGTTGATGCATAATTTCAGACCATCAACAAGCGCGAATATTAACCTAAATGTTTTAAAGCGCAATGGCTTTTAGCAATAAATTTTCGTCTTTTTTGACTGCTATTTTAAAGTTAAGTTCATACCTACGCTCTATACTTAAATGCAGTCCTTTCAAGTCAAGCTAAACATTCGCGACAATGACCGATATCGAGATTGCAACCGGGATCAGCATACATTATCAGGACGAGGGAGCGCATCACGCCCCCGTTATTATTTTGATAATGGGTCTTGGGGCACAAATGACGATTTGGCCCGATGAATTGTACTTTGGGCTAGTCAATAAAGGTTTTCGGGTGATCCGTTTTGATAATCGCGACACGGGATTGTCGAGCCACTTGGATCATCTAGGTTCACCGAGTGTGATAAAAACCATGCTGAGTAAAAAGCTTCCCATTCGCGCTTCTGTTCCCTATACCCTAGAAGATATGGCCGAAGATGTTGTCGCTTTGATGACAGGACTTAAGATTAAACGCGCCCACCTTGTTGGTGCTTCTATGGGCGGGATGATTGCACAAATCGTTGCTGCTAAGCATAAAAAGAAAGTGGTAAGTTTGACCTCAATTATGTCAACCTCAGCGTATCCCAAGTTTACCGCAGCAAATGTAAAAGTCATGCTGCAACTGGCAAAAGCACGGCCAAAGTCAGACTGCCACCAATCTGCCATTCAATACAATATAAAACTCAACCAGCTGATCGGCAGTCCTGCCTACCCTCAAGACGAAGGGACGCTACATCAACAAGCCAAACACAGTATTGAACGCGCGCATAACCCGCAAGGATTTAAGCGTCAGCTTGCGGCGATTGTCGCAAGCCAATGTCGTAAGCACACGCTAGAAAAGATCAAAACGCCTACACTTGTGATCCATGGTACCGACGACCCTATTTTTCCCGCGGCCGCAGGCCAGCAAACCGCCGCGACTATTCGCAAATCCAAACTAAAACTGGTCAATGGGATGGGTCATGACTTCCCTCCAATGCTCATGCAGAAGATTGCCAAATGGGTGGCAAAACACGTAACTAAAGCAGAGCGAAAGCGATTAAAAAAGAAACAGCGCAAACAAAATGCAGTCCAGGAGACTACAAATAAAAAAGTCCCGAAAAATCAATCAAACACGCCCCAACAAAACACAGTTCAAAATAAATAACATCCTCTAACATCACGCCCTGTAAAGCCTGATAGTGCTAGCCTTCACAGCGTAATTCAGCCTAAATGAGAAGCAACAATTTCACCCTTATCGTTAAATTAAAGTAAATTTCTATTTGACAAACGCACATAAAAGCAACAACAATTAAACCGTTCCAAACTTATTTGGGCACCAAAATAAAAATAACCATGGATACAACATCAACAATATCTTTCCGCAAAAAGTGGAACGATACAAAAGAGGTCAACATGAACATCATTATAGCTAAAACGCGATTCCAACGTTCTTTTATAGCAGCCGCTTTAGTGAGCCTAGGCTTAAGCTCGGCGCACGCAAACAGCGATCTGACAACTGCCAATGCCGCTGCTATCAGCGTTTCAGGAGAAAACCAACCCTATGAAGGTAAAGTCAACGCATTTGATAATAACCACTACAGCAAGTGGCTTACTTTTTCAGCTTCCGGTTGGATAAGTTATGTGTTTAGCGAAGCGGTTAATTTAACAGCTTACACACTCACTTCCGCGAACGATGCACCACAAAGAGATCCTAAAAATTGGACGCTTCAAGGCTCTCAAGACGGTCAAGTGTGGTTCACTATAGATTCGCAAAACAATCAAAGTTTCGCTTCGAGACATCAAACTAAGCAGTTCAATGTCAGTACCAATCAAGCGTACCGCTTTGTGCGCTTAAATGTCACCGCAACGCAAGGTGCCAATTTATTACAGCTTGCAGAAATCGAATTTATCGGTGCTCCGGCAAACGGTGGTACAACCTTGCCATTTAACCAAAATGGCAGCGTTACCCCTGGCCAATGGGCACATTTTGGGCCATTTACAAGCTCAGCTCCTATCACAGCAACCTTGACTGGCAGCGGTGATGCAGATCTATACCTAAAAGCAAATAGCCAACCGACCACCACAAGTTATGACTGCCAAAGTATCAATGATGCCAGCTCCAACGAGCGCTGCGATATAAGCTCAAATGCGCCGGTTTATGTTTCTGTATACGGTTTCCAAAGCGCCAATTATGAATTAGCCGTCAGTAGCGATAGCACACCACCAAACGACACGTGGCAACGTCCGGAAGTAAACTTTGTTGATGTAAACCCTGAAACACAAGGCTCGGCATTATTTAAACGGATCATACCAAACCCAGCTGCACACATGGCCGAACGCTGTGTGGATGTAGCAAAAGTGCTATACCGCGACGCCAGTGAATCCCAGCGTTTTAGAAAATTGCAGTTTGAGTTGAGAGCCAAAGATCATTGGGGTAAGGATTTCGTTGCCTATAAGATGGGACGAGACGGTTCAGGTGAGATGACTATCGTCGTTAGCACTGCGCACTTAGAACGTATTTATCGCGATAATAATAACAACGATGCCGTGATCCGTGATGAAATCGACGGCATTTTATTCCACGAAGTCACCCATGGTTACAATAACTCGCCGCTGACTCATGACAGCTATGGTGATGGCAAGGCAAACTGGGCATACACCGAAGGTCTAGCTGATGCCGTGCGGATCGGTGCTGGTTTTCATAAGTCACGCTCACCAGATATCATCAACGCTAAACGCTGGCTTAGTGGCTACACCACAACTGGGTTTTTCTTACATTACGTCAAACAACAGCACGACTCTGAGTTTATCTACAAGTTTAATAAAGCGGCGAAAGATATGGGTAACTATACCTGGTCATTTGATGCTGCATTTCAACATATCTTGGGCCGAAGTGTTGAAGATGTTTGGAACGAATATGTCGCCTTTATCCAAAATGGCGGACAGCTGGAGTATTAATTTTTAAATAGTAGCTCTGCCGCGTAAAAGGGTCTAAGAAATTTCTCTGAGAAGCTCCTCTATGAGACTCCTTTACGTGGTATTCGTTATTTTTGTAACGCCTGCTCATGGGACATTGTTTTTAGTTTAATCGCGAGGCCACAGGAGAAGTAGATCTTCACCACTCCAACAATGATCAAATGAAAGTTTGGGTGGGAAAGCAAATCTAAGTCATAGATATAGGCTGCTTTTATTGGCGCGTCGCCATTTTCTATCATGGCTATTAGCCAATGATAGATTGCAATCCCCTCTTTGATAACCCCAAGCACTATCAAGGCTACACCCGTTAAAAACAACAAGCGACAATACCACAGCGCAGTTTCTAAACCCGGACAGCGTAAATTACGAAATGGAATAAATTTCATGTCAGTCCTTTATTTACCTTTTGATTGCTCGATTTTGATTAGCTTAACGGTATGGCGCAACAAAGATAAATCCCCTTCTTTACCATGCCCTGGAATAACCATGTTTGCTTCCGGATATCGGCTCAATACCTTGTGTATAGACGCTTGCCACTCATCAACCGAAGCATCCTCCAAGTTACCTAAATTTTTACTCGCCATACTTTTCACAAAGCATCCTGCGAATAAAATCTTAGATTGTGGCAGCCACACGACAATATTATCTTTCGAGTGTCCTGCACCTGGGTAATAGGTTTCAACGACACCTGACTTTATCGCTGCTGAGGCTTGCGGCAAATTATGTGACGCGATAGCGCTGTGTTTTTGGGCTAATAGATGGTTAGTTTGGGCTGATGCATAGGTTGGGATCTGATGTTTATTTAATACCGCTAGGCCACCGCTTGCATCTTGATGATAATGCGTGACCACCGCCCCTTTAATATTGAGCTTGCGGTCCTCGGCCCACAATAGCAGTGCTTCTGTGTCTTGCTCGGTCCAAGGTGTATCAACAATGTAAGCATCTTGACCGTCGACCACAATCAGCCCAGAGCCTGCCACTAACCCCCAAGGTTCAACGTGTAGCGAAGATTCATGTTTATAAACATGCTCTGCTATCGGTGTTACCACTAAAGTCGATGTTTCCGTTGCAACTGTCACACAGGGTAACAAAAATAAGAAAGGAGCTAAAAACTTCATCTGAAGTTGTTCGTGTTAATTAAAAGTGACGAAAGACTATCAAGTTCAAGAATATAAAGTCCAGAAATAAAAATGCGCGGCAACCTAAAATCGCCACGCAAATGGTTGGAGAAGTGTAAATTAGCCTACCAGTGCAAGCAAAATACCAGCAGCAACCGCACTGCCTAATACACCCGCGACATTGGGGCCCATCGCATGCATTAGCAAGAAATTATGCGGATTGCTTTCAAGGCCAACCTTATTGACCACGCGCGCAGCCATCGGGACTGCGGATACCCCAGCAGCGCCAACTAACGGATTAATGGGGGTATCACTAAATCTATTCATGGTTTTAGCCATTAATACACCTGCTGCGGTACCAATCCCAAAAGCCACGGCACCTAGCGCTAAAATCCCCAACGTCTCAACCGTTAAGAATTGCTCAGCTGCCAACTTTGAGCCCACCGCCAACCCGAGGAAAATAGTAGTGATATTAATCAACTCGTTTTGCGCCGTTTTACTCAAACGGTCTACTACACCGCACTCTTTCATCAAGTTACCCAAACAGAACATACCAACCAAAGGTGTTGCAGCAGGTAAAAACAGTATCGTTAGGCCCAGTACCGCCAGAGGAAATAGGATTTTTTCGGTTTTTGATACATGGCGTAGCTGTGGCATCGCAATCTGGCGCTCTTCTTGCGTCGTGAGTGCTTTCATGATTGGTGGTTGAATAATTGGCACCAACGCCATATACGAATAGGCTGCCACCGCAATTGCCCCTAGTAACTCTGGTGCAAGCTTAGACGCGAGGAATATCGCAGTTGGACCATCTGCACCGCCAATAATGGCGATTGCAGAGGCGTCTTGCAGGGTAAATTCAAAGCCCGGAATATAGTTCAGCAATATAGCCCCAAACAAGGTGGCAAAGATCCCAAATTGAGCTGCGGCACCAAGCAACAGCATCTTGGGGTTAGCTATCAAAGCACTAAAGTCCGTCATCGCACCCACCCCCATAAAGATCAGTAAGGGGAATACTCCGCTGTCTATACCGATGTAATACACGTAGTATAAAAGCCCACCAGGATCGGCAAGCCCAGCGACAGGAATATTCGTGAGTATGGCACCAAAGCCAATAGGCACCAATAGCAACGGCTCAAAGCCTTTGGCGATCGCAAGATACAAAAGTCCGCAGCCCACAGCCATCATGCAAAGTGCAGGCACGGTGAAGTTGGCAAGTCCTGTTGCTTGCCATAAATTAAGTAACCCTTCCATCACGACATCCTTATGCTAAAGACATGATGGCATCGCCAGCACTGACGGAGTCGCCTTCAGAGACGAGTAGCTCCGCGACTTGCCCACTGTGTGTTGCGCGCACCTCGGTTTCCATTTTCATGGCTTCCATGATGAGTACCACATCGCCTTCTTGCACCTCATCTCCTGCGCGCACCATAAGCTTAAATATGTTGCCAGCAAGTGGCGCATTCAAAGTTTCACTGGAGCTTACCGAGGTTGACTGAGGAATAAGCTCACTGTCTTTGACTTGTACTTCTTGTAACTCTCCACCCGGCGCAACCACCACATCGTATACTTTGCCATCCACTTTTACGCTGTAACGCTCACTAGTTGATGACTTGGCTTTAGCAGGCGTCGCTGCAGCTTTTTGCTCTTTGCTTTCAACAAGCGTCGGTTTTGGCTCAAACGCATCTGGATTATTGCGATTTTTCAGGAATTTAAGGCCAATCTGCGGGAATAATGCATAGGTAAGCACATCATCAATAATCTCGTCGGCTAAGGTAATTTGCTCCTCTTTTGCCGTCGCGACTAACTCGCTTTGTAAACTATCCAGCTCAGGTTCAATTAAGTCTGCAGGACGGCAGGTAATAGGCTCTGCGCCTTCAAGCACGCGTTGTTGCAAAGCTTGGTCGACTTGCGCTGGTGTCGCTCCATATTCGCCTTTCAGCACGCCAGCAGTTTCTTTGGTTATAGACTTGTAACGCTCACCAGTAAGTACGTTTAATACCGCTTGCGTCCCGACAATCTGTGAGGTTGGTGTTACCAGCGGTAAGTAGCCAAGTTCTTTACGCACACTTGGAATTTCTTTTAGTACTGCGTCAAGCTTGTCACCTGCACCTTGCTCTCGCAGTTGATTTTCCATATTTGTTAACATGCCACCAGGCACTTGTGCAGATAGAATACGACCATCTACTCCTTTTAAGCTACCCTCAAAAGCTGCATATTTCTTTCTCACCTCACGGAAATAGGCTGCGATCTCTTCTAGCTCCAGTAAATCAAGCCCTGTATCACGTTCTGTACCTTCCACAATCGCCGCGATAGTTTCTGTTGCACTATGGCCATAGGTCATACTCATCGAAGAAATCGCCGTATCGAGCATATCGATACCCGCATCTATGGCTTTTTGATAAGTTGCAGTACTGAGCCCTGTGGTTGCATGGCACTGCATTGCGATAGGAATAGAGACGGACGCTTTAAGCCCAGAGATTAACTTTTCGGCATCATAGGGTTTCAGTAATCCAGCCATGTCCTTGATACAAATGGAATGACAGCCTAAGTCTTCGAGCTGCTTGGCCTGCGTGAGCCACATTTCCAGCGTATGAACAGGGCTTACGGTGTACGAAATCGTGCCCTGCGCATGCGCGCCCACTTTGATGGCCGCTTTAATAGCCGTTTCTAAGTTGCGCACGTCGTTCATTGCATCGAATATTCTAAATACATCTACCCCGTTATGGTGGGCACGTTCAACAAACTTTTCGACAACATCATCAGCATAATGACGATAGCCCAATAGATTCTGACCACGCAGTAGCATTTGCTGTTTGGTTTTTGGCATTGCAGCTTTCAGTGCACGGATCCGCTCCCATGGATCTTCGCCTAAATAGCGAATACACGAGTCGAAGGTTGCTCCCCCCCATGATTCAACAGACCAGTAGCCCATATTGTCGAGCTTCTCAGCGATAGGAAGCATATCTTCCAAGCGCATTCTGGTGGCGAGTAATGACTGATGCGCATCGCGCAGCACTAATTCGGTTAGCTTTAACTGTGACATGCAAAACCCCTATTAATTGTTTTTTCTGTAGGCTGCAACGGCAGCGCTAATGGCTGCAATATGTGCCTGTGGCACACCCTGTGACGATGTTGCTCTAGTTGTTTTTGATCTTGTGGTACTTGGCTCTACTTCTTTAAATTGAGCAGCAAAGTTGGCCAACAGTCGCATCGCAAAAATCAAAATGGACAGAAAAACAAAAACACCAACCATACCGGTCAGCATGAGATTTCCTGCTTGCAGTAGCTGCGCTCCAATATCCATTTTTACCCCTTACTTGCTGTTTGGTTTTCCTGTTCGATGTTAACGAACTGGTATAAACCTTCACTTTTTGTAGATATTTATTCACCTTATAACAAAAAATGTTCCACTGTAAAGTGCATTGTAAATTGGTATTACCAAAACACTTAACTTATAAACAATCAGTAAGTTAGCTTTGAAATCACTAATAAATATGGAAAACCAACGTAATAAATATGAAAAATATTCAAAATAGCGCCGACTAATACAGTGATTTTAATGAATATAGAATGGATTTTTGATTACGCAAGATAAATTGTAAATTGGACTGACCAAAAGTTAACGCTTACGTAAACGTCACGCTGTATAACGCGTATTTCGCTGGATATAGTAAAAGGGAACTGCAAACAATTTATTCGCATTACAGCTTTTTCAATATAGATGGGTATAATAAGGGGAAATTTTTGCCACAACGAACGTCTATGCCCTCCCTTGAACAAAATGAAAATTTATCTTTTCAAAGCCAATTTAAGTTAGATAAAGCCTATTATCGAGAGTGTTTTGAAGAATCTGAAGCCAATGGACTTGCTGTTAAACCGAAATATGGCTTGCTTGTACTGCTAATTGCACTGGGGCTGTTTGCTATTTACGGTTTGCAGGAGCACTACGTCGGGAACTTTCTTATTCTATTGGCTGTGGTTGAATGCGTCGCTTTCTACTATCGTAAAGCTTGGTGGGTGATAAGGCAGTCGTATTCTCGCGCTGCTGGCAATGTCGTCAAAGTTTCAATCACTAAAACTGGTATTAGCACCAAAGCGACACATGCCGAATTTTCTTACCCATTTGACGACTTAGATAAACTCGTTGAAACGAGTAGAGGTTTTTTGGTATTTCACCAAAACAAACCGAGCTATATCAGTAAATCTGGACTTAACGAAGAAGCGATTGCTTTTTTGTCTGGGCAAAGCCAGAAATAAGAAACCCCGCAGTGGCGGGGTTTTTTTATGCCAGTCAAACTATGTTAACTAACATCGTAATTCAATATTTGGTCAATTACATATTGCCCGGGCTAGATTTCTCAGCCTGAATTCGCATGTAAATTTCTTCACGGTGAACTGAAACATCTTTAGGCGCATTTACACCAATACGTACTTGGTTACCTTTAACACCTAGTACTGTTACAGTCACTTCATCACCAATCATCAGGGTTTCACCTACTCGACGAGTTAGTATTAGCATTCTCTTGCTCCTGTTATTCCAAAATTTAAAAGATTCCGCGTCAAATCCATTTTAAATAAAAGTTCCTAGAAAAGTAAGCAAAAACTTCTTTTACTCAGTACTTTCCAATTCGAATTTGGCATGTAAAGCCCGTACAGCTAGCTCTAAATATTTTTCTTCTACCAGTGCCGAGATTTTTATCTCTGATGTAGATACTAATAGAGTGTGAATATTTTCTTCGGCCAATGCCATAAAAAAGAGACCAGCAACACCTGAATGAGATTTCATCCCGATGCCAACCGCTGAGATTTTTGCCACGTTAGCATTAACCTCTACGGTTGCGCCACCTAAATTTTGTGCATGTTGCGCTAAAACTTCTTCCGCCAGAATACAATCATTTGTGTGCACAGTAAAAGCATAGTCTATTTTTTTCTCACTGTGGTTCAAATGGTTAATCATATCGACTTCGATATTATGCTCACCAAGAAGAGAAAGTATATTGGCTAGATTACTAGGTTTTGCATCTACATTGTTAACTAAGATAAGCGCTTCGTCTTTGACACTCGCTACCCCAGAGACCACTTTAGTATTTTTCATCTTACCTTCCTCATAGCTAATTAAGGTGCCGTTGTCAGGAGAAAACGAAGAAAGTACACGCAGTGGTACATTATATCGACCAGCCGCTTCAACCGAACGGATCTGCAAAACTTTAGCGCCCACACTGGCCAGCTCCAACATCTCAGGAAAAGTAATATGTGATAAACGCCTTGCATTTGGCTCTATGCGCGGATCGGTAGTATAAACGCCATCGACATCAGTATATATCTGACATTCGTCTGCTTGCAAAGCCCCTGCGATTTCAACTGCTGAGGTATCTGTACCACCACGCCCCAACGTGGTGATATTGCCTTCTTCATCGCGCCCTTGAAATCCGGCAATAATGGTTATTCGGTTATGCTCAAGCTCTTGCTTTAAGCGGGTCGTGTCTATTTCTGTGATCCGCGCTTTAGAGAACATGTTATCGGTTTTAATACCAACCTGATCGGCAAGTAAGCTCACGGCAGAATGCCCACGCTTAATGATGGCCATCGCCAATAACGCAATAGAAACTTGTTCGCCGGTGGTGATCAATACATCTAGCTCACGAGAACTCGGACGTGCATCGATTTGTTGGGCAAGGGAAATGAGACGATTTGTCTCGCCTGACATTGCAGACAACACGACCACCACTTGGTGGCCTTGTTGTTGTGTTTTGATAACGTGTTCGGCAACCGCCTCAATACGCTCTACCGAACCTACCGAGGTGCCGCCAAACTTTTGTACAATCAGCGCCACTTGCTGATTACTGCGTTACTTCATTTAACCAAGTTGGAACACTGTTTAGTGCTGCGTCTAGGTTTTCTGGTTGTGAACCACCAGCTTGCGCCATATCAGGACGACCGCCACCTTTACCACCGACTTGAGAAGCCATGTGATTAACTAGCTCACCTGCTTTTACCTGACCAACTAAGTCTTTCGTTACGCCAGCGATTAGGCTTACTTTATCGCCATTTGCTACACCTAGCGCGATGACACCTGAGCCAATCTTGTTCTTCAGGTCATCGACCATGCCACGTAGTGCTTTAGACTCAGCTCCTGCAACGTTCGCTACGAGTAATTTAATCCCATTCACTTCGGTTACAGAGTCAAGTAGCGTTGCACCCGCAGCACTTGCTAGTTTGTCATTTAGTTGAGCAACTTGCTTTTCAAGGCCTTTTGACTTTTCAAGTAGCGCAGATACTTTTTCTAGCACTGATGAGGTATCACCCTTAACCAAAGCCGCAATTTCAGAAAGCACTTGCTCTTGCTCATTAACATAAGCGATAGCATCAGCACCTGTTACCGCTTCGATACGACGAACACCCGCTGCGATACCGCCTTCTGATACAATCTTGAAGAGACCAATATCACCAGCGCGCTTCACGTGTGTACCACCACAAAGCTCGATTGAGTACCCACCAATTGAAACGACTCGAACTTCATCATCGTACTTTTCACCAAAGAGCGCCATCGCACCTTTATCTTTGGCAGCATCGATATCCATCAACTCAGTTTGCAGAGCAAAGTTACGACGGATCTCTGCGTTCACTGCATCTTCTACTTGCTGCAACTGCGCTTTAGTGACGCCTTCAAAATGTGAAAAGTCGAAACGAAGACGATCCGGCAGTACCAATGAACCTTTTTGAGTAACATGGTCACCCAACAAATCGCGCAGTGCTTTGTGCACCAAGTGCGTTGCAGTATGGTTTTTCTTCACTCGCTCGCGACGCTCAGCGTCAATACGCGCATCGGCTTTATCGTTAACACCAATACGGCCAACCACATGACCATGGTGTGCAAATGCATTACCTAGCTTTTGCGTGTCAGTAACCACAAACTCGCCGTTAGCCACTTTTAGTACACCCGTATCACCAACTTGGCCGCCTGACTCAGCATAGAAAGGCGTGCGGTCAAGGATAACCACACCTTGTTCACCATCTTCTAACGTATTGGTATGTTGACCGTCTTTAAAGATTTCAACCACAGTGCCGGTATAGTGCTCAGCATCATAGCCTTTAAAGTCAGTGTTTTTATCAGACTTCAAGCGCTCGTTGTAATCTGCACCGAACTTGCCAGCCGCTTGTGCTTTTTTACGCTGTTCTTCCATGCATGCTTGGAAGCCACGCTCGTCAATCGTCATAAAACGCTCACGCGCCACATCTGCCGTTAAGTCTGCAGGGAAGCCGTAAGTGTCATACAGTTTGAACACTAGATCGCCTGGAATAACGTCGCCTTCAATACCTCCAAGGCTGTCTTCTAGGATAGTCAAACCACGGTCTAGTGTTTTACCAAACTGATCTTCTTCAATACGTAGTACTTTTTCGATAATCGCTTGTTGCTTCACTAATTCTGGGTAAGCTTCACCCATTTGCTCAGCAAGTGCGGCAACTAACTTATAGAAGAATGCCCCTTTTGCACCGAGTTTATTGCCGTGACGAACTGCACGACGAATGATACGACGTAGCACGTAACCACGACCTTCATTCGATGGCATGACGCCGTCAGCAATAAGGAACGCACACGAACGAATGTGGTCAGCAACCACACGTAGTGATTTATCTTCTAAATCTTGTGCATCTGTTACTTTTGCAGCTGCTTTAATCAGCGCTTGGAACAGGTCAATCTCATAGTTTGAGTGCACACCTTGCATAATAGCCGAGATACGTTCAAGACCCATGCCGGTATCAACCGACTGCATTGGCAGCGGCTCCATTGTGCCGTCTGCATGACGGTTGTACTGCATGAATACTAAGTTCCAGATCTCAATGAAGCGATCGCCGTCTTCTTCTGGTGAGCCCGGAGGTCCCCCCCAAATGTGCTCGCCGTGGTCATAAAAGATTTCAGAGCAAGGACCGCAAGGACCCGTGTCGCCCATTGACCAAAAGTTATCCGCCGTCGCAATACGGATGATCCTGTCTTCTGGAACACCAACTTGTTTTGACCAGATATCAAATGCTTCGTCGTCTTCATGATAAATAGTAACTAGTAGCTTTTCTTTTGGCAGCTTGATCACATCCGTAAGGAAACCCCAAGCAAATTTTATTGCGTCGGTTTTAAAATAGTCACCAAAGCTAAAGTTACCTAGCATTTCGAAGAAAGTGTGGTGCCTTGCGGTATAACCTACGTTTTCAAGGTCATTATGTTTACCACCAGCACGAACACAGCGCTGTGAACTGGTTGCTCGCGTATAAGGGCGTTTTTCCGCACCCAAGAAGGCATCTTTAAACTGCACCATACCAGCGTTGGTGAACAGTAAGGTGGCATCATTACCCGGAATTAACGAGCTTGAAGGCACCACTTGGTGCTGTTGTTTAGCAAAGAAATCTAAGAAGCTTTGCCTGATTTGTGCGGTAGTCATATGCTGCATGTGATCATTCACCCTTTATTTCTTCTTGCTCTGCTGCAGTCATTGCAGCTTCAATTGCAAAATCTATTTCATCAAAACTAAAGCCACGATAACTCATGTAACGTACGCGCTTAGTTTTTTCTTTATATTCTATCGGTTGTGCGCAAAGACCGTACTTTTTTTCATAGGTTTTTGCGGCTTGCATGTACCAATCAATTTCGCGCTCAGCGATTAGCGTATGCAAAGTCTCTCGGCTCACACCCTTTTGCCCTGCATCCATTAATACACGCTTTTCTCCAAGTCCTTTTGCAATCTGGCGGTTTAAAAAGCTCTCTGCATAGCGGTCGTCATTAACGTAATCGAGCGACTTTAGCCAAGATACCAATTGCTCCGCGACTGCCGCTGTAGCCCCTTTTTGCAGTAGCTTTTGCGTCAATCCAGACTCAGAGTACTCTTGTCTCGACAATAACCAAACCGCATAGTTTTTTAGCTTTTTAACTTCTTGTTCATCCATCAGGCGTCAAAGCGTCCTGAGTCAGACTGAGAGATGTTAGCATTTTCATCATTTTCCTTCTTTTCAACGATAATTGGCATAAACATCGCTTGAAAAGAAACAAAAAAGCCTATCATGGCGACCGGCATGATAATAATCGCCGGGATCATCGACAGCGGTATAGACGCAACGATAAACGCTGCGACGACCAGGCCGTAAATACTCAGCGCGGCCATATTATGATAAAAAGCGGCAAGCGAGCACTTCATCGCGTGAAAAATACGTTTTTCACCTTGGAAAAACACCTGTGGCACGACAAAAGCGAAGGCCATCATAATGACCGATTGTGCAATCACAAATACGGCAACTTCGGCAAAACTAATATTGCTCGCGATAAGTCCGATAAGTTCATTCGGATCGGTATTTGGGCCAACACTCTCCAGCGCAGTCGCCACATCACTGAATAGCACACCGGCAACCATAGTCAGCAACAGCGCACCTGCCATTTGATAAATACCAACTCGGAACAAGTGTAATCGGCGGCCTTTTGCTGCAAAAGGCTCAAAAATATCAGCTAACTTTATTGGTTTATTGATCTGTTTATTGATAACTGCAAGGTAGAAGCCAGCGCTTAAGAAAGGACCAGACAAGGCAGCGATGATATGAAAAATAGGTGCGAACAGGGGCAATAGACTTACTACCGCCATGAAAATATACATCAACATGAAAGTCATAGGCTGGGTTTTGAAAATTGCCCACCCGGCTTTTAGCCACTGCACGCCCATGCTTGCTTTGAATGTTCTAATTGGTGTCGACATAGTCCACTTAATTTAAGCTATAACGTCTTTGATTATACTGATTACCGCGTCGAGTGAAAAGGCATGAAAAGCGGATTTGTCAGCGCTTTTTAGCATATTTTAAACAAATACTGACGGTTACCATAACCTATGTTGGACATCTTAAGTTTGAGAGAGTTGTAATGAGAATAGTATGTTTGATATGACAAGCCAACCGAAGCACTTATCTAGTCGGCTTGTTGTAGTAAGCATATACGCTTCGGCTAATCAGCTTTTGATATCTTTTTGATATCCAGCATGTGGGCACCGTGTTGGATCTTGGTTTTTAGATACTGTTCATTACCAGAAACCCCAGCCTTAACATGCGCCTGAGTGCCAACTACCTCATCGACAGTAATACCCGCATTTCTCAACGCCTTCAGCTTTCTTGGATTATTCGTCATTAACTTAACGTGGTTTAATCCGAGCGCCTGAAGCATCAACACGGCATCAGAGAAATCTCTTAAGTCATCTTCAAAGCCGAGGTGGTTGTTTGCCTCGTAGGTGTTCATCCCTTGTGATTGCAATACATAAGCATCGATTTTATTGTACAAGCCAATGCCACGACCTTCTTGGCGCAAATATAACAAAATGCCGCCTTGTTTATGCATCGCCTCAATACATTCATTTAACTGTTCGCCACAATCACAACGAGAAGAATGAAAGACATCGCCGGTTAAGCACTCAGAGTGCATACGAATTAGGGGAATTTGCTGCTGACTGTCTGCGCTATTAAATACCAGCGCAACATGTTCCTGGCCATCTTTTAGCCCTGAAAAAGAAACTATTTCTGCAGGGATATTACTATGCTGCCCTACATTCAGCCCGACTCTCGCTCTTACTTCTGCCACGTCTTAATCTTGCCTAATGTGATAATATAACAATATGCTACCATACATGGGATATGGTGTCTCTAAGTTCATTATACAAGGCCAAGGCGGACATCGCATTGGTAAATGTCAAAATTCGAACTAGGCTATATAAAAAGGAAAGCGAAAACATTTATAACTCATGCGCTCTGTTTTTATCTGCCTACTATTTTTAACCACATTCAGCTACGGCTCTGACATTGATTTCAGTGGCTTTGCTACGCTCAAGGCGGTTAAAACAGACTCCCATACCGCCAAAATCAGAGAATCCATCTCACATCCGCACGGTGTGGAAAAAGATGAGCTCGACTTTTCATTTTCTTCTTTGGGCCTACAGGCAGAGTGGCATGCAAATGATAATGTAGAGTTTGTTGGGCAACTGCTATTAAAAGAGCAACACGATGACCGAGTCAACAATGCAATAAAACTGGCTTTTCTACGCTACAACCTAAATTCGAACTGGCAATTTCGTGCCGGACGCACCGGGTTAGACCTATTTTTGATGACTGAATATCGGGATATTGGCTATTCAATGGATATGGAACATCCGCCTGTCGAGTTTTATTCTATTATTCCTCACCAAAACCTAGATGGCGTTGACTTGCAGTATCGCGCACCGCTTGATCAGGGCATCGCCAGCATCAAAGCATATTGGGGCCGCTCCGAATCGCCTATCTACAGCGATTATAAGTTTTTTTGGAATGTAGAACTTAAATCTATCTTGGGTGTAGCGGTACAGTACGAAACGTTAAATTGGCTGTTTAGAGCCAACTATACAACAACAAAAGCAGCTAATGAGCATGAACAGCAAAAGCAGTTACGTGAGGCTCTCGCGCAAGTTCCTCTACAAGTTTGGCCAACCAAAAATGAGCTTATCGACTCTCTTTATATTATCGACAAGCGCTTCACCTATAGCGCACTCAGTATGAGATATGATGATTCGAAGTGGTTGGTACAAAGTGAATTATCGCTGACGGATTCAAATTCCAGCGTGCTCAACCGCCTAAAAGCAGCTTATATCACACTAGGCAAGCGCTTCGATTTAAACACTTTGTCTTTCACCTACTCAGTTGCCAAGTCCGATAATGAGCCAAGTGTAGAACCCGGTCCGCTCGTCCCATTACCTGAATTAATACAAATATACGAAGCTGCTTCCATGCACTCTGGTTTTTATCAACTGGATCAGCATAGCACCTCACTAACTTGGCGACGCGAATTGAGCCCGACGTTAGCACTAAAGTTCAATTGGAAGCATACATCAGCGGACCATTTGCCCAGCGCTTTTTACCTTCACGATACTGAGCAATTTAGTGATCCCGACCTTTCTTTTAACACCTTCACACTTAGCTTTAATTGGGTGTTCTGATGAAAAGGTTACTTACTGCTGTTTTCTTCCTGATTTCTTACCCAATTTCAGCAACAGCTGATATTGCCGTCATAGTTAACAAAGACAACCCCATCGAGTCAATATCGCAGCGCCAACTCATCGACATGTACATGGGAAAATACGTTGCCTTTCCCAACGGCGATATGGCCGTGACCTATGACTACGAAAAATCACACCCTTTAAGAGGTCCTTTTTTCTTGGCACTGACAGGACGCAATGAAAGCCAAATCAATGCTTATTGGTCAAGAATAAAGTTCAGCGGCAAAGTTTCTCCCCCACAGTCATTTTCCTCACCGTCGACTATACTTGAAAATATCAGAAATACGCCAAATGCAATCGGCTATGTTCCAGCAGACTTTGTGACGGGTGATGTGAAGGTAATTTATCAAATCGATGACTAAATATGGGCTGATCGTGCGGCTAGCACTCGTGCTTGTTGTCTCGACTTTTATTTTTTCAATGCTTTACGCTAAGTTATATCACGACCATATTGTTGAGCGTGAACTTCGGCGTTCTAATACTATTATTGGGCAAATTGGCCAAACCGTGTCGTCGTCTTCCTCTATTGCCACTTATCTCAATGACAAAGACCTTGCTGTAGAAGTTATTAATGGCCTAGTCAGTAACGACGTTATCTCTTCGGCCGCAATAAAAAGTGAGGATAAGTGGCTCGCTCAAAGTGTAGGATTTAAATCGCAAAATGCGACCATTATTTCGCTTAATCATCCGTTTTTATTGAGTGAAATTGTTGGTGAGATCTATATTCAACCAAATTCCGTTTTTATCGAGCAAAGTGCTAGAGATATCGCCCGTTCAAGTGTTCAAACTTTGTTGGTTGTCATCATCCCAATCTTAGTCATCTTCACCGTTGTTACACATTTTATAGTTACAAAACCCCTGAGTAACTTAAGTAGTCAAATTGCTAGGGTTATTCCTGGAACACCATTGGATTTAGTCGTGCCTAGGGGGCATGAATCAAGTGAAATTGGTGATATTGCGAGCAATACCAATCAACTTATTGCTAAAACCGCTTCCATGTTCGAGCAAGAGCGCCAACTGCGAGCTGATATTGAAATACTTGAGAAGCGCTTTAGGCTGATGTTTGAGCGCTCCTCTTCTCCCACCCTACTGGTAAAAGACAAAGGTGAAGTGATCTTAGCTAATGATGCCGCTTGTGATTTGCTGGCAGGCATGGCAATTGACCTTGATGAATATTTTCCCGAAAGTTTTGGTCGCTACTGCAAAACTCCGGATATTCTCTACACCTTTACGGAGCATACCTTGGAGCTTAACCAGCCAACTCAGTCAGAGTTTGAGTTTATTAACCCCATGACCGAACAACCTGTTTGGCTGAGTGTCATCATGCTTAGAGTGGAAAGTAGCGGGCAATTCTATTTACAGGTGTTTTTATCAGATATCACGCTTAGAAAAACTGTGTTTCAAGAACTCAATAAAAAGGCTAACCGCGATAAGCTAACAGGCCTCTACAATCGCCATGGTACTGAAATCAAGATCAACGAGTGGTTAGATAACGAAACTCCGTTTAGCTTATTTATTATTGATTTAGATGAGTTTAAACCAATCAATGATATTTATGGCCATAACGCCGGTGACGCTATGTTAAAACACATCGCCACTCAAATTAGTGCTCAGGTGAGAGAACAAGACGTGGTTTGTCGTTGGGGAGGTGATGAGTTTTTGATTGCCTTGCACTGCGCTAAAAATGAAAAATTGCAGCGCATCGCTGAAAACCTGTTAGGGGCGATAAACACCGAGATGATTTGGCAAACGTCAGAAGGGAAATTACTTCCACTGCGAGTTGGTGCGAGCATAGGTATTGCAAGCTACCCAAGAGACGCGGTTGAGCTAAGCCAATTAATCGAATGTGCCGATGTCGCCATGTATACGGTTAAAAAAGACAAGAAAAACGCCTTTCAATTTTACTCGTTAAGCGCTTAGTTATACCGCTCAAGTTAGCACGACAGTCCGCCAGCACACCTAATCCTCTTTTATCTACTGAAAGTGGCTTATCTGCTGCATTGCCTCTTGAATATATTCAAAGTTTGGCTCTTGCTCAGCTGGCTGGTTAGTTTCATCGAGCATCTCATAAGTTCCCATGGGCGAGACTTCAACAATTTGCTGCTTACTCACAATCGCATATTTATTGTAGCTACTGAGTAATAGCCAGTTTCTCTTTTTAACTGTTCCGGTTAAGTTATAACCCGTACTATAATCTTCAAGTGTGTTTTTAACCCCTAAGTACTCATTCATCAACGTCGGCACGACGTCTAAGTGACTGGTTACCACATTTGAGGCTTGCCAATGCTGCCACTTTTCGCTTTTTGGTCCTACAACAATAAATGGCACCTTTATCTGCGGCTCAGTAAAATTACTATTGTGTCCCCAGTAATTAAGCTTGTTGTCATTAAGCTCTTCACCATGATCTGATGTGATAATCACCAGTGTATTTTCTATATCAAGCTGCGCTAATACCGATGCAGCAAGACTATCTACAAAGTGTGTACTGGTAAGATAACGATTTAAAATTGGTTCTCTATCATAATCGTTGTCCAATAACATATGGTTAATGGGGCCGTGCATTGGCCCAAACCCGGCATGGTAACCCTCAGGAACTGCGTAGCCATGGATTGCATCATAAAAGAGAAAACTGAAAGACGGCTGGTTTGGATCTTTATTAGCATACCATTTAACCCAATTTTTGGTGATCTGCTCATCCCTAGCTAATACGTCATCACCTTTTGTATGCGTTTTTAGCCCCTTAATGCGAGCAAACACGGTTTCATTAAACTCAGGGCGAACAAGTTGTGCAGACGAAAATACCCCAAATTGATAACCCAAATCGCGCATTCTATCCATCAATAATGGCGTAACTCGATTGTTGTAAATATCCTGCCAAGCAGTGCCTGGCAAACCATAAAACAGTCCGGTGATCCCTGTTCGTGTAGAATTTCCAGTAGAGAAGTGTTGATTGAAGACCACACCTTGTTGTGAGAACCGCCAAATATTGGGAGTAACTTGTGCCGTGAAAGCATCATACCGCCATGAATCCAGTACCACAAAAACAATATCAAGAGGCTTTTTAACTGACTCTACTTCAATAGGTTGTAAAGGATAGTTAAATTGCCCTTGTGTTAAAGACATTGATTTCTGCTGCGCCAATGCAGCCTCATCTAGCAAATCATATTTACGCAAAAAAGAGTTTGCTGTTGCAGGTTTGTAGAGGGGTAAATACTTACTGAATCCTGTGATCGGTTGATATACCGTCGCACTTGCCCAAGCATGAATTGTATTGCTCGCCAACAGGGCAATAATGGTTACGCTAGTGAACTTTCGACCAAAGCGCAGCTGCATTACGGCTCGGGGCTTACTTAACCACGTTAACAGGTAAAACTGGAAAGCAAATATCATAACAAAAATGGCTACCGCTTGAGCCCATGCAATTGGCGAGAACTCAATGACTTGGCCTGCAAGCAGCATATCGACAATAACACCGTTAATATGAAACTTGTAAAGCTCAAAGCACAAGCTATTTGCAATAAGTGCTACGAAAAACAATGCATAAAATAAAGCAAAGCATACGGATCTCACTTTATTTGACTGTAACCATACTAAAGGCATAGCAACAATACTCACTAACGCTGTGAGTAAAGCCATATGGCTCCACGTTGATACGGAAACGTAAAATAATGTCAGTCCTTGATAATCAACAGGGTTGGTATTTACAACATTTATGGTAATTAAGATTGAGCAAAGAGAGTTGATAAGAACCAACCAGCCGAACTGGTGAAACCGATGATGCAATAGCACAGTTCAAAGTGTTCCTTTAATAGAAAATTTGACTGTTATATTACCGTTCTGACACATTAGTGTCACATTAAAAATTGTGAAAAAGTTTAACGCCGAAACAAGCCGCTTTGTTAGTACTGTTTCAATATCGTTTCTTTATAGTTTTCTGCTTTTATTTCAACTTGATACTTGCTAGCCAGTGAATCCAGCTCTGCTTGCCACATCGCCAAATCATCCATCGTTACGGTGTTGTCATCCAATTGCCATAGCTGACGAGATCCCGCATAGCTATACTGAATCGCCGTCATCGCGTCCACATCCCCCTGCTGCGCAGCCTGTTTTAACTTCGCCATTTTACGGGTGATTTTGTTCAATGATTGCTTTAAGTCCCACACATAACTGACTTCAGTCATAAAGGGATGCGCTTTATGCTTTTTGAGCACGAGCCCAATGACGATGCAGGTCACTACTACACCAGTTAGATTCCAATGAAAATGGCTACCATCTACATCAGGAAATAATTGGATCAATAACTGAGCAATCCCTAAACTACCGAGTGCTAGCGCCACAACGCAAGCAATAATTACTTGATTTAAATGTTTGCGATAACGCGCTTTATTGATCTCAACTAACTTCATAACTACCTATGATCACGAAAAATTAAATAATGTGCTCTGCTCTTCGTGCATTGTAATCCATGGCCTGTAGCCAAACCAAGATACATATCAAAAAAATCTAAAAACTTTCACCCCGTTTCAGTTACCCAAACGTTTTATATACGAAAACAATATAACAGGGATAAAATCATGACGACATTAGCCACTCTTCAACAGCCTAATTCAGCAATTCCAAAACTCGCACTATCGCTTGTTGGCGCAGTTATTATTACTTTTGCCACCTTTGGCTTTATGCAAAACTTAGTTTCTCAGGAACTCACTCCCCCCATTGTCGACATAGAAGTATTTGATCTTACTATTGCAACGGATAGAGAGGACTCTCCAGTCGAAGAAAAAAGGGTAATGCCAGAACCACCAAAACCAATAACGGCCCCAGTTAGACCGACTGAAAATATCGTTGATACAGGAGATAATCTACAAATTAGTAGCGAGACACCTAGCGTAGATTTAGGTAAGTTTACTAACACAATGACGCTGCAATTCTCCACCGATGGGCAAGCGACTCCACTTGTTAGAAGCAACCCTAACTATCCGCCCGCGGCTGCTAGAGATGGAGTGGAAGGCTGGGTAGAAATGGAGTTTGCCATTTCTCCACAAGGCGAAGTGATTGATGTTAAAGTGACGAATGCGGAGCCTAAAAGAGTATTTGATCAGGCTGCTGTCAGAGCACTCAGGAAATGGAAGTATAGACCACTTATTGTTGATGGAAAGCCGCAGCCGCAATACGCTCAGCGCGTTGTATTAGAGTTTACACTGGAAAAATAACAGCCATTGATACGTAATCAATTTGAGTCGCTGAGTCACGAAGTAAACTTCTTAATTTAACCTGAGGTTTGGATAAGGAATGAGCTAACTCATTGTTTTTAATACCACATTAAATTATCCCCTTATCTAGCCTGACAGTTTTAGGGATAACAAGGCGAATTTATGCACCAATAGCTGGCTATTGGAAGTGAATTCAACGCAGTTAGCGCTAAAACTGGCTGCTAGAAAGGCATTAATTATCCGAAGCTCAGGTTAATTTAGCTTATTGATATTAGGGTCTGTTGACCCTTGAGACTTAGGATTGCCTATGCTGAGTAGCTTGAAAATGTGGCGTGCTCGCGCCACCAGCAACGTAGAAGATCCGCTTTATGAATATGCGACGACGGGTAAAGTAAAATACCTAGAGCAAGTCATTGAGCGCTATCAAGGTGATTTATTTCACTTTCTAAAAACACAAACACAGGCGGCGTCGGCAGAAGATATATGTCAAAAAACATGGCTAAAAGTCATCGAAAAGAAAAGCGCTTATCGACAACAGGGTCACCCCAAGGCTTACTTGTTTCACATTGCACGTAACTTGCTAATCGATTCAATCAGGGCGTCAGGTAAACTCTCTGAGTTGACAGATAGTAAAGTAGGTATGACCAACTCCAATGAGTTCACAAAAACATCGGAGGAACAGTGGCTATACCAGCAAATTGCTACACTTCCTTTATTACAAAAAGAGGCGCTAAGCTTACAGTTAGAAGGGTTCAGCTTAGCTGAAATAGCACAAATTGTAGGGGCCACACAAGAGACTGTAAAAACTCGAATTAGATACGCAAAAGAGACTCTAAAGTCTCAAGTGGGTGAAGATCATGAGTAATTTAGACAAATTTGACGCCAAGTTAAAAGCGGCTTACCAAGCTAACAAGCAGGAAAAACCGTTAACTTTGGCTACTCGCATCAAGGTGCGACTAGTTAGCTTTGCCCATCATTATTTGGGTCGTATAGAAACTTGGCAGTGGAGCGCGGTTACTTGTTCAGTCGCTTTACTTTTCACCTTATGGTATCAAAATCAACATTTTGATATTGATAAAGAATATAACTCAAATGCTCATTTAGTCAGTTATGGAGATTTTCAACACATCGAAACGCATGAGCTACAGCAAGGCCAGTATCTTGCCCGTATAGATGAACAGAAAAAAGTGCTGGATGCTAGATTTGAGGCTGCGCAACAACAAGTTCAAGAACAGCGTTACGGTCGACTCGTTGCAATTAACGATGATGCTTGGTTAATTGAAGAGTGTAATACCCATACCCTCATCGAGTTAAAACAGAGCTTACTTAGCGCCATGCCGCAACCAAAAACCAGTGTCATTAATTTTAATACGCCAGTTATGCTAGCACTGTCGACCGCCAACAACGGACAAATTATTGCTATTGAAAGTACGGGGCACAACCAAGTTTTGGCTTGCCCCTAACAGGCGCTCTTAAATCATAATAAGGCTGGCAATAAAGAAGCAGATAATAGCTAATACGCCCCCCACCAGTGCATAGGGTAATTGGGTTTTAACATGAGTCAGTAGGTCACACCCTGATGCCAGTGCCGATACCGCGCTGGTATCAGAGATAGGCGAGCAGTGATCGCCAAATATACCACCGCTTAAAATAGCACCAAGCACAAGCGACGGCGGCAAGCCAAGCGCTTGAATCAGTGGCACACCAATCGGTATTAATATGGCAAAGGTGCCCCATGATGTGCCAGTTGTAAATGACATGATTGCACCTGTAATAAAGAGTACAGGTACTATCAAGTAAATAGGCAGATAGTCACCAACTAAAGACGCAACAAAAGTCCCTGTTCCCAACTCTTTTAGACTTGCACCTAGAGTCAAAGAGAGTAACACAATGCTTACCAATGGCAGCAGCTCCCCCATCCCCTTAAAGCCAACATCCATTAGCTCGTGATGACTAAATCTCTTACCAGTTAAAAGCAGCAGGTACGCAACGGTTGAAGCTAAAATTGTGGCATAAAGTACTGACTTAGAACCACTACCATTTGCCAATACACCATCGCCTGTCCAAAACATAAATCCAATCATACTTACAATCAGCGTTAATAAAGGGATCAGCATATAACGCGATTTGGTGGCACTTGGCCCACTACTTATTTCAGCTGTATGGTGCTTTAACTCTTGCTCTGCGGCCCTCATCGGTCCATGAACTTTATCAAAGACAATCGTATAGAGAACAATTAACAGTGCAATAATCGCATAAAAATTAAACGCGACACTACCCCATAAAATACTCACTGCCGACTGCTCAAGTTCGTAGTTACTCAGCAATCCAAGCACATAAGCACCCCAACCATTAAGCAAAATCAAAATACATACAGGAGCGCTAGTACTATCGATGATATAAGCCAAACGAGCCCGACTCATTTTGAACTTATCAAATAGTCCCCTCGCAACAATACCAGAAGTTAGTACACTCATATTTGATTCGATAAACACAGCCGTGCCAGTAAACATGGTCAGTAAGCCAACCTGACGCTTACTCTTAGCGACGCCTCGATTAAGCAGCATATTCACCGTTGCAGCAACCCCACCTGACTCTCGGATGAAGGCAAGCAATGCACCGATCACAATGCTAAAAATCAAGATCCGGCTGTTACCTGCCGATGTCGCAACCTCAATAACACGTTCGATACTGCCTACAAATGTGCCAGCAACTAGCGACTGCTGGCCATGTACAGCCAATAAAAATTCGGAAGAAACTAACGCTAAAATCAAAGCGATAATCACTTCTTTACGCCAAAACACGACTGCAATCGCAATCAAAGGTGGCAAAATCGAGTACCAAGCCATATAGTTTAGTCTATAAATTCAAAACACTTAGCTTAAGTTAAGCGGTTTAAAACACCAAGTCTTTGCGACTAAATTAAATTTAAGTCAACATTTAACCCCAATACTGGTACAATG
Source organism: Pseudoalteromonas sp. JC28 (assembly GCF_013319255.1). NCBI lineage: Bacteria > Pseudomonadati > Pseudomonadota > Gammaproteobacteria > Alteromonadales > Pseudoalteromonadaceae > Pseudoalteromonas > Pseudoalteromonas sp. JC28. The sequence continues at coordinate 3,013 of NZ_QOKX01000005.1, read as the reverse complement.
AGTGTGTTTTGTGCAATGATATTCCTTTTTGGTCTATCGTAACGTTCCAATTGAACCTATAATATGGACAGATTAATTTAGTTCGGATTGAGTATCGTATGTCTACATTTGTCAAAATAAAAGCACTTCGTCCATCACTCTCAAATAGTGAAGCAAAGCTTGCTGACTTTACCTTGAACTCGGGCGATAAAATCCGTGCGCTTTCCTCCGTTGAGCTGGCACGCGAAGCCGGTGTCAGCCAATCTAGCGTCGTAAAATTTGCCCAAAAGCTGGGGTATAAAGGATTTCCAGCATTTAAACTTGCCGTCGTTGATGCGCTCAACGAGCAAACAGATACCAGCGCAGCAATTGATGAGTTAATTTCCAGTAATGACTCAATCGAGTTAATCGCAGATAAATTACAACTAAAACAGCAAAATGTTATTTCCGAAACTCGAAAACTTAACTCAGCAAAACAGTTTGAGAACGCAATTCAGTTGGTGAAAAACGCACGAAAAGTCATCGTATGTGCACTTGGTAGTACCTTCACTATGGCCCAAGATTTAACTTGGAAACTCCAAAAGCTTGGTATTCCGGCAATTGCTCAGGTCGATGAAATCAGTGCCTCTAGCTTTATTGCAACGATGGGGAAAGACGATCTTTTTATTGTGATCAGCAATACAGGAACCAGCAAGAGCTTGCTAACCTTGACTAATCAAGCTCTGGATAATGGCTGTAAATGTCTTGCCATTTCACGTTATGGTAGCCACTCACTCGCGGAAATGGTAGATGCGATACTATATTGCATCAATGAAGGGGAGCCACTTAAGCATTCAGGTATGCTGTCTCGTACTTCTCAAGCCTACCTTATTGACGTTTTATTCACGGCACTTGCACAATCAAACCTGCATTGGCAAAAACGCGTGGATAAGGCCAATGAAAACATGCAAGTATTGCGTAGCGAGTAAGACTTAAGCCACTCACGGCAGACTCGTGCTGCCGTTTACCTCTAGCAAAAACCCGTTACAGTCTCGGGTATAATAAATACTTTTTCCGCTGCTTTAAAAAATCTTGTACATCCTGCTGCCACAGTTTTCTCAGCTCTGATGCCGATTGGCCAGATTCAATGGCTTTGCGGATTTTGTCCGTGCCTGCAAGCTTATCGAGAAAATCGGGGGACTGAAAAAACGCTTTATTCTCGTGTTTGAACTGTGCATATGCAGCAACAAACCAAGTTAGATCAAAACCTCGTACATTGCTGTTTCTTAAATCCTGTCCAAACGCAGTCACACCATTTAATTTAGGATTGGAAGCCGCACCTAGTACTGGTCGGGGAGTGAACTGAAACTCACCCAATTTAGGATCTGGATAGCCAAAAACTTGAAATGGAAAATCCGTTCCACGACCAACAGAAATAGGTGTCGCTTCAAAAAAGCACAAAGATGGATACAAGTAGATTGCTTGTTGGTTTGGTAGGTTAGGACTTGGTGGTATCGGCAATCTGTATTCGGTGGCACCGCTATAATTTCGCATTGGAAATACACGTAACTGTGGCGCTGTAAGCGAGGTTAACCACCCTTCTCCTTTAATCATAGTCGCCAGTTCGCCAACAGTCATGCCATGCAATACGGGAATGGGATGCATACCAACAAAAGATTGAAATGGTTTTTCTAATAATGGGCCATCAACATATGCGATATTTGGATTTGGCCTATCAAAAACCCAAAATTCAATATTTGCATCGGCTGCGGCTTCCATCGCGAGGTGCATAGTGCTGATGTATGTATAAAAGCGCAACCCCACATCTTGAATATCAAAAATAAGCACATCGATATCTTTGAGCTGCTCAGGCCTTGGCTTTTTATTACTACCATAAAGCGAAATGATTGGTAGCCCAGTTTTCACATCTGTTGCATCATCTACTTTAGCACCCGCATCATAATTACCACGAAAACCATGTTCCGGTGCAAAGACCTTTTTAACATCCACTTCTTTATTAAGTAAGTAATCAACTAGATGTTGGTCGTCAATGCGGGATGTTTGGTTTACGATTAATCCGACGCGCTTACCTTTTAACACAGGTAAATACTCTTCTGCGCGCTCAGCACCTAATGTAAGCGCTTCAACAGTTAAAGGAACACAACAAAAAACAAGTAGTAATAAAATTCTGAGTGATTGAAACATATAACGCTTTCTCTAAATAAATACGCGATTAGGGTATCAGTCAGAAAAAAAATGAAAAGTATTTCGGGAGTTTAATCATGCAGTAGTGAACCTCCGAGCGTCGTCATATTTAACTTTCGTAAAAGATCGCAGGGTAAACCTGCTCCTACATGGATATTAGACACAAAAAAACCGACTTTCGTCGGCTTGTTTACCTCTTTATTTCACCACTTGAGGAAAAGTGGCGGACGCAGGAGGTGTGTTGTGGAGAGTGAACCTCCGACCGTCGTCATATTCAACTTTCATAAAAGATCGCAGGGTAAACCTGCTCCTACACGATACATTTAAGCACAAAAAAACCGACTTTCGTCGGCTTGTTTATCTCTTTATTTCACCAATTGAGGAAAAGTGGCGGATGCAGGACGTATGTTGTGGAGAGTGAACCTCCGAGCGTCGTCATATACAACTTTTGTAAAAGATCGCAGGGTAAACCTGCTCCTACATGGATATTAGACACAAAAAAACCGACTTTCGTCGGCTTGTTTATCTCTTTATTTCACCACTTGAGAGAAAGTGGCGGATGCAGGACGTGTATTGTGGAGAGTGAACCTCCGACCGCCTGTTTTTACCTTCATTCTTTCACCACTTGAGGAAAAGTGGCGGATGCAGGACGTGTATTGTGGAGAGTGAACCTCCGAGCGTCGTCATATTTAACTTTCGTAAAAGATCGCAGGGTAAACCTGCTCCTACATGGATATTAGACACAAAAAAACCGACTTTCGTCGGCTTGTTTATCTCTTTATTTCACCACTTGAGAGAAAGTGGCGGATGCAGGACGTGTATTGTGTTCATTCTTTCACCACTTGAGAGA